>DASRQT010000221.1:0-10398 GCA_035696485.1 Polyangia bacterium | reverse complement strand
CCCCGGCAGCCCTTTTGTGCGCGTGAAGCCCGGTGTGTTCGGTCTGCTGCGCTACCCGGAGATGCCGCCCGAGGAGAAGGAGACGCGCGTCGAGAAGCCAAAGGCCGTAGCCGCCGACGCCGAATCACGTGACGAGCGCGGCCGCCGTCGCCGGCGGCGTGGTGGCCGTGGGCGCAGCCGCACCGACGAAGCGACGGACACGGCCGGCGCCGGGCCTGGCGCCCGCAACGGCGAATCGCGCGAGGGCGCGGACCACGCCGAGGGTGCGGACGAACACGAGCCCAAGGTGGGGGGCGGCAGTCTGTCGGCCGCAGCGCGCGCGGCCGCGCTGGCCGAGACCGGTGTTCTGGAAGGTGACGACGGCGACGACGCCACCGACGTGGAGGATCGTTCCATGGGTAACGACGACGGAGCTTTTTCGACCGCGGCCCCGCCGGCGGGTGATCTGGACGACGACCTGGAGGACGACGCCGAGGGCGACGACGACGAAGGTGAAGCCGAGGGCGCCGGGACCGCAGGCGAAGCGGGTGGCGGCGAGGGCGAGTCGCGAGGGAGCGAGGCGGGGGCATTCGGCCCGCCCGGACGGCCCGGGGAAGGTCCCCGCGAAGGTTTCGAAGAGGGGGGCCGCCGTCGCCGCCGCCGGCGCCGCCGCCGCGGGGCAGAGGCGGGCCCCGCCGGCGCGCCGATTCGTACCGGCGAAGCCGGGTCTTCCGAAGCAGGGGCTTCTGCCGGGGAATCCGCCGGTGGCGACAACGGCGGCTCGCTGGAGCCATCGGCCGGGGGAGCTCCCGCAGGGGAGCAAGCTGGTGACGGGGGCGAAGGACCTGGCGCCCGCCGGATCATGACCCCGATCGACGCCGCCATCGAGATCCTGCGCGGACAGTCGCCCGGGCGTGGCGTCCACGTTCGCCAGCTCGCCGACGCAGCGGTTCGCCGACGTCTGGTGCACGGCGAGCCCAACGAAGCCTGGCGCGTCATGAGGACCGCGCTGGCGGCAGAGCCGCGCGAGCGCCTTCGCGCCGGCCAGCGCCCCCGCGTGCGAGCCGCCGGCAGCGGCCTATACGCCCTGGCGCGGCGCCCACCCGACACCGAGCTGGAGCGCGCCGAGCACGTGTTTGGCGAGGCGCGGCGGGCGCTGAGGGAGAGGACCGGGGCCGCGCTGGAACGCCGGATCGCCGAGCTGCCGGCGCCAGCGTTCGAGGCGCTGGCGCGCGTCCTTTTGCAGCGGGAGGGTTTTGGCCCAACCACCTTCGTCAAGCGTGTGGAGGGGACCATCTACGTGGAGGCCCTGCGTGGGCGCGGCTCGCGTCCCTCGCGCTGCCTGGTCGGGCTGCGTGCGGGCGGTACTGCCGCCGGCCGGCGGGCGATCGGCGAGCTGCGCGCCGGCATTCGCGCCCGCAACCAGGACGAGGGGTTGCTCTTGCTGGCCGGTCGGCTGGCCGACGACGCCATCGCCGAATGGAAACAGCCGGGCGCCCCGCTCGAGATCGCGGACGGTCAGGCAGTTGTGGAGACCTGCATCCGCCATGGCATCGGCGTCATCAACAGCATGGTCAGCGTCGACTTCGTGGACGCCGACTTCTTCGCCGAGCTGGCGGAAGGATAGCTCCACGCCACCCGGCGACGTGACCTCCGCGTCCCCCGTGCCGGCACCAGCCGCGCGGTGGATGTGGCTCGGGCGTCAGCCTTTCGAACCGGTCGCCGCGCTGCAGGAAGAGCTGCGCGCCGGCGTGCTGGCCGGCCGCGTTCCGGAAACGCTGTTGCTGGTGGAGCACGACCCCGTGATCACATTGGGCCGGTCAGCCGATCCGGCGCACGTCCTGGCTTCTTCGGGTGAGCTGGCGCGCCGGGGCGTGGCCGTTGCCCAGGCATCTCGCGGCGGCGACGTCACGTATCACGGCCCCGGGCAGCTGGTCGGCTACCCGGTCGTACGCCTGCGCAGCGGTGTCGTCGGACACCTGCGCGCCATGGCGGATGGGCTGGCGGTGCTGCTGGCAGAACTTGGAATTACGGCGCGCTGGCGGCGCGAGGCGCCGGGACTGTGGGTCGAACGTGACGGTCGGCGCGCGAAGATCTGCGCCTTCGGCGTCAACGTCCAGCACCGCATCACCGTGCACGGCTTCGCCCTGAACGTCTCGTCGGACCTGGACGCCTTTCGCTTGATCGTTCCCTGCGGGCTGCGCGGCGTGGAGACGACGTCGATTCAGCAGCTGACCGGAACCACGCCGTCGCTTGAGGCGCTGGCCGATCGGGTGGCCGCCTGCTTCGCTGCTTCGTTCGGACTTCCGTTCGCGCGAGCGATTTAACTTCCGACTGATTGATCCGATTGCAATACAGGATGGGATTACTAGAATGAGATCAGCGTGAAGCCCCAACTGAACCCCGTCATTGTCGTCATCTACAATCGGGACTTCGAGGGCGCGGAAGCGGATCCCGAGAACAAAGCCCGCGAGGACATCAAGGACATCGCGGAAAATGTCATCGGAATCTTGACTGGGCGCGGATTCGCCGCTACCGGCCTCGGCGTGACCGAGGACGTGTTCGGCGCGGTCAACGCCATCCGCGAGCTCAAGCCTGACGTGGTCTTCAACCTCTGCGAGTCGATCGGAGGGGACAACCGCTTCGAGCCGTTGTTGCCACTTCTGCTCGAGCGCGAGGGGATCGCGTACACCGGCTCCAGCTCGTTGTCGCTGGCGCTGGCGCTGCACAAGCACAAGGCCAAGGAGATCCTGCGCGCGCGCGGCGTGCCGACCCCGGACGCGGTCTACCTCACCACGCCCGACGTCAGCGCCGTCACGCTTCCGTTCCCGCTGATCGTCAAGCCGGCGCGCGAGGACGCATCGGTCGGAATCTGCAGTGAATCGGTCGTCCACGACCGTGCGGCGTTGAAGCAGCGCGTGACCTACATCCTTTCGCACTACCGGCAGCCGGCGCTGGTCGAGCAGTACATCGACGGCCGCGAGATCTATGTCTCGCTGCTGGGGCGTCCCAATGACGTGCCCGAGGTGTTCCCGTTTTACGAGATCGATTTTTCCGAGATGCCGGCTGACCGCCCGCGCATCGTCTCGTTCGAGGGGAAATGGGTCGAGGACTCGGACGAATACCGCGGCACAAAGCCGGTCCGTTGCCAGGGGCTGAGCCCGGAGGTCGCCGCCCGCATCACCGCCGCCGCGGTCGCCGCCTGGAGCGCGCTCGAGCTGCGCGACTATGGCCGCATGGACATTCGCCTGGCCGCCGACGAAAACGGCGGCATCCCGTACGTCATCGACGTCAATCCGAACTGCGATCTGTCGGATATCGCCGGTGGATTCTCCAAAGCGGCCAAAGCGGGGGGGTGGAGCTATCATGACGTCATCCTCCGCCTGGTTGAGTTGGCCATGCTGAGGCGCCCGAATGCGGATACGATCCCCCTCGCAGCTCGATCACGACGTGCTGGTCGAAATCATCGCCAGGGGCGGCCCATTCCGTCCGGAGGAGATATCGTGCGCGATAGAGCTCCTCGAGGCCGCGCTCGCTCGGGCTGAGGGCAACACCTACGAGGCCCTGGTCGGCTGCGATGACCAGGACGACCGGCACCTTCTGGGCTACGTCTGTTTCGGTCAGACGCCGATGACCGAGACGACGTTCGATCTCTACTGGATCGTCGTCGCCGCCGAAGCCCGCGGGCGCGGCATCGGGCAGGCGTTGATGGCCGCCACCGAGGATCACCTGCGCGCGCGCGGCGGCAGGCTGATTCGCATCGAGACCTCAAGCCTCGAGGGGCAGGGTGGGGCGGTGCGGTTCTATGAAAAGGCCGGTTATGACAAGGTCGGCGTCATCCCCGATTTCTATCGCGCCGGTGACGATCTGGTGACGTTCGCCAAACGGCTGGGCCAGCAGCCAAGCCCACAGCCGGGCAAGCAACCGTGAGCGGCCTGCCGACGGGCAAGGTCTTCGCCGCAGCTCTGGTTCTGGCGGCGGGCACGTCGGCAAGCGGATGCCGCCGTAACCGCGCCCCAACGGCGCCAGCTCGACCGGCGCTGGGATCGGTTTCGTTTCGCGATCTCACGCCGCCGGGAAATGCGCCGGGCGAGCTGTCGCTGGCCCCGATCGAGGACGCCGTGCGACAGCGGCTCCTGGGCACCGGGATGTTCGCGCCGTCTCCCGCCAGCGACGCGGGCAGCTCGGGACCGGTGGTGCGGGTCAGGGGCGAGTTCGCGATTGACGGCGCCGTTGTCGGGAGCAAGGCCGCGGCGCGCGCCGTCGTCCGGATGCGCCTCGACACACGCCCGTCGGATGTCCCCGGCGCCATCGAGGAGGATCTTCAGGGGCAGGGCGAGCAGACCTACGTCATTCCTAGCCACGACTCGCACGGCGAGGACAAGGCGCTGGCAGCGCAGCGCGAGCTCTACTCCAATCTGGTGATCCGACTGGCGCGCGATCTGGTCGACGGGCTGGCGGCGCCGCGCAAGCTACGCGAGGCCGCGCCCGAGGTGGTGCACGCGGCGCTGGCGGCCGACGGCGGCGAGCTGCGCGCGGAGGCGATCCGCGTCGCTGGCCAGCGGCAGCTCAGACAGGAGATCCCGCAGCTCTTGGTGCTGCTGAACGATCCCGACGAGGCGACCCGGGACGCGGCGCTGGGCGCGCTCATCGCGATGAAGGAACGGCGCGCGGTCACCGAGCTGACCAAGAGCCGATCGTTGCGCGACCGGCGTGAGATGCGGAAAATCCTGGAGGCGGTCTCCCTGCTGGGCGGCCAGGAAGCGCTCGACTACCTCTCGTTCGTCGCGGCGACGCACGACGAAGAGGAGATCCGCACCGAGGCCGCGGCAGCCAAGGCGCGGCTGGAACGGCGGGAAGCCGAGAGCGGACAAACCAAGTAGTCCCCGCTAGTTGCGCCTGACGTGACGCGTCTGGAACTGCCAACATTGACGTTGACTTGAGAAAAAGTAAATAACCGCCGTATTATAGGGGCGTGCCCGTAGCCAATTATGTTGGCGGCCCCGCGCCGTCACAGGCTTGTGTCGGCGGCCGGTATCGGCTGGGCGAACGAATAGGAAGCGGCGCTGGCGGGCAGACATACGTCGCCGTCGATGAACAGACCGGCCAGACGCGGGCGGTGAAACTGTTTCGCGCGGGCCGAGCGGCCAGCCAGGCGGCGATCCGTGAGTTCCGGCGGTTGCAGGACCTCGCCCACCCGAACGTCGTCCGGGTTCATGACGTGGGCCAGTCCGACGACGGTCTGCTGTATCTGGTCATGGACCTGGTCGGCGGCGCGGCGGTGACGTCGATCGCGGCGGTGGAAAATCCGGGGGAGCGCCGCAAAGCCTTCGAGGTGGTGGCGCGTGACCTGGTCGATGCTCTTGCGTACCTGCACGGACGCGACATCGTGCACGCCGACATCTGTCCAGCGAACATTCGCCTCGCCGATGACGGGCGGCCCGTGCTGTTCGACTTCGGGCTGGCCCTGACGGCGACCGCACTCGCGGCGCCGGATGGCGGGGCCGGCAGCGGCGCGCGCGGCACGCTGGGCTATGCCGCGCCCGAGGCGCTGGTCGGCCGGTGCGGCGCGGTCAGCGACCTGTTCGCGCTGGGCGCGACGCTGTTCGAGATCTGGACCGGCGCGCCGCCCTTTGGAATCGGGCTGGATGCCGTCGCGCGGATGCTGTCCGCGCGCGCTCCCCTGCTGTCCAGCGTGCGGGGCGGCCTGGGCGAGGCCTGGGATGCCATCGTCGCGCGCTTGCTGGCATCGCAGCCCGAGCAGCGCCACACCAGCGCCCGCGAGCTGCTGCGCGAGATCACGCGCGTCGTGGCGGGCCCCGACGCACCCGTTGAGCTCGAGCTGCGCGCGCCGTTCCCCGGCGGCGATCCACTGGCCGGGATACTGGTCGGCCGTCAGGCCGAACGGGAAGAGCTGCGGCTCTTGATCGAGCAACTCGCGGAAGGAATAGCGCCCTCCACGGTTGTGGTCCTGGCCGGCCCCAGCGGATGTGGCCGCCGCACTGTCATGGACGTCGCGGTTAGAGACGCCACCATCGCCCAGGCCGCGCGCCTCTTGCCCGCGTTCACCCTGTGGCGCGGCGACCTGGACCGGCTGGCCCGATACCTCCAGGTTGAGCCCGGCGGTGCCGGACCGGCCAGTTCGCCGTCGGAATCCGAACCGAGCCCCGGCGCCGAGGCGCGCTTTGCGGAGATCGCCGATGCTCTGGAACGGCAGGCGGCCGTCCGCCCGCTGTGTGTCGTTCTCGACGGCGACAGCGCGCCGACGCCGACGCGCGCGTTCGCCACCTTCATGGCCGGCGCCGAGTCAACCGGCCGGATCCTGATCGTGGTTCCCGCGACAACCGCCATCGAGCGACGGTTTGCGCGAACCATCACGCTGGGACCGCTCGGGCCTGACGAGATCGCCGAGCTTGTCGCCCGCGCGGCCGATCAGTCGCCACCACCGGAGGCCGTGGCGACCATCGGCAGAATCTCGGGCGGGCACGCCGCCGTCGCTGCAGCGCTGGCGCGCCGCCTGGTCGAGGCGCTTCGTCGCGGCGACAGGGGCCCGTTTCGCGTGGAGGGAGCCGCCGACGGAACCGTCGACCTGCGCGCTCTTCTGCAAGCGGGCTTTGCCGGCCTTGGCTCACAAGCCCGGCGTCTGGTGACCTCGGCCG
Organism: Polyangia bacterium; assembly: GCA_035696485.1. GTDB lineage: Bacteria > Myxococcota_A > Polyangia > Fen-1088 > Fen-1088 > DASRQT01. The sequence goes on along the minus strand of DASRQT010000221.1, from coordinate 3,760 downwards.
CGCTGTTTGCGGGCGACCTCGGGCCCGCAAACCTGGACGCCGTCGCGGAGGGCGCGGGGTGGGATGGAGCGCGTCGTTCCGGCTGGCTGGTGCTGTCGGACGGTCGCGGACAGCTTCCGAGCGCCGTGCATCACGAGGTGGTGGTCGCAGCGCTGGGTGACCCGAACCTGCGCGACCTCGCTGCCCGCGCGGTGGCCACCTTGCCAGCGGACAATCTGAATCGCGCCGGTGCGCTGGCCGCCCTGGGGGAAGACACCGCTGCCGCCGAAGCCCTTCGCGATATCGCCCGGACGCGCGATGCGGCCAGCGCGGCGCTGCTTCTGGAACGGGCCGCGGCGCTGGCGCCTGCCGTCTTGAGCTTCGCCGACAAGGTCGCGCGCGTGACCGGACTGGGCGTCCTGGGTCGGTACCGCGAGGCCCTGGAGGTCCTGGCGGTCCTGGATCAAGGGGCGGTCGAAAACCCCAACCCCGGAGAGGCCGCTGCCGTTGCCGAACGTCGCGCCTGGCTGCTCGGTCGTCGCGGTGATCTCGCGGGCGCTCGCCACGTTCTTGAAGCCGCGTTGGCCAAGGTCGACTCCGCCGCCGGGATCAAGGTGCAGGTGGATGTGGATGTACGGCTGCTACGCGCCCGGCTGGCGCGGGTGCTGATCAGCTCCGGCCAGATGGCGCGGACGCTGGAGGTGGTGGCGCCGTTGCTCGCTGACACGAAAATTGATGCGGCCACCACGGCGGCCATCGAGGCGGCCGTCCTGGCGCACGCCTACGCGGGGCAAGACAGCGAGGCGCGCGCGCTGCATCAGCGGCTGGGCGCGGCGACGTCGAATGGCCGCGATTGGCCTGGCCGCGTGCTGTACCTGGGTGGGCTTGTGGATCAACTGGGGGGCAGGATCGCGGCGGCCGTGCCGCAATACCGCCGCGCCTTCGAGCTGTGCGCAGCCGCGCACGACGTTCACACCTTGGCCACCGTCGCGCTGAATCTGGGCGCGTTGCTGGCGGAGCAGGGCGTTTACGGTGAGGCCCTGTCCTCCACGGAGCGCGCGATCCGGGAACTCGGACGTCTCGGCTCCACCGCGGAGTTGGGAACCGCGTTGCTGAACGCATCGAATCTTTTTGTCGTCCTGGGCGAGCTGGGATCGGCCCGCCGCATGCTGGCCCGCGCACGCGACGAGGCAGCGGCCCACGGCGCGCCGCTGGTCGAAGACCTCGCCATCTTCGTCGAGGGCGATCTGGAGCGCCGCCGCGGCCAGCCAGCCGCCGCCGCCCAGCTCTATCGGACGGCGGCGTCACGGTTGCGGCCGCAGGGACAGTCGGCGGCGCAGGCGCAGTCGCAGTCCGGAGCCGCTGCCGCCGCCCTGATTGGCGCCGTCGAAGCGCTGTGCGAGGCGGGCCTGAACCGGGAAGCGACGCGCACCCTGGCCGAGGCGATCGGCATGCGCGCCGGCGAGAACTCGGCCGCCGATGATCTCGACGTCGAACGGGCCCGCGCGCGCTTGATTCTTGCCGGTGCCGCCGCGCCAGCCGACGTCGCCTGGGTGCCCCGGGACGTCGCCCAGCGCCTGCAGCGGCTGGCGGCCGACCGCGCAGCCCAGGAGCGCCGCCCGGCGGCCTGGCGCGGCGCCCTGGTCGCCGCGCGCCTTGCCGACCACATCGGTGACCAGCCTGCGGCCGAGCTCTGTCTGGCCCAGGCGCGACACCTCTTTCAGGAGATACAGATGGCCACCCCCGAACAGTTCCGCCCCGGTCTCGCGTCCGATCCCGATGCCTTCTGGCTGCGCGGCGCGAACGCCTCGGCAACCCAGGATGCGGCCGGGGCCTTGCGTGCGGCCCACACCGAGAACCGCCTGCGCCGGCTCCTGCGCATCAACAAACGCCTCAACAGCGAGCTGCGCCTCCCGCGCCTGCTGGAGACCATCATCGACACCGTCATCGAGCTGACCGACGCCGAGCGTGGGTTCATCCTGCTGGAGGACGAGACCGGCGAGCTGTCCGTGCGCGTCGCGCGCAACATCGACCAGCGGACCCTGGAGACGCCGGAGCTGGCGCTGTCCCGATCAATCGCCCGCCAGGCGGCGGCCGGCGGCGAACCGATCGTGACAATCGACGCCGCCGGCGACGATCGGTTCAAGGAGGCGGTCTCGGTGTCCGACCTCCACCTCCGTTCGGTGCTAGCGGTGCCGCTCACCATCAAAGGACGCAGCGTCGGGACCATCTACGTCGACCACCGGCTGCGCAAGGGCGCCTTCGACCAGGACGACGTGAATCTGGTGCTGGACTTCGCCGAGCAGGCCGCCATCGCCCTCGAGAACGCGCGCTTGCTGTCACAGCTGCGCCGGCGCGAACGGCAGGTCGAGGCGCTGAACCGGCGCCTAGAGGTCGAGCTTGGCGCGCGTCGCGAAGAGCTCACCGGCATGAAACAGGAGCTACGCGAAAACCGCGAGGCGCTGGCGGTTCGCTACGACTACCGCAACATCGTCGGCCGCACGCCGCGCATGCTGGAGCTGTTCAGGCTGCTGGATCGGATCACCGACACCACGCTGCCGGTCGTGATCCAGGGCGAAAGCGGCACCGGCAAGGAGCTGGTGGCGCGGGCGCTTCACTTCAACGGGCCGCGCCGCGCGCGCGCCTTCGTTTCTGAGAGCTGCGCCGCCATTCCTGAGACGCTGCTCGAATCCACCCTGTTCGGCTACGTGCGCGGCGCGTTCACCGGAGCCGACCACGATACCCGAGGTCTCTACGAGGTCGCCGACGGCGGCACGCTGTTCCTCGACGAGATCGGGGAGATGTCGCCCGCCATGCAGGGCAAGCTGCTGCGGGTTTTACAGGAGGGGGAGTTCCGGCGCGTCGGGGGCGAGCGCACGCGCAAGGTCGACGTCCGGGTCGTGGCCGCCACCAACCGCGATCTGGCGCGCATGGTCGAGGAGGGGAAGTTTCGCCAGGATCTCTATTTCCGGCTGAGCGTGGCCCGCATCTTTCTGCCGCCGCTGCGCGAACGCCGCGAGGACATCCCGCTCATCGTCGAACATCTGTTGCTCAAACACAGCGTCGGCGGCGCACGCAAACCGATCGACCCCGCCGCGCTGAACGCCCTGTGCGCCTACCGATGGCCCGGCAACGTCCGCGAGCTGGAGAACGAGATCATGCGTGCCGTCGCGCTGTCGCCGGAGCGCATCACCCTGGCGGATCTGTCTCCGGCGGTGGCGGCGCACGGCGACGGCGCTGCCGCCGCGCCCGAGAATCCCGACAGTCTCCTGTTGCGCCCACGGGTCGAACGGCTCGAGCGCTCGCTGCTGCGCGAGGCCCTCGGGCGTTTCGAGAACAATCAGACCAAGGCCGCCGACGCGCTGGGGCTGTCACGGTTTGGCCTGCAGAAGAAGCTGAAGAGGTACCGCTTTGCTTAACCGGGAGGGAAGACCCATGACCCGAACTTCGTGGCGCAAACGATGGTCTCGCCTGGCGGCGGGGGTGCTGTGCCTGGCGGCGGTATGGGCGTGCAAGGCCCCCTTCATCCCGGTTCCGCCTCCCGGTGACACAACCTTCATGCCCGAGATGGTGCCGGACGGAAACGGCGGTCAAAAAACCGTCTGGGTGACGCAGGGCGGACCCAACGACAAGGCCGGCTCGGCGACTTTTTTCGTCTACAACACGATCGGCGGAAACGGTGTCATCACCAAGGCCAACCCCGACGGCTCGTACATCGCCCCGCCCATGGACGGCACCCGCGGCGACCGGATTCACGTCTTCTACCAGGACGGCAAAGGCG
>DASRQT010000220.1:0-9027 GCA_035696485.1 Polyangia bacterium | reverse complement strand
CTCGCAGCACTTCCTGTGGCTGTTCTCGTACGACTACATCCACAATCCGCGCGGGCGCCCGTGGCCCGAGAGCCTGGACTTTACGGCGACACTCATCACTTTTGCGGCGCTGTTTGGCCTGACGACCATCGGGCTGGCCTTCAAGAAGATCCGGCGCTGGTCGCTGCTGGGGCTCGGCGCGGCGGCCGTGCTGTTCACGTACTTCCTGCTGGACGTGTACATGCGTCAGGTGGCGCCGTTCTGGTCGCAGAAGGTGCCGGTGGCGGCGTACTACCGCAACCGCAAGTCACCCGAGGAGCGTTTGATCGCCTACCAGATGTACTGGCGGGGCGAAACGTTCTACACGAAGAACGAGATCTACGAGGGGCCGTCGGAAGAGCGCACGGTGTTCGATCAGGACGGCGCCGACGACAAGCTGAAAGAGTGGATCACGCATCACCGCGGCCGGCGCCACTTCTTCATCTTCGAGCGGGGACAGCAGGGTCACCTGCAAGGGTTGTTGCCGCCCGAGGTCCGTCCCACCTTCAAGGTGTTGGACAGTCAGAACAACAAGTTCTCGGTGGCGCAAGCCGACTTCTGATGCGTCCGGACGTCCTGGTCCGGCTGCAGCGTTTCGTCGAGCACGGCGGCGTTGTCCCCAGCCCTGACGACGGGGGCAGCGCTTCAGAGGCGCACCGCCTGCTGATGGCGATCCTGGGCAGCGGCAGCTTCCTTCCCGAGCTGCTGTTGGCCGACATCGACGCCTTGCCGGCGCTGCTGGCGGATCCGTGGTTGCGCTCGCCCAAGCCGCCGGAGGAGATCGTTGCCGCCGTCGAGGCCGAGACGGCGCCGGCCGCGGACTTTGCTGATTTCAAGCGGCGCCTCCGCGTGGTCCGGCGGCGCGAGATGTTGCGGCTGGGCGCGCGGGAGCTGGGGTGGGGGACGACGGCCGAGGTCGCGCGCGAGCTGTCGTTCTTCGCCGACGCGTGCCTGCAGGCCGCCTGGCGGTTCTGCGACACCGAGCTGCGCCGCGAATACGGTGCCCCCACCAGCCAAGAGGGCGACGGGCCGCCGCCCCAGTTCGTCGTCATCGCGATGGGGAAGCTTGGCGGGCAGGAGCTGAACTTCTCGTCCGATGTCGACATCTGCTACTTCTATTCGACCGACGCCGGTGAAGCGGGGCGGGTCAGCCTGCACGGGTTTTACAGCGAGCTGTCGCGGCGGATCACCAGCGCCATCGAGGAGCAGACCGGCGACGGCACGGTGTTCCGCGTCGACCTGCGGCTGCGCCCCGAGGGACGCAACGGGCCCATCTGCTATTCCTTGCCAGCCACCGAACGCTATTACGAGACCTTCGGGCGGACCTGGGAACGTCAGGCGCTGCTGCGCGCGCGCTCGTGTGCCGGCGATCTGGGGTTCGGCGCCGAGCTGCTGGCGGCGCTGGACCCGTTCGTCTATCCACGCCACATCGAGCCGAAGATGGTCGAGGACATCCGGGCGCTGCGCACGATGTTCCGCGCGCAAGGGGACGCGCATGGCGGCGCCGGCGCGGGCGGCTTCGACGTCAAGCTCGGGACCGGCGGGATCCGCGACGTCGAGCTGGTCGTGCAGACCTTGCAACTTCTCCACGGTGGCAAACGCCGCGATCTGCGTGATCGGTCGACGATGCGCGGACTGCACCGGCTGCTGATGGCAGGCCTCGTGACCGACCGCGAGGCCCAGATGCTGGCCGAGGCGTATCGCTTCTGGCGCGTCCTCGAGCACCGCGTGCAGATCGAAAATGGCGCCCAGACCCACCGGCTGCCCGCCGACGATGACAGCCGCGCCTGGCTGGCCACGGGCCTGAGATACTCCGACCTCGCTGCCTTCGACGCGGCCGTCACCAGACATCGCACGGCTGTCGAGGCCATCGCCGCCACGTTCGACGATCCGACGCCACGGCCCGGACAGGCCGTCCTGCGCCTGCTTGATCCGACGCAGTCGCAGGAGGACGTGGAGGCCGCGCTGGCGGCGCTGGGCTTTCGTGATCTGGAGGCCGCGGTGGCGACGGTGGACCTTGCGCGCGGGCGGGTTCCGATCGCCTTCATCGAGCAGAGTGTGGCGTCACCGGACCCGGACCGCGCGCTCAGGCATCTGCGCGAGGTCGCCCTGCGTGGCTCCGTCGGGTTGATGGCGCTGCTGCGCGATCACCCGCAGCTGCTGCGCATGCTGGCGACCCTGTTCGGGACCAGCGATCGCCTGTCCGATCTGCTGATCCGGCACCCCGAGCGGTGGGAGTTCGTGGTCGAGAACCTGGGCGCGCGCGTGCGCACGCTGGACGAGCTGCGCGCCGCGGTCCGCGAACGGCTGCCGCCAGCTGCAGGGGAGTCAGATGACGGCGAGGAGACGTTGCGCGCGCTGCGCCGGTTTCAGGCCGAGGAGCTGCTGCGCATCGGCCTGCAAGACGTCTCGGGAAATCTCACGCCGGCCGAGGTGTCCGAACAGCTGTCGGCGCTGGCGGAGGTCTGCCTGGCCGAGGCCGTTGCCGTCGTCTTGCCCCCGCTCCACGCGCGCTACGGACATCCCAACGCGGCGCTGACCATCCTTGGCATGGGCAGCCTCGGCGCCCGCGAGATGCGCTACGGGTCAGACCTGGATCTGGTCTTCCTCTACTCGGAAGACGGCGAGAGCACCACGGGCGTCGATCACCGTGAGTGGTACGCGCGCGCGTCGCAGCGGTTGATCGGCGCGATGCAGGCGCTGCTGGAGGAGGGCAGGCTGTACGACGTCGACACCCGTCTGCGCCCGTCGGGCGAGCAGGGGATGCTGGTGACCTCCTACAGGGCGTTTGAACGGTACCACCTGCGCGAGGCCGCGGGATGGGAGCGGGTGGCGCTGCTCCGGGCGCGCGTCGTTTACACCACCCTATCGCCGGGGGTCCCACCCGAGGTGCCGTCCCGGGAGATCGAGTCGCTGCTGGCCCGGATCACCTATGACCGGCCCATCGATGAGGAGAAGTTCCGAACCGACCTGCGCGCGGTCCGGCAGCGGGTCGAACGGGAACGCGGCAAGGTCCCGCCCGGGTCGCGCCACCTGCGCTTCGACCCCGGGGGTCTGATGGACGTCGAGTTTTTGGTTGCCCTGGGGCAGCTGCGCCTCGGGGCCGATCCCGGCCTGCGCACGACCTCGACGCTGGCCGCGCTCGCGCGCCTGGTCGCGCTGGGCTGGCCGGCCACGCTCGGTGAAGACTACGCGTTTCTGCGCCTGGTCGCGCTGCGCCTGCGCCTGCTACGCGACCGCCCCGAAGAGGTCATCGGCCCCGCCGACTTGACGCCGCTGGCGCGCACGCTGGAGCGCGATGCGCAATCCCTGGCGGCGGAGCTCGATCGCCGGATGGCGCGGGTGCGCGCGGCTTTCACCGCGACCTTCTAGCGCGACTACTCTTCGGCCTCGGTCTCGGCGGCGATGCCGTGCAGGCGCAGTTTCTCCCAGAGGTTCTTGCGCGAGATCCCGAGAATCTCCGCGGCCTTCATCTTCTTGCCGCCCGCCTGGGTCAGCGCGCGCAGCAGATATTCCTTCTCGAACTCCTTGAGCGCGCTGCCCAGCGACCGCAGACTGGCGGCCGCGCCGCCGCTGCTCGATTCCATGGTGCCGGCGATGCCGCCCGGCAGGTGCTCGAGGTCGATCTCACCGCCGCTGGCCAGCACGACCGCGTGCTCGACGGCATGGGCAAACTCGCGGACGTTGCCGGGAAACCCATACTGGGACAGCACGGCCCAGGCGCGCGGCGAGATCGTGGGCGCCGCCTTCCCGGCCGGGGTGAAGCGCCCCAGGAAGTACTGCAGCAGCAAGGGAAGGTCACCGCGCCGTTCACGCAGAGGCGGGATCTCGATGTCCAGCACGTTGAGACGATAGTAGAGATCCTCGCGGAACCGCCCCTCCTTGATCCGCTCGCGCAGGTTGCGGTGTGTGGCCGAGATGATGCGGACGTCGACGCGGGTCGACTCGTTCGTGCCCAGCGGCTCGACGGTCCCCTCCTGCAACACGCGCAGCAGCTTCGCCTGCGCCGCCAGCGGTACCTCGGCGATCTCATCCAGCAAGAGCGTGCCGCCGTCGGCCGCCTTGAAACGCCCGTCGCGCCGCTTGACCGCGCCGGTGAAGGCGCCGCGTTCGTGTCCGAACAGCTCGGCCTCGAGAAGGGTCTCGGGAAAGGCGGCGCAGTTCACCGCCACGAATGCCTTCGCGCGGCGCGTGCTGCGTTCGTGCAGCGTACGCGCGACCAGCTCCTTGCCGGTGCCGCTCTCGCCTGTGATCAACACGGGGGCGTCGCTCTGGGCGATGGTTTCGATCCGGTCAAGCAATCGTAGCATCGGGGGGCTGCGCCCGATGATTGGGCTTCCCGATTTTCGCTGCGAAAGCTCGGCGCGCGCCTGTTCCAGCTCGCGCTTGAGCGCGCGCTGCGCGGCGATGCGCTCCATCTGCAGGATGATCTCGTCGACGTCGAACGGCTTGGTGATGTAGTCGTAGGCACCCTCCTTCAGCGCCGCCACGGCGTCGGAGACGGCGGCGTGCGCGGTAATGAGGATCACGTCAGTGCCGGGCGACTCCTGTCGCACGCGGCGGAAGAGCGTGAGGCCGTCGACCTTCGGCAGCCGGATATCGCAGATCATCACGTCGAAGACGTTCGACGAGATCAGCGTCTGTCCCTCGGCGCCGTTGCTGGCCAGCGTGACGCGGTGACCGGCGTCGCGAAGCGCATCGCCCACCAGCATTCGAAAGTCCGGCTCGTCGTCGACTAGCAGTATGTCCAGCATTTATGGCCTTTTGCGATCCTTACGGGTAACACGGGCAACGGCCTTGCGCACTGACAAAAACGGTCATATATCCCCACACAGAGTCGGGTCCCGACGGTACTTTTCATGCTCAATGGCGAGGATCAAGTGGCGACCGATGCGCAGCAGCCGCTGGTGCTCTTGGTGGACGACTTCGATGATGCCCGTCAGCTGTACGCGGAGTATCTGGGCGGCTGCGGTTTTCGCGTCGCGGAAGCCGTCGACGGGAACCAGGCGCTGGAGAAAGCCTTTGCCCTGCGCCCCGACGTGATCGTCATGGATCTGACGCTGCCGGGGATCGACGGCTGGACGGCGATCCGTCAGCTCAAGAGCGACGAGCGCACGGGATCGATCCCCGTGCTGGCGATGTCGGGACATTCGCGCGACCTGCACCGGCGCCACGACGATCCGCAGAACGATCGCAAGCTGGGCTGGGATGTCTATCTCACCAAGCCTTGCCTGCCCGACGAGCTGCTGGCAACCATCCAGCGCATGTTGTCGCGTTAAGGCGATCCCCGTCGGGCCTAGCGGTCGTTTGACGGCAGCGACGACTGGACCAGTCGCAGCCGGGTCCCGGTTCGAACCAGCTGCGGTGCCACCACGACCCGGTCCCGCCCTTCGGCCTTCGCCTGGTACAGGGCATGGTCGGCCGCGGCGTGCAGTCCTTCGAAGTTCGCCGCCATCGCCGCGTTCAGATCGGCGGCGCCGATCGACACCGACAATCGCAACGCCTCGCCGTTGTCGCCCTTGATCTGGCCGGCGCCGACGCGCCTGACGTTGGCGCGGATACGATGCGCCAGCGCCAGCGCCTCGGTCGCGGTCGTGTTGACCGCCAGGACCACGAATTCGTCGCCGCCGTGGCGCGCCGCCAGGTCGGTGGTGCGGCAGCTCCGGCGCAGCGCCTCGGCAATCAAACCCAGCGCGCGATCCCCCGCCGCGTGCCCGGCCTGATCGTTGATGAGCTTGAGCCGGTCCATGTCGATAAGCAGCAAAGCGAGAGGCGTTCCGTAGCGGTTCGCACGGTTGAGCTCCTCCGCGAACTGCGTCCGAAGCCGCCGCCGATTGGCGAGACCGGTCAGCGGATCGGTGACGGTCATGGCTTCCAGGAGGTCCTCCTTGCGACCGAGGATCCAGCCCAAGCAGACCATCATCACCAGGGTCGACAGCAACAGGTAGCCGTAAACTAGCGGCTGGGCGCGCAGCTCGGCCACGATCCAGGGGATGGTGGGCGCCTTGTGGGCCAGGGCGCTCTGCAGGGTCAACAGCCCGACCGGCGTCGCCAGCGCAAACAGAAGGCCGACCACGGGATACGCCAGCTTGCGCGGCCATCGTGCGGATGTGATTACGTCTTTTAGAGTCATAAATGTCGCCCGCCCCCCAACATCCCCTGTTGGCCTTCTCCCCTCGAGTTACTTCCTCCTGGAAAACTTGTGCCAACTCACAAATATTTCCGTCGGCTGGATTTTGGCCGCTTTGATGCGGCTCGTCCATATGAATGTTACGAGGCAGCCACACTCCTGGTGTCTTCGTTACGCCCCGCATTGTGGTGCGCCGACCCTTCGCGCTAATGGAACTGGATCTGAAGCGCCCGCGTGACCGCGCTGACGACGTCCACGGGCTGGACCGGCTTGGCCAGGTAGTCGCTGCATTGCGCCGCCATCACGCGCTCGCGGTCACCCTGCATGGCGTCGGCGGTCAGCGCGATGATCGGGATGTCGCGGCAGTCTGGCAGCTCGCGGATGGCCCGGCTGGCGTCCAGGCCCGACAACCCGGGTAGCTGGACGTCCATCATGATCACGTCGGGGCGGTGCCGCCGGCAGTACTCGATCGCCTCCGGACCGCTGGTGGCGGTTTCGACGGTGACCGGCAACGACGCGAGGATCTGCTTGATGGCGAACAGATTGTCGGCGTTGTCGTCGACCACCAGGACCTGGGCCGGCCGCATCATGGCGCGGATCTGGTCGCGGTGGGGGGGGCCGCCGGTACGCTTGATCGCCAGGCGGAGCTGCGTGATCAGCTCCTGGGCGGTGGTCTCACCTTTCCGCACCACGCCGGCCACGCCCGGTCCCAGCACGTCGCGTTCTCCCTTACTCATGTACAGCGCGGACAGAACCACGATGGGCGTGTTTGCCAGGCGCTCGTCGGCGCGAGCGGCGCGCAGGACGTCGAGGCCGCTCATGCCGGGCATGACCAGATCCAGCACCACGGCGTCGAAGTGCCCCTCGCGCAGCAGCGTAAGCCCCTCCTGGCCGGAGGCGGCCAGCGTGACGTCGAAGCCGGCTTGCTCGAGCGCGGCGCCCACGCGCCGGCGTTCGATCTCGTCGTCCTCGATGAGCAGCACGTGACCGCCGGTTGCGTCGGCGGAGACCGGCTCATCATTGACGGGACGGGTAGCGGCTTCGTCCGTCGCGAGCGGCAGCGAGATGATGAAGGTCGTCCCTTCTCCGTGCGCGCTGTCGACGGTGATCTCCCCCTCCATCAGCTTGATGAGTCGGCCGGCGACGACCAGGCCCAGCCCCGGACCCGCGCGCTCGCCGGACTCCGCGAACGGTCCCAGGCCGGCCAGGAAGTCGTCGAACAGCGCGGCGCGCGCCTGTTTTGTCATGGCGGCTCCGGTGTCGCTGATGCGGATGATCGCGCGCGCCCCGTCACTCTCGGCCGACAGCTCGACGTATCCGTTGTCGGTCCGGCCGATGGCATGTTCGACGATGTTGGTCAGCACCTGGCGCAGCCTTTCCTCGTCGGCGCGCGCCGCGATCAGCTTGCGCGGCACGTTCACGTGCAGCGGCAGGCTCTTCCTTCGCGCCAGCGGCAGGGAGGCGTCGCTGACCGCCTGCAGAAGCGGTCGCAGATCGACGGGAGCAAGCTCGACCTCCAGCCGCCCCGCTTCTAGGCTGGACAGGTCGACGATGTCGTTGACCAGCGCCAGCAAGGTCTGGCCGTTGCGATGGATGACCTCAAGGTACTTTCGCTGCTCGAAGGCCAGCGGTCCGGCGTTGCCCTCGACAAGCAGCTGCGACAATGTGATGACCGAGTTCAGCGGGGTGCGGATATCGTGGCTCATCTTGGACAGCAGAAGGTTGCGCAGCTGGTCGGCCCGTTCGCCACCGCGCGCCCGTTCCGCTGCCGCCTGATCCTCCACTGAACCGACACGCCCGGGAACCAGGTCTGCCACGGGTTCGGTCGCCGCGCGCGCGTGCGCCGCGGCAGGTTTCCTTGATCGGGAGCCCAGGACGCGCGGCAATGCAAAACCGAGCGCGAGCAGCCCGGCAAGGACGACAAAGCCAAATAGGATCGTGACGATCTCGGGTCGCATAGGTATCCCCTTCACATGTGGGCACGTAGGCGGGGTTAGTCAACCGCTGCGGCCGTCGACAAATGCACGTGCGGCATTACGTTTGTCGGATAGCTCATCGAAGCTCATCGGGGGAAAAGGGCGATGCCGAACTACACCAACTCCGTCTGGTCAGAGACCGCGCCGGCGAAACCTTACGCGAAGCTGGAAGGGAACATCTCGGTCGACGTCGCGATCGTCGGGGCTGGAATCACCGGTGTCACGGCGGCGCGCCTGCTGAAACGGGCCGGCAAAACCGTCGCCCTGGTTGATTCGCGCCGCATCGGCAAGGGCGAGACCAGCAAGACCACCGCGCACCTGACCGAGGCGCTGGACACGCGGTATCACACGCTGATCTCGCGCTTCGGCGAGGACCGCGCGCGCATGGCCGCGCACGGGCAGCGGGTCGCCATCGACCAGATCGCGGCGTTCATTGACGAGCTCGGGATCTCGTGCGGCTTCACCCGCGTTCCCGGGTACCTTTACAGCGAAACCGCCGCCGGTGCCGCCGAGGTGGAGGTGGAGGCCGAAGCGACGGCAAGGTTGCGCATGCGCGCGGCCCTGGCGACCGACGTGCCGCTGCCTTTTGCCGTGAAGCGCGCGCTTCGCTTCGAAGATCAGGCGCAGTTTCACCCACGCGCCTACTTGCTGGGACTGGCGGAAGGTCTGGCCGGCGACGGCAGCCACATCTTCGAGCAGACCCACGTCATCGACGTCGACGAGGGTGACGGGGCGCGGGTCATCACGGATAACGGCGTGATCTCGGCACGCAGCGTGATCGTCGCGGCGCACGTGCCGATCTCGAACAAGCTGTTCGTCCACACCAAGATCGCCGCCTACCGAACCTACGTGGTCGGCGTGGCGCGAATGGGCGTGGACGCCCCCGGTCTGTTCTGGGACACG
>DASRQT010000219.1:0-6404 GCA_035696485.1 Polyangia bacterium | reverse complement strand
TCGACATGTCACTGATTCGCGGCATCGAAGAATCGGCCATGAAGCAGAAGCTGGTCGGCTCCATCGTGTCGCTGTGCGCCGAGCTGCGCATCATGATCATCGCCGAGGGCATCGAGACCGCCAACGAGCGCGACGTGCTGGTCGGCCTGGGCGGCGATCTGTGCCAGGGCTACCTCTTCGCCAAACCCGGCCGCGGCTTCCCCGACGCTGTGTATTGATCATCTGAATCGGGACCCTGGGAGGGTCCCGCGCCCCCCGCGACGAGCTCGGGCCGGCGAAGCCGTCCCTCGCTCACGCGATCAGGTTCGGGACCTTGGAAGCGTTCCCAATCGCTCACGCGCAGGACTGCGGCGCCGCATGAGGACGAGGGACGCAAGCAGGAACAGATAGACGAGCGATGAGGTCGTTGCGGGACTGTCGACGACGGCGCAGCCGCAGCCGCTGGCGCCGCCGCTGGTGACGCCGGTCGTGGTGCCGCCGGTCGCGCCGGCGTCGGCGCCGAGGGCGGGACCCGCGTCGACCGGGGGCGGTCCGCCGCCGACGCCACCGGAGCCGGTGCCTGCTCCGGCGCTGCCGCCGGTGCCGCTACCGCCCGTCCCGCTGATGCCGCCGGTCCCCCCGGAGGCGCCGCCGCTGCCACCGCCGCTGGGCGCGTCCGGAGAGCCGGCGTCGGTGATCATTCCGCCGCCGCCGCCGACGTCACGCGCGCCGCCGTCGACGGCGTTGGGAATCGTGCCGCCCGCCGAGACCACGCATCCGTATTGATCGGGCATGCCGGCGCGCTGCGCGTACATCCAGGGCAGCAGATCGGGGTTCTGGTACGATCGCAGGAACGTGGTCCGGTGCGCGCCGTCGGGGTATTCCGTGTAGCAGGGCTTGCCGCCGGCTGCCTTCATCGCCGCGATCATCCGTCGCGAGGCGCTGACGTTCGTGATCTCGTCCATCGCGCTGTGAAAGTCCCACAGCGGCACCTTCGCGATGCGCGCCGCTTGACCGACGTCGGCCATTCCGGCCATGGGCACGGTGGCCGCGAACATCGTGGGGTACTGTAGCGCGATCGCCCAGGCGCCAGTCCCGCCCAGCGACAGCCCGGTGATGTACAGGCGCTGGGCGTCGATGCTGGGGAATTCGGTCTGCAGCGCCGCCACCAGCTTGACCGCGGCATCCGCCGCCGCCCCGGTCCAGAATCCATCGGCCGACTGCGGCGCCGCCAGAAACACCGGCCATTTGGCCTGGCTCTCGGTCGTGGTGAAGATGGTGCCGGGCCCGGTCAGGCCGATGCCGTGCGAGATCGGCGCGTAGTTGTCGGTCCCTTTTTCACCGCCGCCGTGAAGCAGCAGCACCAGCGGATATTTCTTCTGCGGGTCGTAACCGATCGGTTTGAAGAAACGGTAGGGGAGCCGCAAGCCCCCGTTCATGAACTGCCGCCCCTCGAAGCCCATGAACGTCTCCATCGGGCCCGGGACCTGAGCGCGCGCGATGCCGGCCGACAGCAGCAGACCCGCGCCGGCACAGAGAAGCGTCATGCATGATCGGCCAGCCGTGATCATGGGTGCGAGTTAACCACGAAAATGCCTGCGTTTGCTGGGTCGCGGTTAGCGCGGCCGGTAGCCCAGGTCGGCCAGCAGCTTCGCGACCTGGGCGCGCGTGGCCTCGAGGTCCCCGTCATTGTTGATGACATACGTCGCCACCCGGAGCTTGTCCTCGGAAGGAAGCTGAGCGTCGATGCGGGCCTGGACGTCCAGCGCCGTGGCGCCGTCGCGCGCCGTGGTGCGGCGGAGCTGGTTGTCTTTCGAGGTGCTGACCACCACCAGGCCGTCCAGATCCTTGTAGCGGCCGCTCTCGACCAGCAGCGTGGCTTCATAGAAGGCCAGATTGTGTCCGTGCCGGCGCAGCTCGTCGGTACGCGCGGCGCCCAGCGCGGCAATGTGCGGATGGGTGATCGCCTCCAGGCGGGCGCGCGCGGCCGGATCTGTGAAGACCACCCTGGCCAGTCGTTTGCGGTCAATGGTCCCGTCCTGATTCATTACCTCGGGCCAGGCCAGCGCGATGTCAGCGTTGGCGGGCTGACCCGGCGCCACGACGTCGCGCGCCAGCTGATCGGCGTCAATCACGGGCACGCCCAGCTCGGCGATCATCCGCGCCACCGTCGACTTCCCCGAACCGATGCCGCCGGTCAGCCCGATCAGCTTCAACCGCTCCGCCACGCAGGCAATGCTACCTTAAAGCCCGTGAGTCGCGAGGTGATAGACAAGGTACCGGTGGTGCTGGAGGCCGACTTCGTCGCCGAGGCGCGCGAGGTGCGCGGCCTGCCGGCCGTCGGCGCGCCGGAGATCGCCATCGCCGGGCGTTCCAACGTCGGCAAATCGACGCTGCTCAATCGCCTGGCCGCGCGCAAGGCGCTTGCGCGCACGTCGAAGACGCCCGGTCGCACGCGCGGGGTGGTGTTCTTCGACCTTGTGCTGGCCCGCCTACCCGAACCCTCCCCGACGGTGGAACGGATCCGCCTGGCTGATCTGCCGGGTTATGGCTACGCGAAAGTGTCGCGGACGGAACGGCAATCGTGGCAGCCGTTGATCGAGGGCTACACGCGCGCGCGCCCGACGCTGGCCCTGTTCGTGATCCTGGTCGACGCGCGGCGCGGGCTGGAGGACGAGGAACGGCAACTTTACCAGTGGCTGGGGACCGAACACGTCCCGGCGCAGGTCGTCTTCACCAAGATCGACAAGCTTTCGACCCACGAACGTGGGGAGCTGCGCGCGCGCTGCCGGGCCTGGTTCGGCGCGCCCGGCCCCGGCCGCGCGTCGCCCTTGATGGTCTCGGGCGAGACCGGCGAGGGAACGGGGGCGCTGTGGGCGGCGATTCTGCAGGCTGCGGCTGCCCAGGAGCAGGCGCCAGTTGCGGACCAGCCTCCCCGCGAATAACTTCAAGCAGCGGCGACACCGGCGATGGCACTGAACAAGGTTCCGCAGTCTTTCCTGATCGAGCCGATGCGGCTCCACGATCTGGACGCGGTCATGGAGATTGAACGCGTCTCATTCCGATCGCCCTGGTCGCGCCAGGTCTTCTCCGAGGAGCTGACCCGTGATTGGGCACACGTCGATATCGTGCGTGATGCCATAACGCGCGAGGTGGTCGCCTTCGCCAACTACTGGCTGGTGGCGGACGAGATTCACGTCTTGAACCTGGCGACGCTACCCGAGGCGCGGCGGGGCGGGCATGCCTCGCGGCTGATGGCGCACATGGTCGACTTTGCGCGTCGAGAGCTCTGCCGTTACGTCACGCTTGAGGTCCGCCGCTCGAACGCTGCCGCGATGCGGCTATACCGGCGGTTTGCTTTTCGGGCCATCGGCGTGCGGCCCAACTACTATGCAGAGGACCAAGAAGATGCGATCGTGATGCTGCTGGACCTAGGTTAGGTCCGGACGCGACGCTTGCTCGACGCTTAACCATTTCGAGGACCGTGAATCTCGCGCTCATAGCTCTGCCTGCCCTGGCCGTGGGTTTTTCCGCTACTGCTGCGGGCGCCTCGTCATTGCCACCGCCGGCTCGGCAGACGTCTCCCATCACGCGCGTCGAGACCCGCGAGCCCGCGGTTGCGCTGACGTTCGACGCCTGCGCGACGATGAAGCAGGCGAACAGCTTCGACCGCGCCATCTTCGACGTGCTGCGCGCCGAGAGCGTCCCGGCCACCATCTTCGTTTCCGGCCGCTGGGTGCAAGCGCACCCGGAGGTGATGTTCGAACTGTCGAAGGACGCGTTGTTCGAGTTTGGCGGTCATTCTTACCAGCATCCGCACATGGCCAACATGCCCGCCGTTGCAATCGCCGGCGAGATCGACAAGACCGAGGCGGCGCTGGCGCGCTACGGGAAGAAGAGCGTCGCCTTCCGCCCACCGTTTGGTGAGTGGAGCCAGCGCGTCCTGGACGTCGTGCGCGAAAAACGGCTGCAGACGGTGCTGTGGGACGTGGTCTCCGGTGATCCCAGCGTGGGAACCACCGCGGACCGGATGACCCGCGAGGTGTTGCGCCGGACCAAGCCGGGCTCGATCGTGATCTTCCACATCAACGGGCGCGGCCACAACACCGCCGAGGCCTTGCCTGACATTGTCCGCGGCCTGCGCGCGCGCGGCCTGCGGTTCGTGCCGCTGTCCGAGCTTCTGGCCCGCAAACAACCGCTTTTGGTCGCGTCCGGAGCCAAGGGCGCTCCGCAAGATCCCGCCGGCAGCGAGCCACCCGCATTTGTTGCGCCCGCGCCGAAACCACTGGGGCCGGCACACGGTCCCGGCAAAGGCATGCCGGTCGCGACCGCGCCGGTGGCGCCACCACCCGCCGCGACCCCGCCGGTGGCTACGCCGCCCGCCGCGCCACCGCCAGCGCCGGTCGCGGCGCGTTCGTTGCCTGAAAAGCCCGCCCATCCCGATGACACGCTGCCGCTGTCGCCCGAGTTCTTTGCCAAACCCGATCGCTAGCGGGGCCAGGATTTGCCGGCCGTGACCATCGCGCGCGCCACGCCGCAGGTGGCCGGCGCGCAGGCCGAATGGATCGCCGCCGTCGAGCCGTGGCGGGGACTCGGCTATCGCGCGGCGGCGCTGGGGAGCTGGCTCGAGCGCATGTCCCGCGACGGCAACGGCGGGATCTGGGTCGCGCGCGCCGGTCCCCGCGCGCCGGTCTCGGGCATCGTCGTGGTGCAGGACGGCGTTCTGCTGGGCGGTTTCGTCGCGCTCTGCGCCGTCAAGGCCAGCGAGGCTGGTCGCGGGATCGGCCGCGCCTTGATGGCCGCGGCCGAAGCGCGCGTCTTCGCGAAACGGCGATGGCTTTACGTTTCAGCCGACAGCGGCAATCGCCGGGCGCTGGGTTTTTACCGCAAGCTCGGCTTCGCGCGCGTCGGGCGTCTGCCCGACCTGATCAAGCCGGGCCGCGTGGAGGTGCTGTTGCGCAAGGGCGCTGATGGCGCCGCGGAACGCTAGCGATCTGGTCTTGCTGCACGGCCGTGGCCACGCGGGCGCGATGTGGTTTCCGGTGCTGCCGGCGCTGGAGTCACGCCACCGCGTGCTGGCCCCCGATCTGCCCGGGTTCGGGGCAAGGGTTCCGGCCGCCGCCGTTGACCGCGGCGCGGATGGGGAGACCGCGCTGCGCTTCTTCGTGGATCCGATCGAGGACCTGCTGCTGCGACGCGCGTCCGCGGGCGTGACGCTGATCGGCCACTCGCTGGGCGGCCTGGTGGCGGTCGAGCTGGCCCTGCGCGGGCGCGTCTCAATCGCGCGACTGGTGCTTCTCGATGCCATGGGGCTGGGCCCGCAGATGACGTTTGCCAGCCGCGTTTTTTTTCGTCTCGGTCCCGAGAGGTTGGCGCGGGTTCTGGGGCGGCGGATGTTCGAACGCCTCAACCCCGGGCCGAAGACGCCGCTCGGCCTGCGTGTCGCCGAGCTGGAGTACCAGCTCCTGACCGTACGGGGTGGCCGCGCTGCCGCACGGATCGCGTTCAATCGCCTGTGCCCGTGGTTCGGCCCGGTCTTCCACCGCCGGCAAGAGCTGGCCCGGATCACGGCGCCGACGCTGATCCTTTGGGGCGACCGGGACGCGGCGTTGCCGGTCGCCAACGCGAACGCCGCTGTCGCTCGCATGCCGGCGGCCACGCTGGTGCGCCTGCCGTGCGGACATTCACCGCACCTCGAGCAACCGGAAGCCGTCCTGCGCCACCTGGTCCCGTTCCTGGGCTGAGGTGCGCGGAAACCTGGGATCAGGCGAGAGGGACAATCCGTGATTTCCGGATTCGGCGGTCCCGGGTCAGCAGCGGAATACGGTGAATGATGCTGGTCGCGGCGATCAATTCGTCCGGTTGATCTGCGCGGAAGTCTAGCCGCGAGGTGCTTGCGCCTATTGAGGTTCGAGCACCGGCGGGCTTACGCCGCAGCGTCTTCCGGGTGCTAGTTGAAGGTGAAGGAAGCGGTCACCGTCGGCAGGACGCCGGACTGGGTCAGCTTGACCGTCGTTCCGAAGGCGCTGTCCACGACCGAGTCGGACAGATGCATGTACGTCAGCCGCGCCATCACGCCAATCGACCAGTCGTCAGCGACCCACCATTCATAACCGGCGTGCAAGCTGGCGGCGACGCCACCCGGTTGCAGCGCGCTGGTTCTGTTGGTCTTGGTGTCCTGGATCTCTGACCCGCCGAAGCCGAAGGCGCCGCCGAAGTGAAGGCCGCGCTCGGGGTGCGGGTAAAAGTCGGCGAGGATCGACAGGACGAACAGGTTCAGCGTCTGGTTGTGCAGGATGCCGTCACCGTCGATCGTGGAACCGGACTTTGCGGTCAGCTTCGGTTCGCTGAAGAAGCCGCCATTCAGCGAGCCGGCCAGGATCAACCCTGGCATCAAGGCTCCACCTACGGTGATGTCGACGGCG
>DASRQT010000218.1:0-2163 GCA_035696485.1 Polyangia bacterium | reverse complement strand
ATGGGCGAGGTCTACGCCGCGTACGATCCGGAGCTGGACCGCAAGGTCGCCGTCAAGCTGCTGCGCGCGCAACCTGGCAACGGCGTCTCGCAGAGCGAGGGGCGCGCGCGCATCCTGCGCGAGGCACAAGCGATCGCGAAGCTGTCGCACCCCAACGTCGTCGTCGTGTACGACGTCGGCACCTTTCAAGACCAGGTCTTCATCGCGATGGAGTTCCTGGAGGGCCACACCGTCGGCTATTGGCTGCACGCGAAGGAACGAACCTGGAAGGAGGTGGTGCGGGTCTTTCTCGCCGCCGGCCGCGGCCTGCTGGCGGCGCACGAAAAGGATCTGGTCCACCGCGACTTCAAACCCGACAACGTCATGGTCGACAAGGAGGGCCAGGTCCGCGTCATGGATTTCGGCCTCGCGCGCCAGATGAACGAAAAGGCGGCCGACGCGCCCAAAACACCGACGCCCACTCGTACCATCACCGGCGTGTCGGCGCCCGTGCCGGTCGAGATCATCCCCGACACCTTGCCCGCGGAAAACCGCGACGTCGAGGACCTGAAGTGGACCCGGGTGGTTCCAGCGGCTGGGAGCACGAGGATCCAGGTGCTGCTCGACGACGGCCGCCCGATTGACACCATGCCGATGGTGACCTCCAGCGCCTTCGAAGCCAACCTGACCCGCACCGGTTCGATGATGGGCACGCCGGCGTATATGTCGCCCGAGCAATTCCTGGGCAAGCAATCCGACGCCCGCACCGATCAATTCAGCTTCTGCGTCGCCCTTTACGAAGGCCTCTACGGCGAGCGGCCGTTCGCCGGCAAGACGCTATTCGGCCTGACGTCGAACGTGGTGCAGGGACAGGTCTCCGAACCGCCGGCGAACAGCAAGGTGCCGGCCTGGATCCGCAAGATCCTCCTGCGCGGCCTGAAGGTCGACGCCAGCCAGCGCTACCCGTCGATGAAGGAGCTGCTGGCCGCGCTGGAGCGAGACCCGGCGGTCGCCCGCAAGAAGATCGCGCTGGTCGCGGCGGCGATGGTGCTGCCACTGATCGTCGGAGTTGGCGTGCGCCAGAGCATGCGGGCGCAGCGATCGATGTGCGAAGGCGGCCCCGATAAATTGGCGGGCGTGTGGGAGTTGGCGGGGTCGCGGCCGACGGAGACGGCGCGCAAGGAAGCGATCCACAAGGCGATGCTGGGGACGGGAAAGCCGTATGCGGAAAAGGTTTACGAGAACGTCAGCCGCGCCTTGAACGACTACGTCGGTTCTTGGGCCAGCATGTACCGCGAGACCTGCGAAAGCACGCAGGTGCGCGGCGATCAATCTGCGGACGTGCTGGACCTGCGCATGTCGTGCCTCAATGAAAGACTGGACGGCGTCAAGGCGCTCACGCAGGTATTCACCGAGGCCACCGGTGAGGTCGTCGAGAAGGCGCTCAGTGCTGTGCATGGACTGCCCCCACTCGACCGGTGCTCCGATGTGGCCCTGCTTCGCATGGTGGTCCGCCCCCCCGACGATCCCAAGGTCCGAATACAGGTGGAAGAACTGCGCCGTCGTTTGGCGCAGGTGAAGGCGCTCTATGACGCCGGACGATGGGCGCGCGCAATGGAGATCGGCTCGGTCGTGGCGGACGAAGCGCGTACCCTCGGGCATACACCGCTCACGGCAGAAGCACTGAGTGTTCTGGGAGCGATCCAGGACAACGCGGGTCAGCCGGCGCTGGCAGAGCGGACATACGAAGACGCCTACTGGACAGCCGAGGTATCGCGGCATGACGAGGTGCGAGCCGAAATAGCTACCGCCCAGGTCTGGGTTGTTGGGTATTTGCAATGTCGCTACAAGGAAGCCGAAACCTGGGCACGTTACGCTGATGGCGCAATTCGAAGACTGGGGGGCCACCGAGAGCGCCTTCAGTCGTGGCTGCTGAACAATCTGGGGAGCGTTTACGAGCTGCAGGGAAGGTCGGCCGATGCGCTTCGCGTCCAGCAGGAGGCTCTCGCTCTCAAAGAGAGTGTGTTGCCTGCCGACCATCCCGACATTGCGCTTTCGCTCGCAAATACCGCCGTGAGTTTTCAGGCGCTCGGACGCAACAGCGAAGCTTTGAACCACATCGATCGCTCGATCGCAATTCTCGAGAAAGCGCTTGGTCCCGAACATCCGGATTTTGCCAACCAG
>DASRQT010000217.1:0-21965 GCA_035696485.1 Polyangia bacterium | reverse complement strand
CCGGCAGCATCCGGGCGCTGACCGAACGGGACACGCCCCTGGCCGAGCGCATGATCGCCTTTGACCGCAACATCAATCAGATGGAGATGGACATCGACGGTCTGTGCCTGCAGGTGCTGGCCCGCCGTCAGCCGGTCGCCTCGGACCTGCGCTTCATCACCATGGCGCTGAAGCTGGTCACCGACCTGGAACGCATTGGTGATCTGGGCGTGAACATTTGCGAGCGCGTGATCGAACTGAATCAGGAGCCGCCGCTCAAGCCCTACGTCGACCTGCCGCGGATGGCGGAGGACGTGCAACGCATGCTTCACGACGCCCTGGATGCGTTCGTGGCCGGCGATCCGGAGCATGCCCAGCGCGTGATCGAACGTGATGTCAACATCGACGCCTACTATCAGCAGATCTTTCGTGAGCTGCTTACGTACATGATGGAAGACGTTCGCAACATCCACCGCGCTACCCGACTGCAGTCGATCGCGAAATATCTCGAGCGGATAGGCGACCACGCGACGAACCTGGCGGAGATGGTGGTCTTCATGGTCAAGGGCAAGGACATCCGGCATGTCGGAAAACTGGGGAGCGTCGACACCCGCTAGCTACCAGAACGTTTCAATATCGTCGCTGGTCCGGATGGCAAGACCGTTCACACTCACTGTAAGGTTTTTACCAGGAGGCGTGAATGTTCGACTTCGATACCCTGAGACCGGGAATGCTACTGGAACCCGAAAGCCTGATGTCGCGAGAGAAGGACCTGCGCAAGCTGGCCTTTTCAACACCGATTCACTCGCTGCGCAGGCGCGCGCCTCTCATGTTCGCTCCCGAGACCAGCGTCGCGCAGGCGGCTAAGCTCATGGGTGAAGGCGGCGCCTGCGCGGCGCTGGTTGTGTGCAGCGGCAGCGTTCTGGGGTTGTTAACCGAAAGCGACATCACCAGGGCGCTGCAATCATCAGGAATGGAGCTGACCAAGGTGTCCGTCTGGAAGGCGATGACGCCGGAGCCACCGTCCTGCCTCGACACCGACAGCGTCGCGGCCGTCCTGCGCCTGTTCAAGACTTTTGATGTCCGCTATCTGCCCATGGTGGAGGAAAACGGCCCGGCGGTCGGCATCGTGGACATGTCCGACGTCGTGGAGTGGTTGGCCGATCAGCTGAACGTCGTGGGATTCGACGTCGTGGCACTCGACGTCGTAGGACTCGACGTCGTAGGACTCGACTAGTCACTAGACAAGCTTTGCAATTCGACTCCGGTCAAGGGGTTGGGGGTGGAATCGAGCGGGGGAGTGCAGGGTCGGCGGGAGGTTGGGGGGACCGGAGTGCTCTTATCGCCAACGGCAACGGCAACGGCAACGGCAAGGCAACGGCAACGGGCAGTGATCGGAAACGCCCCCGCAACCCGGGGGCGTTTCGCTTGGTCTTGGTGCGTGACCCAGGGTCGGCGCGGGTCGAGCGTCCGGGAAATTGATCGTGAAAGCCGCGCCGTTCGGTCCTCGCGGCAGGCCGCCTTGTAGCGTCGGCATTGGGTCGCAGGGCAGCGGAGGCGGCCTGCCGCTGCGGTCCGACTTTTTTCGGAGCCCGAAATCAATCCGATCGACCCGATCAACCTGATCAACCCGATCAATCCGATCCCGGGGGTTTCCCTTCAATCCCAATCTGAAAAAGGTCGGACCGCAGCGGCAGGCCGCTCCACGCTCCCTGACGACCTACCCGGACGCCTCAAAGCGGCCTGCCGCGAGGACCGAACGGCGCGGCCCGAAACCGTCATTTTCTCTTGAACGCTCGAGCCGCGACGAAGGCGCTAGTGCACGATGTGGAAATTGAAGAGCGGCGTCTGAAATTTGCCGTAGAGGCGAACCCACAACGGGAGCACGCCTTCGGTGGCGCGAGCGGAGGTGATGTCGCCGACGTCGATGACGATCTTCCAGCCGAACCAACCCTTGAGGATCTCGGTGACCTCGGCCTTGGCGGCGGCGTCGTTGCCGCAAATGAAGAGATCATGGTCGCCCGCCAGCAGACCGGGGTTGATCATCACTGTGTTGGCGACGGTGTTGAGCGCCTTGACCACCTTGGTCTCGGGGAAGGCGCGCTGGATCTGTTCACCCAGTGAATCGGTGTTGGTGACGGTCAGCGAAGGCGGCATGCCGCGGGAGAAATCCAGCGGGTTGGACGCGTCGATCAAGATCTTCCCCGACATGTTCCTGGCGCCGGCGGCCTGCAGGGCGGCGAGCGAGTTGGCGCCCCCGGTGCAGTTGAGCAGAAGCTCGCCAAAGGCTGCCGCTTCGGCGAAGGTCCCCTGGGAGGCTTTGGGCCCGGCGGCCTTGGCCCACGCGACCGCCTTCTCGTTGCCGGCGACCCGCGCGCCCATCTTCACCTCGTGACCCAGCTGCGCCAGCTTGGTTCCCAGAGCATTTCCCACGACTCCGGTCCCGATCACGCCAATTTTCATTGGTTACCTCCGCTTGATTTAGTTGCCGATAGTGGACTCATGAAACATTCCGCGCAGCCCACGCGCGCGCATTGCGGAAAAACCGCATCCAGGGGCTGTCCTCCCCCCACGTGGAGGGTCGCCACGACAGTTGCACCGAACGGAAAACCCGTTCTGGATGCGGCATCAGGATGGTCGCGCGGCCATCGGACGTGGTCAGGGCCGTGATTCCGGCCTCGGAGCCGTTGGGGTTGGCGGGATAGCGTTCGGTCTCGCGGCCATGGCCGTCTACGAAACGCGCGGCGACCAACCTCTCGCGTTCAAGCGCGGCGCGCCCGGCCCCCGAATCCCACGACGCGCGACCCTCACCATGGGCGACGGCGATGGGGATGCGGCTGCCTTCCATGCCGGCGAAGAACAGCGAGGGACTACGCTCGATCTGAACCATCGCCAGGCGCGCTTCGAACTGTTCGCTGCGGTTACGAACGAAGCGCGGCCAGTGGCCGGCGCCGGGGATCAAATCCTTGAGGTTGGACATCATCTGACAGCCGTTGCAGACGCCCAGCGAGAAGGTGTCGCGGCGGGCAAAGAAGCGCGCGAACTGTTCGCGTGTGCGGGCGTTGAACAGGATTGACTTTGCCCACCCCTCGCCGGCGCCAAGGACGTCGCCGTAGGAGAAACCGCCACACGCGGCCAGCCCGCGAAAGCTGGCGAGGTCAACGCCCCCGGCGAGGATGTCGCTCATGTGAACGTCGACGGCGGTGAAGCCGGCGCGATCAAAGGCGGCGGCCATCTCGACCTGACCGTTGACCCCTTGCTCGCGCAGTATGGCGACGCGCGGGCGGTCGCCGCCGGTTCCCAGCGCGGCCGTCACATCGACGGCGAGATCGAAGGTCAGATGTGCCGACAGCCCTGGTGCGCCCGCGTCGACGCGCGCGGCCTGTTCTTCGTTGGCCGATTCGGCGTCGTCGCGCAGGGCCTGCAGCGCGTGGGTGGTCTCGGACCACAAGCCGCGCAAGGTGGCGCGGCTGTCCTCGAAGGTGATGGTCTCTCCGTGGCGGAACCTGATTTGCTCGCCGGCGGCCGGACGTCCGATCGGGCGGACGCAACCGCCCAACCCAAAACGCGCGAACACGGCCTCGGCCGCGGGCACGTCGCCGGCGCGAACCTGGATGACGGCTCCCAGCTCTTCGGCAAACAGCGCCGCCACGGGATCGGTCCCGAGCGGCGCGAGGTCAATGTCCAGTCCCAGGCCCCCGGCGAACGCCATCTCCAGCAGGGTCACAAACACGCCGCCGTCGCTGCGGTCGTGGTACGCCAGCAATGTGCCTGCGCCATTGAGCGCCTGGATCGCAGCAAAGAACCCGATCAGCAGCGCCGGATCGTCCAGGTCGGGGGGCCCGGCACCCAGGTGACCGTAGACCTGCGCCAGGCCCGAAGCGCCCAGGCGGTTCTTCCCGCGGCCGAGGTCGATCAGCAAGAGCGCGGTCTCGCCGGCGTCGGCGCGCAGCTCGGGCGTCAGCGCGCGGCGCACATCGGTGACCGGGGCAAAGGCGCTGATGATCAACGACATCGGCGCGGTCACGCTCCGTTCGGCGTCGTCTTGCCGCCAGACCGTGCGCATCGACATGGAGTCCTTGCCGACCGGGATGGCGATGCCCAGGGCGGGACAAAGCTCGACGCCGGCGGCGCGGACCGCGTCGTAAAGACGCGCGTCCTCGCCAGGATGACCCGCGGCCGCCATCCAGTTGGCCGACAGCTTGATGTCGCCGAGGCGCGCGATCGGCACCGACACGATGTTGGTGATCGCCTCTGCGATGGCCAGCCGCGCCGAGGCGGCCGCGTCCAGCAGCGCCACGGGCGTGCGCTCGCCCATGGCCAGCGCCTCGCCGGTGGTGACGTCGAAGCTGGTCGCCGTGACGGCGGCGTCGGCGACCGGCACCTGCCACGGACCGACCATCTGATCGCGCGCGACCAGACCGCCCACGGTGCGATCGCCAATCGTGATGAGGAACGTCTTGTCAGCGACCGCCGGCAGCCGTAACAGCCGCGTCGCCGCCTCACGAATGTCGATGGCTGCTGTGGGTAGCGGTTCCGCGGCCACCGTCAGGTGCTGCGCGCGACGGGTCATACGTGGAGGCTTGCCCAGCAGCACCGACAGCGGCAGATCGATCGGACGCTGGTCGAAGAAGCTGTCGTCGACGATCAGCTGACCGTCATCCGTGGCGTGGCCCAGCACCGCGTGTGGACAGCGTTCACGGGCGCACAGCGCCTGGAATTGTGACAGGCGGTCGGGTCGCAGCGCCACGACGTAACGTTCCTGCGATTCATTGCTCCACAGCTCCAGCGGCGACATCCCCGGCTCGTCGTTCGGGATTGCGCGCAGCGCAAATCGGGCGCCGCGGCCGCTGTCGTTCACCAGTTCGGGCAAGGCGTTCGACAACCCTCCGGCGCCGACGTCGTGAATGGAAACGATGGGATTCTCGGCGCCCATGGCCCAGCAGCGGTCGATCACCTCCTGGCAGCGCCGCTGCATCTCGGCGTTGTCCCGCTGCACCGACGCAAAATCCAGGTCTTCGTGTGAGCTGCCACCGGTCAACGACGACGCCGCGCCGCCGCCGAGGCCAATCAACATCGCCGGCCCGCCCAGCACCACGATGGGCGCGCCGGCTGGGATCTCCCCCTTCTTGACGTCGCCGGCCCGGATGTTGCCGTAGCCGCCAGCGATCATGATCGGTTTATGGTAACCGCGCACCTCCGGTCCGGCAGGGCCCGGAACCTCCAGCTCGAAGGTGCGGAAATACCCGCACAGGTTGGGGCGCCCGAACTCGTTGTTGAAGGCGGCGCCACCGATCGGCCCTTCCAGCATGATGTCCAGCGCCGAAGCGAAGCGTTCCGGTTTTCCGTGGTCGCGCTCCCACGGGCGAATCGCGTTCGGCAGGCGCAGGTCGGACACCGAAAAACCGGTCAGACCGGCCTTCGGTTTGGCGCCGCGTCCGGTTGCCCCTTCGTCGCGGATCTCCCCGCCCGAACCGGTCGCGGCGCCCGGGTGTGGCGAGATCGCGGTGGGATGGTTGTGCGTCTCGACCTTGAGCAGGATGCCGACGGGCTCGCGGTGGTAGCGATAGACCGCGCCTTCGGGGTCGGGGAAAAACCGGCCCGCGGGTAACCCCTCGATGACCGCGGCATTGTCGCTATACGCGGACAACACCCCGGCGGGCGACGCGTCGGTGCTGCGGCGGATCATCTTGAACAGCGACAGCTCCTGCGCCTGCCCGTCGATAATGAAGTCGGCGTTGAAGGTCTTGTGCCGGCAATGCTCGCTGTTGGCCTGCGCGAACATCATCAGCTCGACGTCGGTGGGGTTGCGGCCGAGGCTGCGGTAGCTGGCCAGCAGGTAAACGATCTCATCGGGTGCCAGCGCCAGCCCGAGGGTGGCGTTGGCCCGTTCCAGCGCCGCCTGACCGTCCCCGGACAGATCAACGAACGCCAGCGGTCGTGGCTGCGCGCGCGCGAACAGTCGGACGGCGTCTTCGATGCGCGGGAGAATCGACTCGGTCATGCGATCGTGCAGATCGGCGCGCAGCGCCGCCTCGTCCGTGATCTGTCCCGCGATCGTGTACATGATCCCGCGCTCGATCCGCCGGATCTGTCCAAGCCCACAGATGCGGGCGATGTCGGTCGCCTTTGACGACCAGGGCGAGATCGTTCCGATGCGCGGCACCACCAGCAACCGGCGGCCGTCCGTCGCACGCCGCGCCGAGCGTGGGCCATAGTGCAGCAGCCTCTCCAGCGTTTCCTGGGCGGCCGACTCCAGCACCCCATCGGCGTCGATCAGGTGGACAAACTCGGCATCCAGGTCAGTCACGCCCGAGTTGCGCGCCCGAACCTTGCGCAGGCGCTTCGCGAGACGGCCGGCGCTGAAGGCGGGGCCACCGGCGATCACGTTGGTGACGGGCTGGTTCATGACGTGCCCGAGCCTGCCGCGGACCCGAGCCCGTTGCAATACAAGCTAGGATGATTCCGGCGCTATCAGCTGCAGCAACCGGCCGACGATCGCGTCGAGGGCGGCGCGGTTCTCACCACCTTCGGGAACAATCAGATCGGCGAAGCGCTTGGACGGCTCGACGAACTGCAGATGCATCGGGCGCACCGTCGCGTAGTACTGCTCCTGCACCTGGGCGAAGGTTCGGCCGCGCTGTTCCATGTCGCGGCACAACCGCCGCATCAGCCGCACGTCGGCGTCGGTGTCGACGAAGATCTTGAGGTCCATCGCCGCCCGCAGCCGCTCGTCGGCCAGCACCAGGATCCCTTCCACCAGGATGATCGGGGACGACGGCACCCGGCGCGTTTCGGTACGGCGCGCGTGCTCGCGGAAGTCGTACTGCGGAATCTCGACGGCGCTGCCCGCTCGCAACGCGCCAAGGTGCGCCACCAGCAGCTCGGTCTCGATGGCTTCGGGATGGTCATAGTTGATACCGAGACGCTGTTCGCGCGGCAGATGCGATCGGTCGCGGTAGTAGGCGTCGTGGTCTATCAACACCGCGATACCCGGCGGAAGGCCGGCGACAATGCCTTCGGCGACGGTGGTCTTTCCCGACCCCGTCCCGCCTGCGATGCCCAAAACGAACGGTCGTCTCACGCCCGGTACACTACACCGCCGCCCGCCGCGGCTACGCAGCGGCGCCGCGACAACGCCTGATCACCGAACCAGCAGCCGGCGTCCCATCGAGACGTGAGGGACGTACGGCGGGGTCACCTCGGTGGTTTCGTCCTCGTCGTCGCTGGCATCACGCGCCAGCTCGCCGGTGTCCCAGCAGGTCAGCGCGGCCTCAAGCGGTAGGCCAGCACCCAGGCAATCGGCGACGGCGTCGATGAACTCTGCCTCGTCCTCCTCGAGAACCGTGGGAGACACCCACGCGTCCTTGAACGACCGCCGCATCGCCGCGGGGTCCATCCCGAACTTGGAACGCACACGCGCCAGCTGCCTGGCCAGATGTTCGGCAGCCCCGATCTCGCTGCTGTCACCGCCGTTCCCGCCCTCAGAGCCACGCTCGCCACCACCGTCAGCCATGGAAACCTCCCCCCTTGCGTCCACATCGCCCTGCCCCTGATTGACGTTGACCGCATTCACCTCACGCGTTCTCAACATCGGCCCCTCCTTCCTTACCCGCCCTTGATGCTACACCCGTCAGAAACGAGCGGCGGCGAAAATGAATGCGCCGAAGATTTTTGAGGAGGCGCTAGCGGCTGATCTCGCTGACCTTCACGGTCGTGTCGCCACTCAGTGAGGGGCGAAACATGCTGATGACGAAGATGGCCGTCGCTGCCATCAGCAGCACCATGGCGGTCGCGAAATAATTTTTGAGTTTGCTTTTTCGCTGCGCGCGCCGATGCTGTTCCCAGCTGTCAGGAACGTTCGACGATTGCCGCGAAGATCGCCGCCGCGGATCTTTTCCAGACTGGGCGACGCCTTCATTGACACCGCGCATGTACTGCAGCGCCAGCGCATCCTTGACCACCGCGAACAGATCTGACTCTGACGCGAGTTTCTCGGTGCGCAAGATCTGTCTCAGACGTTCGGTGGTTTCAATCGAGATGACCAGCGGAGCCAACGACGCGGCGGGCGGCGTCTCGGTTGGCCGCCTGGCCTCGGTGCTCTCCTTCTGCGAGCGCTCTCCCGAGCGATCGCGGAAGTCCGAGCGCAATGTCTCGGGCGCCTCCAAACACTGCAGCTTATTCGTCGCCGTTTTCATGTAACTTCTATTACCGTTTTCTTATTAAAGATATCGGCAGAGAAGCGCTAAACCTTGAGGTCCCAACTTGCCAGGCCGCGCCTTCGTCCACAGATTACTGTGTATGAAGGCGGTGGCGGAGGGGTCGGCGCGTGGTCAGTTCCCCGTCGAGTTGCGATCGCCCGATTGGGACTTGACCGAGGGTGTGCGTCAGTATGCTTTGGACCACATCGCGGCCAAGCTGGAGAAGCACGCTGACCACATCCAGTCGGTTATCATCCGATTCGAAGACGTCAACGGTAGCAAGGGCGGCGGCGACAAGACCTGTCGGATCGAGGTGCTATTGGCCCACATGCGCCCACTCGTGGTTCACGAGAACCACCACGACCTGCGGGCAGCGATGGACCTGGCGGCTGACCGCGTCGAACGCAGCGTCGGGCGCGAGATCGAGCGCATGCGCGATCGACCGCGCGACGGCGACCGCCGCTCCGTTCGCCGCCTCTGATTTGGGACCCTCGAAGGGTCCCAGGTGATCCGTCGCTACCGCCCTTGTGGGATGGGGGCGGTCGGGGACGGCGGCACGATGGATGACGGCGCCGCTTCGCCCGTCGACGAGATCAGCCGGAACTCCGTGCGTCGATTTCGCCCGCGGCCGGCGTCGGTCTTGTTGCTGGCGATGGGGCGATCCATGCCGTAGCCGATTGACGTCAGGCGATCCGACTTGATCCCTTTACCCACGAGATAGGACTTCACGGCCTCCGCGCGCCGGGCCGACAGCTCGCGGTTGAAGTCCGCGCCGCCGCGACTGTCGGTGTGCCCGGAGATCTCCATGCGAACCTCCGGATAGTCGGTCAGGACCTGGGCCGCCCGATCCAGGAGACCGTAGGACGCCGCGGTGATGTCGGCGGAGCCAGTCTTGAAGTTGATCCCCTCGATGATGCCCGTGAACCGGGCCACGGCGCGCGGCACCTCGTCAGGGCAGCCGTCCTGATCCTGGTAACCGTTCTTGGTCTCCGGTTCATTCGGGCACTTGTCCTGCGCGCCCCAGATGCCGTCGCCGTCGAGGTCTTCCTCCGGGCAGCCATCGTCATCTTCGATGCCGTTCTTGTTTTCGGGTTTGTTTGGGCACTTGTCCTGCAGGTCCGGGATGCCGTCACCATCATTGTCGGGATCGGGGCAGCCGTCCTCGTCCTGGAAACCGTCCTTGTCCTCGGCGACGTTCGGGCACTTGTCGGCGTCGCCGGCGATGCCGTCGCCGTCGGGGTCGCTGGAGATGGTGGTCTTTTCGACCGTTTTCTCCACGAACACCTGGCGCGACCGTTCGACCTCGCCGAACCGCAAGTAGAGGCTGCCGAGCGCCTCGAAGTCCCAGCCGCCGAAGCCCAGCTCATCACCGACGGGGACCAGGCCGCCCAGGAACGACGGCGGACCCGTGATACGCCCTTCGAGGCGCAGGCCGACGTGCGCTCCAAAAGCGATCTTGGCGCCCAGGCCGCCGTGAAGGAACCCGTCGGTGTCGTTGCCCACCGGGGCGGTTGACCTTTGAACGATGGAGCTCAGTGTGCCGTAGCCCAGCGTGATAAACGGTCGAAACGGTCCGCTGCCGACGAAATGCACCAAGAGCTGGCCGCGCCCGCCGAAGATCCGTTCCTCGCTGCTTCTGTCGCGCAGGTGGCTCGGGATCGCGATCGCTTCCCCTTCCACAGAGACGTAGGGGTTGAAGTTCAACGACAGGCGGGCGCCGAACGCGACCGAGCTGGCGGGAGACCAGCTTTCGGGATCGCCTTGTGAACGGCCGAGGCCGTGATCTTTGGTGAACCAGCGGTAGCCGCCGAAGAGACCAAACTCGAACCGAAACTCGCGCGCTTCGTCATCGTCTTCTTCGGCCGCGGCGGCCTTGGGCGGCTGCTTGGCGGCGGCCAGCGGTGACGCGAGGGCCACGAGCACCAGAGCAGCGGTCGAAACGACGCTTCGGCTAAAGACACGCGGGGACGTGAGCCTCATCGATTCTCCTTGGGGGGCGAAGACGTAACAGCGCGACGCGGTCCGGCAGTGAGGCCGTCGAGAGTAAGCCAGGAAGGGCGAATTGGTCGGGGGAAATCGCGCAACCGCAAGGTCCGGCCAACGCGATGCATCCAAGACATGCCGGCGCGGCGCGGCGCAGAGTGCCGCTGGCACGCACAAGGGCCTACCAGCGGGACCCCGGGCTGTGCAATAAATGTAAAGAGTGTCTCGTGTAGTTTGGGCGCTGATGTTCGCGGTGTTGTGCGCTGGCGCCCCGGTGGGCAGCGCGCACGCCAAGAAACCGTGGGAGCCGCGGCGTCCAGGCGTGTCGCCGGTACCGGCCCACCAGCTGCGCGACCCAGCCACCTGGCCGGCGGAGCCGACCGCCCCCCCGGTGGTGGATACGGCCCGTTTTGTGGCCGCGTACACCCGGCTTTGCAACTTGAAGCCGGAGACGCCCGAGGCGGCGGTGGGCAAGGACATCGTCGAGGTGTCGGCCGCGCGCGAAGTCGATCCGTTCCTGATGGCCTCGCTGGTCTTCTATCAGGGCGGTTGCAAGCCCAAGGCGAAGACCAAGGGGGGGATCGGGATTCTGCGCCTCGACGCCGCCATGTATCGCCAGCCGGGCGCCCCCAAGGCGCCGGTCGAGGCCGCCGAGTGGTCGGCGCGCAACCTGCGCGATCCTCGCCAGAGCCTCGACATTGGCGCGCGACTGCTCAAGATGTGGGAAGAGAGCCACAAACAGCTGGACGAGCAGTTTCACAGTATGCCCCACCGCACGGGGGTGGCGCACTTCATCTGGGGCGACGACGTCCGCAGCAGCGGACACGAGGATCTGGTGTTCACGGCCCGCCGGCGCCTCATCGAGAACTATGTCGGCCAGGCGGAGACGCCGCTGACGACGTCGCTGGGCGTTGCCATGGTGCTGCCGCTGCAAGGTTCGCCGCGGGTGGCCAGCAGCGGTCCAGGAGAGGATCGCAGCGACGGCCGACACCACCGCGGTATCGATCTCACGGCTGCCCTGGGCGAGCCGGTGCGGTCCGTGGCCGACGGCAGGGTGATGTTCGCGGGGATCAACTTCCCCGGCAGCCCGCGCCGGTTGGTGCCGGCGGCCAAGTCGGGACGCTGGGCTTACCGGAGGTTGGGACCCGGAGGCATCTACGTCTGCATCGCGCACGACGAGGAACGGCAGGTTGTGTCCTGTTACATGCACCTGGCTTCGTTCTCGGTCGCGGTTGATGATCAGGTCAAAGCGGGCGATCAGATCGGGATCGTCGGTCGGTCCGGGGTCAAGGTCTCGCCGCCACACCTGCACTTCGAGCTGCGCATCAACGAGCGGTTCACGAACCCGTGCAAGTACCTGGGTGACCGCGTGATCCCGCCCAAGGCGACCATGACCTACCGCTACGTCATGAAGGCCAAGCGGTCGCGCCTGCGCGCGGCGCGAATGGCCGAGTCCACCGCCCACCGGGGATAGGCGCGGCCAGCGCCGAGGCGGCGTTGCACGGCCTCGCGGCGGGGCAGGCGGCGAGTTAGTCTCCCGACTAGTCGCGTGGGAACCCGGCGAGCTTTGCTCGACGGGTTCCATCGCGGGGGGCATGGGATCCTTTGAGGGTCCCATATTAGGGGGACCGCATGATTCGCAGAAACGACGCGCTCGAGTACCACCGGGGCAGCCGCCCGGGAAAGCTGGAGGTGGTGCCGACCAAGCCCCTGGTAACGCAGCGGGATCTGTCGCTGGCCTATTCACCGGGGGTGGCCGAGCCGTGCCTGGAGATCGCCAGGGATCCGGAGCTGTGCTGGGAGTACACGGCGCGCGGCAACCTGGTCGCGGTGATCACCAACGGTACGGCGGTGCTGGGGCTGGGCAACATCGGGCCGCTGGCGGCCAAGCCGGTGATGGAGGGCAAGGCGTGCCTGTTCAAGAAGTTCGCCGACATCGACGTCTACGATCTGGAGCTGCAATCGCGCGACGTGCGCAGCTTCGTCGAAGCGGTCGCGTCCCTGGAGCCGACGTTCGGGGGCATCAACCTCGAGGACCTCAAGGCGCCCGAGTGTTTCGAGATCGAGACCGGGTTGCGCGCGCGCATGAACATCCCTGTCTTCCACGACGACCAGCACGGCACGGCGATCATCTCGGGCGCGGCCCTGCTCAACGGCGCTGAGCTGTGCGGCAAGCGCCTTGGTGATCTGAAGGTCGTGGTGTCGGGCGCCGGCGCGTCGGCCATCGCGTGCGCGATGTTCTACGTGCAGCTCGGCGTGCCGTTGGGCAACATCACGATGATCGATTCGATGGGCGTGATCTACGAGGGGCGCAAGGAAGGAATGAACGCGTACAAGGAGCGGTTCGCTCGCGCGGACAATGGGGCGCGCACGCGCGCCGACGCCTTGCGCGGCGCGGATGTCTTCCTGGGACTGTCGAAGGCCGGGCTGGTGACGCGCGAGATGTTGCTGACCATGGCCGACCGGCCGATGATCTTTGCGCTGGCCAACCCGGATCCCGAGGTCAGTTACCCCGACGCGAAGGCGGCCCGTCCGGACGCGATCGTGGCGACGGGCCGGTCGGATTTTCCAAACCAGGTCAACAACGTGCTGGGGTTCCCATACATCTTTCGCGGCGCGCTGGACGTGCGGGCGCGCGACATCAACGAGACCATGAAGGTCGCAGCGGCGCATTCGCTGGCGGCGCTGGCCCACGAG
The DNA here is from genome assembly GCA_035696485.1 of Polyangia bacterium. Classification (GTDB taxonomy): domain Bacteria; phylum Myxococcota_A; class Polyangia; order Fen-1088; family Fen-1088; genus DASRQT01. The sequence goes on along the minus strand of DASRQT010000217.1, from coordinate 9,105 downwards.
CCGGTGCCCGATAGCGTCTCGGAGGCGTACGGCGTCGAGTCATTCAGGTTCGGAGCGGACTACATCATCCCCAAGCCTCTGGATCCGCGGGTCCTGTGGTGGTGCGCGCCGGCGGTGGCGAAGGCGGCCATGGACTCGGGCGTGGCGCGCATCAGCCTGGATCTCGACGAATATCGCGAACGGCTGCAGCGGCGCATGGGCGGCGCGCCACAGACCATCATGCGGCGGATGATAGCGCGCGCGAAGACGGCCCCGAAACGGATTGTGTTTCCCGAGGGGGACAACATCAAGGTCTTGCGCGCCTGTCAGATTATCCTGGACGAGGGTATCGCGCGGCCGGTGCTGCTGGGTCAGGAGAAACGGATCCGGGCGCGCGCCGAGGAGCTGGATCTGGATCTGGAGGGCGTCGAGATCATTCACCCGGCCGATTCCCTTCTGCACGCGCCATACGCCCGGGAGCTGTTCGACCTGCGTTGCCGCAAGGGGGTGAACGCCGCCAGCGCGACGCGCCAGATGTCGCGCCGGATCACCTTCGGCGTGATGATGGTGCGGCGCGGAGAAGCCGATGGCCTCGTGGCCGGGCTGACCGCGCCGTATCCCGAGACCATCCGCCCGGCGCTGCAGATCCTGGGGATCCGCCCGGACGTCCGGCGGGCGACCAGCATGTACATGATGCTGCTGAAGAACGACGTGAAGTTCTTCGCTGATCCCAGCATCAACATCGAACCCGATGCCGAGACGCTGGCTGACACCGCGATTCAGGTCGCCGACGCCGTGCGCGCCTTCGAGGTCACGCCGCGCATCGCGATGATCTCGTTTTCGAACTTCGGGTCGGCGCCGCACCCGCAGTCGATCCGCGTGGCCGAGGCGGTGGAGATCGTGCGACGGAAGCGGCCCGAGCTGGAGATAGATGGCGAGGTCCAGGCCGACATCGCGCTGGACAATGGCAAGCTGCACGAGCTGTTTCCCTTTACGCGGCTGACGGACGGCGCCAACGTGCTGGTCTTTCCGTCGCTGGCGGCGGGCAACGCGGCCTACAAGGTCCTGGCGGCGCTGGGCGGGGCGACGGCGGTGGGTCCGATCTTGCTGGGCCTCAACAAACCGATCACGGTCCTGCCGCGCGATGCGAACGTTGACACCATCGTCAGCATGACCGCATACACTGTGACTCAAGCACAGGATAATGCCCGATAGCCAAGCCACGGTTTTGGTGCTGGATACGGACGACGCGGCACGCGCAGCCGTCGAGGGCGCGCTGCGCCGGCAGGGATTCAACGTCAAGGGATTCGGCAACCCCGACCTGGCGTTCGACACGGCGACCACCGGCCCGTTTCACGTCATGGTCATCGGCGACAAACAGGTGGTCCTGGACGCGCCGGGATTTCTGCGACGGCTGGCGCAGAAGAACGTGACCTCACCGGCGGTGATGGTTGGATCAGCGCAGACCACCAGTGATCGCATTTTCGAGGCGCTGCGTGCCGGCGCGGTCGAGTTCGTTCGCAAGCCGCTGGCGCCGGAACCGTTCATCGGCGCCGTCAACCGTGCGGTCACCATCGCGCTCCGGCGGGCGTCAGGCGCTGGCGCCGCCACCGGGCCGGTGACGCCTTTTATCCCCGAACCGCCGCCCACGCGCCGGCCGCCGCCGCTGCCGCCGCCCCTGGCAACCATCGCCGACGGGTTGGCCAGCCGGACGATCGAGATCCCGGCGGTGCCGGCGGTGGTGGCGGATCTGCGGCGGGCGACGCGCGACCCGCGGACGTCTCTGGATGACGTCGCCAAGTTGATCCAGCGAGATCAGAGCCTGTCGCTGGACGTTCTCAAGATCGCAAACAGCGCGGCTTACCTGCGCGGCTCGCGCACCAGTGACATCAAGACGGCGCTGGGCCGGATCGGCCTCAAGCAGGTCGAGACCTTGCTGGAGACGGTGTTTCTGCGCGGGTTCTATCAGCCACACCAGCGGCTTTTCAAGGACCTGCTGGGTTCGGTGTGGCGATACTCGGTGGCCTCGGCGATCGCGATGCGTCTTCTGGCCGAGAACCACGGCAGCCCGACCAGGCTGGATCCGGGGGTCGCGTACGCGGCCGGCCTGTTTCGCGACGTGGGCGCCTCGTTCCTGATTTGGATCGTCAGCGAGCGCGCCGCGAACGTCGACGTCAAGGTCTTCATCCCCTTTGTGCGCGAGCGCCATGAAGCTGTGGGGGGGCAGATCCTGGCGACCTGGAGCCTCGACGCGGCCATCCCGCAGCTCGCCTCCACCCACCACGCGCAGAGCCCGCCCATGGGTGCCAGCCTTTACTGGTCGATCGCGGCGGTGGCGACGGAGCTGGCGGACCTGGCGGTTCCGGGCGGCGATCTCATGCGAACCGCGCAAAGAGGCGCGGCCTTCGTGGGTGCGTGCGCGGACAGCTTGCACATCTCCGAGGCGATCCTGCGCAAGGTGCAGGATCAGCTGTCGGTCGAGCTGGACGGCATCTTGACCGCCCTCGAATAGCGATACCTATCAACCCTTGGTCCGGGGATGGGGGCGAGACCGGCTCTTCCCAGAGACTCAGCCATGGTTAGTTTTGAACCGTATGCAGTTGAGGATTTGGTCTCGAGGAGGACTCTCATGAACATTTTGCCGAAATTCCTGCAACGTTTCGTCGTCGTCGCATTGCTGGGGGTGTGGTTCTCTCCGGCGGTCAGCGCTGCCGTGCCGGTCAATACCGCTCCCTTGCCGTGCTTTGCGACGGCGCCGCTGTCCAGGGCGGCCATGGTGGAGACAGCACCGGTCGCCAGCACCGCAACCCAAGCCCAGGGATACGCCGAGCGCGAGAAGCAAGCAACCGAGCTGGAACAGTTTCAGGGTGGGGCGGTGTACCTCTACTTCGGCAGCGGCGCTGTGCTGGTGCTGCTCATCGTCCTCCTCTTGTTGCTTTGATCACGTCATCGTCCCGCGTGTCGCGCGCCGCTCTGTGGGCGGCGCCGATCGTCCTGCTGGCCGGTTGTTACACCGGCTCGGCACGGACAGTTTCTAGCGATCGACTGGCGGTCCTGGCGAACGAACCCGGCTGGTTGCTGGTTCGCGACGTGCCGTTCATCGCGCAGCAGACCGACCGGGACTGCGGCGCCGCCGCGCTGGCGATGGTCCTTGGCTTCTGGAACCTTCCCACGACGCCCGAGGAGATCAGCGGGCATTTTCCAGCGGATGGCAACGGGCTGCGCGCCGGCCACCTGCGCGATCTGGCGCGCGCCAAGGGTCTGGACGCGTATCTCATCTCCGGCCAGCTGCGGGATCTCGCGAATGAGCTGGGACGGGGACGACCGGTGCTGGTCGGCGTCGCCAAACCTTACCGGACCAAGGACCTCGCGCACTACGAGGTCGTGGTCGGTTTCAATCACGCGAAACGCCTGGTCCTGACGCTGGATCCCGCCGTCGGCTGGCGCCAGAACACACTGGAAGGTTTCGCGCGCGAGTGGGTACCGACCAACCAGGTGACCCTGGTGGCCCTTCCGCGGCAGCCGGTGGCGAACGCGCTGGACGCGCGCTGATGCACGACGCTGTGTCATGCTGGCGCCATGCGAAGCGCGGCGGCCGCCGTCGTCTCTTGTCTCGTGCTGTGCGGCGGTTGCCGCAGCCGGGTCACGTTTGATCGGCAGGTGATCGCCAGCCACCGCATGCTGGAGGGGGTGCCGGCCGGTTTCTTGCTGGGTGCGGCGACGTCCGCGCATCAAGTCGAAGGCGGAACCAACAACGATTGGACCTCCTGGGAGAAGGGGCGCTACCCCGACGGCGCGCCCCACGTCAGCGACGGTGGCAGCGCCGCGCGCGCCGCCGACTCGTGGAACCTATGGCCGCAAGACGTCGCAGCCCTGCGGCAGCTGGGAGCCAACGTTTACCGGATCGGCGTCGAGTGGAGCCGCCTCGAGCCCGAGGAGGGGATGTGGGACGTGGCCAGCGCGATGCGCTACCGCGAGATGTTCGCGGCGCTGGTGGCGGCGGGTGTGGCGCCGATGGTGACGTTGCACCACTTCACGCTGCCCCCCTGGATCGCGCGCCGGGGCGGATGGGAGTGGGAGGGGACGCCGGCCGCGCTGGCCGCGTTTGCCGGCCGCGCTGGCCGCGCATTCGGTGATCTGGTCGATCTGTGGTGCACCATCAACGAACCCAACGTCTTCGTCGCCAAAGGATATCTGGCCGGCCAGTGGCCTCCCGGCGTCGAGGATCCGCGGCGCGCCGCGCTGGTCATGCGGGCGCTGCTGGTGGGTCACGCGCTGGCGACCGCGGCGCTACGCCGCGAAGACAGGCAGGATGCCGACGGCGACGGACGCACGACGCGGATCGGGATCGCCCAGAACCTGCGTATCTTCGATCCGGCGTCCGCGCATCCGGTCGACGCCATCGTCGCCGGCGGCGCCGACAGCTTTTACAACGAGTCCTTCATCGACGCGGTCGCGACCGGGCGCATTCGCATCAACATGCCGACGGTCATCGAGATCAACGAAGCCTACCCAGCGCTGCTGGGCACGTTCGACTACCTGGGCGTCAACTACTACACGCGCGAGCACGTGATCGGGCATCTGACCGGCCCGACGCTGTACGAACGATCGGAGGCCGACTCCGGGAGGCGTGCGCATAGCGACATGGGCTGGGAGATCTACCCGGAGGGGCTGTACCGCCTGCTGGTGCGCTATGGCGGACACGGCTGGCCGCTGCTGGTGACCGAGAGCGGCGTGGCCGACCGGCGCGGCGACGTTCGGCCGGAATTTCTGCGCGCGCACATCTACGCGGTCGATCGCGCGCGCGCCGAGGGGATCAACGTCATCGGATTCATCTTCTGGTCGCTGATCGACAACTTCGAATGGTCTCACGGGTACCGTGGTCGTTTCGGGCTCTACACCATCGACTTCGAACGCGATCCGGCCTTGACCCGGCGGCCGACCGCGGCGGTGGCCACGTTTGCCGAGGCGGCGCGCGCGCTGCATCGACGGTGATTGCGCGCGCGGCGACCGACAGTTTGGGGTTTCAGTCCCTGCCGGTGCCGGACGGCACATCGTGGGGCCCGTCGAGCAGCTCGCGGATCCGGCGTTCAAGCTCCGACGGCGTGAACGGCTTGGCGATGAACGGGATTCCGGTGACGGCAGGGCGATCGCTGTAGCCCGACATGAGCGCCAGCTTCATGTTGGGACGCAGCGCAATCGCCCGGCGCAGCAGCTCCGGACCGCTCAGGACCGGCATCACGGCGTCGGTCAGCATGAGATCGATGTGCGTCTCCAGGCGACGGCAGAACTCCAGGGCCTCGCCGCCGTGGCGGGCCAGGATCACGCGGTAGCCGCTCTGCTCGAGGATGCGGCGAACCAGATGCCGTACCGCTTCGTCGTCCTCGACCAGCAGGATGGTCTCGCCCGACGGCACGGGAGTGTGCATCGGGTTGACCGCCTCGGGCACCGCCGCGTCGTCGTCGATTCGCGGCAGGTCGACCTCGAAGCGGGTCCCCTGTCCCAGCGCGCTCTCGAACCGGACATGGCCGCCGCTCTGCCTGACGATCCCGTAGACCGTCGAGAGGCCGAGGCCTGGACCCTTGCCGGTCCCCTTGGTGGTAAAAAAAGGCTCGAACACGTGGGCCTGGACGTCCTCGCTCATCCCGGTGCCGTTGTCCTCGACGGTCAAGCGAACGTAGCGGCCGCGCTTCGGCGAACCCTCGGTTGGTGACAGCGGCAGCTCGACGTTTGCGGTCGCGATGCGCAGCCGCCCGCCGTCGGGCATCGCGTCGCGCGCGTTCATCGCCAGGTTCAGCACCACCTGCTCGATCTGCCCGGCATCCGCCTTGATGCGGCCGGTCTTGTCGTCCAGGTTCAAGTAGAGCTCGATCTGCTCACCGGCCAGCCCGGCCAGGATGCGTTCCAGGTTGAGGACAAGGGCCCTCGGATCCAGCACCCGAGGCGATAAGACCTGGCGGCGGCTGAACGCCAGCAACTGGCGCACCAGCGCCACCGCTCGCTCCGCCGCATTTCTGACCTCGCCCAGATTGTCTCGCAAGACGTCGCGCTGCGGATCGCGCGGCGCGCCCTCCGCGGCCAGCGCCGATAGCGACAGATCGGTGAATCCCAGGATGACGCTAAGCAGGTTGTTGAAGTCGTGGGCGACGCCGCCCGCCAGCCGTCCGACCGCGTCCATCTTCTGGGTGTTGCGTAGCTGCTCTTCCAGCCGCCGCCGTTCTGCGTCGATCCGCTTGATGTCGGTGAGATCGCGCATGAACGCCACGTAGATCGACGGCCGCTCGGACGGGCGCACCAGCGTCAGCTCGATCGGAAAACGCGAGCCATCCGCCCGCAAGCCCGCGAGCTCTTGCCGCGGAAGCAGGACGCCGATCTGTTTTGTCTCTACCCAGCGCGCGAGGTTCGCCGCTTGCCGCTTGCGGCCCGAGGGCGGCACCAGCATCTCCAGCAGCGACTTGCCAAGAATGTCCGCGGCCCGATAGCCGTACATGCGCTCGGCGGCCGGATTGAAGGCCATGATGCGGGCCTCGTCATCAAACGTGACGATGCCGTCAAGCGCCGAGGTGATGACGGACGAGGTGTACGCTTCACTGGCACGCAGCGCCGCTTCGGCCTCGTCGTCGTGGGGCGGCTCTGGCATGACACGCCACCATATCGAAGGACGCGCGCCCGCGCATCTGCGATTGACAGTACGCGCTGGGGCGCAATTCCGCGAAATGCGGATTTAGCGTGTAAAAACCAGCTCGTTGGATGAAAAGCGGGTCAGCTTGTTGGCCAGATCGTCGAACGCGATGTTGTTCAGGTCGACACCCGGGATCTCGATGGCGCTGACCTTCATGCGAACCATCCCGGCCGGCAGCGGGTCAGGTGAAAGCCCGGGCAAGGTGAACGAGGTCACGTTGTCGAACAGCGTAACCGACCACAGCCGCGATCCATTGATGGCTTCGAAGTCGGCGCCGTGCACGTTGGCCCCCACCACCGGGGCGAACGAGTAGCTGCCGGCGGCGGCCGCCAGCTCCGACGGCGGTACCAGCCAGCGGCTGACCATCACCGCGCTGGCGACGTTCACGCCGCGCAACCAGGTCAAGGTGGCCGGTTGATTCTTGTCCTTCGCATCCTGCGCGATGCCGAGGACGTCATAGCGGCCCGAGGCCAGCGGTCCGGTGGTCTTGGGGACGCGCGCCATTGGCGCCATCGGCTCCAGCCGCGGCGTCGAGATCACCAGACGGCCGTCGTCGCCCAGATCAATCAGCGGCAACGCCGCCACGTCGTCAAGGCCTGCGGGCGCGCTGGCGAAGGCCACGGTCAGCGTGGTCATTTCGGCGTCGGTGAGCAGCGCCAACGCCTCGCCGGTGGCGGCCTGACCGGCGTTGAACGTGAGACCCGTCTTGACCGCCCAGCCGATGACGCTGAAGGTGTCGTCTGTGTCGTTGTTGGGCGTCCCTTTCGTGTCTTGATCGAGGATGACCGCGTAGTGCGCCTGGCGCCCGATCCGCGTCGTCATCTTCCAGCTGCAGTCGTCGACCAGGAGGTTTCGCACGCAGACGTTGGCGGGAATGTCGATGTTGCCCAGGATACCCGCATTGACCGAACGTTTTGCCTGCGCGATCTCGTTCGCCCGATCTCCGAGGTCGCGGGTCTGCGAATAGAGAATCACGGCAAGGGTGCTGTGGTTCATCGCAGGCTCGGGCAAGCTGGCCCATTTGTCGATGGTCCCCTCCACGTTCGCGGTCTCGACGGTGGGACGGATACTGGCGCGCAGGCTCATCGTGAGGTTGGTCCCGTTGACCCCGATCCAGGTGGCCGGCGCGTACGTGTCGGCGGACGCCGTCACCGATTGCGGACCCTTGAGGCGCGGGCAGCTCTTGTCGTCAAAGATCGCCAGCCCGGTGGAGTCGGTGTTGACCGAGCAGGGCATGGCCGCCGCCGACGGGCCGACCCGCACCGCGGCGCCGGCGATCGGCTTTTCGGTGTCGTCGTCCACGACAAAGACATTGATCACGCCGCTGATGGGGCCCATCCCGACACCGCCCCCGCGCACCATGACCGGCATCTTCTGCTGCTGACCCTCGACGGCGCCGCAGGCGGCGAAAGCCACCAGACAGATCAAACCTGCGGAAATCGTCCGACGCGCGCAATTTTGCATGGCAAACGATAGACACGGCAGGCGCACAAAAACAAAAAAACGCCTGCGCAGGTCTGTACGAATCTAGAAAACCGCCCGCAATCCCAGGGTTGGCAGCGTCAGGACGCCGCCGCTGTTGCGCCTTTTGACCATCCCAGATGTCAGGTCCACGGGATAGGTGTAGTCGGTCACCTCGCGCTGCAGCGAGATGTTCAGCCAGTCGACGTAGAAGTCCAGGTACCAGGTGTCGAACGCCTCGCGTTTTTCAATACGTGCGTCGATTCTCCAGAACGTCGGCAGGCGATCGAGGTTGCGATTGATCTCCTGCTTCACGGAATTCATGCCGTCGGCGGCCAGGGTGCCCGGCGTCACCGGGCGCCCGCTGTTGAGGTGAAACGTCCCCGAGACCGTCCACGACCGTCCCAGCGCGTAGGAGACAATAGCGTTGATGATCTGCGTCTGATCGAAATCGGCCGGGCGCCAGCCGGCTTCCAGGTAGCGCCTCTCCGCGCGCGCCAGCGTGTACGTGAACCAGCCGAACAGGCGGTGTCCTAGGCGGCGGCGCGCGATCAGCTCCAGGCCGTAGCTGTGTCCGACGCGCCTGGAGTCGGGTGGGCGGGTGCGATCCCCGCTGAACTCCTCGATGTTGTACTCGGTGACCTGTGCCAGCCAGTTGTAATAGATCTTGCTGTCCAGCGTGATGGCCCGGCAGCGTGGCCTCAACACCCGCGGAACCCTGGTACGATCGGTTGAGGCCATTTTCGCGCAGCCCGAACCCCTCGAGACCCGGCCAGGGCAGGAGAAACCGCGGCGGCGAATGATAGATGCCGGCGGCCGCCTTGATGAACAGACCCGGGCGCAGGCGGCGGCGCACGGCCAGGCGCGGATCGACGCTGGTGGCCAGGGTCGACCCGCTCTCGTATTGATAGTTGTAGTGATCGACGCGGACGCCGGGAACGATCAGCCAGGCCGGCGTCGGTTGCCATTCGCCCTGGATAAAA
>DASRQT010000216.1:0-27874 GCA_035696485.1 Polyangia bacterium | reverse complement strand
TCGTGGCCGAAGAGCTCGTTCTCCAGGAGCTCGGACGACAGCGCGGCGCAGTTGACCGCCACGAATGGTCGGTCCGCGCGCGAGCTCCAGTCGTGAACGGCGCGCGCCGCGATCTCCTTGCCGGTACCGCTCTCGCCCAGGAGCAGCACGGTCGCGCTGGTGACGGCGACCCTGCGCAAGGCCTGCTCGACGGCTGCCATTGCCGGCGCCCCGTATCCCAGCCGCGGCTCCGACGACGTCGCGACGATCTCCTGCAAGGCGCGCAAGCGGTGACGTTCCAGCGCGCGCGAGACGATCATGCGCAGCTCGACCGGGCTGCTGATCGGCTTCTGCAGATAGTCGAACGCCCCATCCTTCATTGCCTCGACGGCGCTGGCGACGGACGGGTGCGCGGTCAAAACGATCACCTCGGTCTCCGGGTGGTCACGCCGGATCTCGTGCAGCAGCGCCAGTCCGTCCAGGCCCGGCATCCGCAGGTCGGTCAGCACCAGGTGAAACGACGTCTTGCCCAGCAGCGCCAGCGCCGCCTCGCCGTCGCAGGCCTGCGTGACGGTGTGGCCTGCGTCCGTCAGAGCGTCAGCAACGAATGTCCTTACCCCCTCCTCGTCGTCGACCACAAGCAGGTTGGCTCTCACGGTTGCTGTCACGGTCATGACTCTGCGGGATCTCAGCCGGGGATGTACACACGAAATACCGCCCCGCCACCCAGCGCGTCGACGACGTCGATGCGCCCGCCGTGCAGCTGGACGATTCGTTTCGCGACAGCCAGACCTAGCCCGGTCCCGCGAAGTTTGGTGGTGTGAAACGGTTCGAAGACGCGCGTCCGTTCAGCCTCGGGAACGCCCGGCCCGCGATCACGAAAGCTATAGACCAGGGCGTCGCCTTCGCGAGTGACCTGGGCGTCGACCATCAACGCGGCGGGTGTAACGGCCAGCGCGTTGTCCAGCAGGTTGAACAACACCTGTTCGATGCGCGCGGCGTCGAGTCGCCACGTCGGCGGGGCCGACCGCGACGTGACCGCAATGCGATCGGTCGCCGCCGCAGCGACCGCACGGACGAGGAGCTCGCTAGGCTCGACCGGCGCGACATGGATGGTCCCCGATCGCGCGAAGTCCAGCAGGTCGTTCGTCAGCTGCTCCAGGCGAACGGCCTCGGTGACGACCCGGTCGACGCGCGTCTTCAGCCCCGCGTCCTGCACCTTCTCCGCCAGCAGCTGCGCGTGCCCCTTCAGTGCCGCCAGCGGATTGCGGATCTCGTGCGCCAGAACCGCGGACATCTCGCCCAGCTGCGCAAGGTGATGCTGGGCTGCGTGGTGGGCCTCCACCTGTTCGGCGCGGCGAGAGCGCGACCACAGAACCAAGGCGGCTATGGTCAGAAGCCCGGCGGCTCCGCACGACAGCAGCAACACCGTCAGCGCACGACGCCGGGCGTCCTCGGAACCGATGGGGATGAACTCGACGATCAGCTCGTGCGACGGTGGAGCCGGGCCGGGCGGACGCCAGCCCTCCGGGGCTGGCCGGCGATGTTCGAACGGGGAGGAAGGTCCCTCGGCGCCGGGGGCCAGCGACTCTCCGAACCGCCGGTCATGATCAGGGAATGGCGGTCGCGACCTCGCCGGGCGCACCATCCTGACGCGCCCGCGGCCGAATGACGGCGCTCCTGCCGAAGGCTTCGATTGCGCGAGAAGGGGCTCTCCTGCCTCGGCGACGAGCTTTCCTTGATCGTAAAGCCCGACATACGTCAGGCCCAGCGAACGATTGGCCTCCAGCGCCGAAGGCAGAATCGAGGTTGGATCGGGACGATTCGGGCCTCTGCCCAGCAGCCTCTCCAGCCGGTGGAAAAATTCAATGCCGTGCCGTTCCGCCACCACGGCGCCGGCGACCTTGGCATCCCGGTAGGACAGAGCCGAGGACGCAACCATGGCGATTCCGAGAAGCACCGCGACGACGACGGGACCTGCACGTGCCAGCGAACGGCGGAACCTGTCTGTCGTGGGTGTCATTGCGACTGGACGGCCAGTTTTGCACGGGTCGACCTTTCGCGGCCAAGCACTGCAAGTGGTCCGCCACTTCTTCCGACAGGACACAGGGCGCGTTACCTCCGTGGCAACTGCGGATTCCGCACACCGAAGTGCGGATTTCGCAGCCTGATGTGAGGTGTCGGGAAGGCGCGAGGGCCTGGCTGCCGTGGCATGCCACTTGTACGGACGGCAGGCCGGAGCTTGCGATCGAAACAATGACGGCCACTGCCCTCTTCCCTCACATACCCTCCCGATCTCCTCGCGTCGGCAACGGCTCCACAAAAAGGGTGAAATGAACATGAGACTAGCGCACATCGCCTTCGCTCTTTTGCTGGGCGCCGCGTCGCTGGGCTGCGGGTCGAAATCGAATCCCGGCTCCTCCGCGACGCCTGACGCATTGGGAAGCGGGACGGACACCCCCATCGCCCCCGGAAACGTCAGCAAGGGCGCTGGCAGCTGCGCCAAGAACGACATTCAGGTTGCCTTTAGCCCGATGTACTCCGCCTACGATGGCATTCACACGTTTCAAGTTCCCGCGATCGTGAACGGTATCGCGCCGAGCGCGATCACCTGGAGCGCTTCCAACCCGGCCATGGTCGGCCTGCAGGCGGACGCCACCTCGGGCGGCGTCCTCATCACGGTCCTCAAGGCCGGCACGGTGGACATCATCGCTACCGCCGGGACGGTTTGCGGCATGTCGAAGCTGACCATCACCGAGGCTGTGAACGACGACTGGACCGCGGGTGACCTGCGCTACAACAACGGCGTGGTCCTCGTCCGTCCGGGCCGCATGGGCCGAGACGGCGGCGCGGGTGATGGTCCCTTCAACGGAATGGGGAATGACGGCGGCGGCGGCGGCCGGCCCGAAGGTGGCATGGGCGGTCCGCCCGACGGCGGCGGCGGCCGGCCCGAGGGCGGTGGCGGTCGGCCCGATGGCGCTGGTATGGGCGGCGGTATCGGCGTGGTGGCTGATGGCGGCTCGGTCAATCGCGTCGCGTGCACGAACTGCCACGGTCCGACCGCCAACGGTCCCTTCAAGACGGTCTCACACACGCCGACACAGATCGGCGGGTTCAGCGACGACCAGCTCAAGGGCATCTTCAACGGCATGTGGCCGACCGGAAGTGGAAACCCGTTCGACACGACGATCGTCGCGCAGCAGGTCTGGGAGGGTTTCCACAAGTGGGACATGACCGACGACGAAGCAGTTGGCGTCATTGTCTACCTGCGCGCCTTGACGCCCGCGCCGCAGACGGGTTCGCGCAACTTCGGCGGCGCGATGCCGGGCGGCCGTGATGGTGGGGCCCCTCGACCGCCGGTCGACGGCGGCGCTTCGTCCGACTAGTCTTCGGGCCATGCGCGGCGCCCTGGTTCTGTCCCTGCTGTTCTGGGGCTGCGGGGACAATGTCGGCGCCCGCGCGGGCAACGGGGATGGCGACGCATCAACTGGCACGATCCCCGCGCAAGCCGAAGCCGGCGCGTCCGCGGAGGATGCGCCGACGGGCGACGTCGCCGATCTGGTGCTCGATGAACCCGACAGCCCCCTGCCCGCGGCGTGCGAAGGCGACACCGCCATTCCCGCGCGCACGCTCGAATGCACGGGCCTCTACGCAGCGATCGACAGCAAGCAGATCGCCAATCGCGTGAAAGCCTTCACCCCCGCGGTGCCACTCTGGTCAGACGGCGCTGACAAGGCGCGCTGGATCTATCTGCCCCCGGGCAGCAAGATCGACAACACCAACCCCAGCGAATGGCTGTTCCCGGTCGGGACCAAGGCCTGGAAAGAGTTCAGTCGCAATGGCCGGCGGGTCGAGACCCGGCTGTGGCAAAAGGTCCAGGGCAACTTCTGGGTGAAAGCGACCTACGCCTGGGATGTCGACGAGACGACGGCCACGGTCTCGCCCGGCGGCGACGTCACCTTGCCCGAGGGCGGCAGCTATCACATCCCGACCCCCGACGAATGCCAGCAGTGTCATCGCGGACGGACCGATCGCCTGCTGGGCTTCGAACACGTGAGCCTGGGGCTGGCCGGAGCCACGGGGGTGACCTTGCAGGATCTGGTTGCGCAGGACCGGCTGACCGTCCCTCCCGCGACCACCAGCCTGACCATCGGCGATGACGGCACCGGGCTGGCTGCCGCGCCGCTGGCCTGGTTGCACATCAATTGCGGCACGACCTGCCACAACGCCAATTCGAATGCGGTGGCGTACGCGGCGGGCATGGTCCTGAGGCTGGACCCCGGCAAGCTCGATGGATCCTCGGCGCTCGAGCTTGAAACCATGAAGACGACCATTGGCGTGCCGGGGAAAAGCACCACCTGGAATGGCCGGCCGCGCATCGTCGCGGGCAACGCGGGCGCCAGCCTCCTTTACCAGCTCATCTCCAGCCGGGGCATCGCCAACCAGATGCCGCCAATTGCGACCCGCGTCGTCGACGAGGTGAACGACGTGCTGGTCGCCGACTGGATCAACAACATGCCCGCGCCGCCTGCGCCCGAACTTCCCGACGCCGGCGCCATGGACGACTGACGTCCTGGCGGTCGCTACCCGGGTCTACTGGCGCTAGCGGTGGGGGGTCTGCGCCACGATGGTGGCGGTCTGGCCGCTGACGGTCAGACCGAGCTTCATCTCGCCTTCGGCCAGGATCCTGGCCAGCCCGACGCCAGAGGCACTGGGTAGCCTGGCATTGCGGCGCATGACGTTGACGTAGAACGTCATCGGGTCGGAGCAGCCGTCCAGCTCCGAGAAGGCCTCGCGCAAACGGGTGAGGTGTCCCGAGCTGGTCTGATTCGACAGCCGCAATGTGATGGTGCCCTCGCCCTTGCCGCCCTCGACGCTGACCGACAGATCCGCGTTTCGATCGTCGGCATATTTGGCCGCGTTCTCCAGCAGTTCGTGAGCGGCCATGGCGACCCGGTAGATCAGATCGCGGTCGTCGATGAAGCGGCCCAGCGACTCCTCGACAAAGCGGCGCGTCACCGACACCAGCAGCGGGTTCACGTCCATCAGCAGACGCACATTCAGGCAACGCGCGGTGGGGGCCATCGCGATCCTCAACATCGGCGCTTGCCGCGGGTGCTTTAGCACCACGCCAGAGCTGCTCAAGAACGTGCGGTCAGGAGCCGATGGCATGTTGGTGATATGGGGCCCGTTCCCATTGCCCCCGGCGTGCCAGGCCACACCATGTCGAACCTGCAAATCAACCCCGTCAACCAGCCGACGTTTCAGGCCGACGCCCTCCTCGAAGGCACCGAGATCGTCGTTCGATTTTCAGGAACCGCCGACCTCACTGCCAAGGCGATGATGGACGCTTTCCTGCGCGCGGTGCACGAGGAAGCGACCCGAATTTACATTACCCAGGTGAACGTCGACGTCAGCGGCCTCGAGTTCATCAACTCGTCGTGTCTGATGGCCATCGTCAGCTGGATCACAGGCGTCCAGGCCATGGCCAGGCGCTACCAGATCTCGTTCCACTTCAAGTCCATCCGCGATTGGCACCGCCGCAGTCTGGCCGTGCTGTCGCAGCTTGGCGCAGGGTTCGTCTCGATTCAGCCCGTGCCGGAGCCAGCGCCCGCCGCAGAGGTCGAAGACCCCGACGCAAAGCTCGAGCAGACCCGCATGATCAAGCCCCGCCATCCGTAGCCGCGCTGCAATCGCCAAAGTCGCCGGCAGCGCTGCCGGGCACCGAAGCTAGCGTCTGACTGCTGCCGCCGGTCGCACCGTCTTAATTCTTGGCCCATGCTGCGACGGTCTCGACACGATGCCCTGCTGATTCGCGTTGTCTCGGCCGCCTTCGGTCTGGCGTCAATTCACGGCGCCTGCGGCAGGGCACCACAACGCCTTCCGGTGGACGCAGAGCAAAACACACCGTCGTCAGCGGGCGACGGTGGCGCAGCGGATCTGCCGCCCGGCACGGACCGCGGCGCCAATATGCAAACAGACGGCCTGCCCGCGCAGGACACGCCCAGCTCCGCCGACGGAAGCCCTCCGCCCGATACCGCGCCGATCAGCGACGGCGTGGTCGAAGGCACGCCTTCGGCGGACGCGATGTTGCCAAGCGCGGGCGGCGGCGCGTGGCAACGGTTGCCGGCGCTACCCAGCGTGCGTCAGGAACACGGCGTGGCCGTGGTGAACGGGCAGATCTTCGTCGTCGGCGGCCTCGCCCCCGCCGCCGCACGGGTCGACGCCTACGATCCGCAAACCAACGTGTGGACGCCGCACACGAACCTTCCGGTGGGTGTCGACCATCCCAACGTGGCCGGGGTGGGCGACAAGCTGTACCTGCTGGGCGGAACCCAGACCAGCGACGTATTCGAATACAACCCGCTTGCCGCGCCGCCGGATCGCCGCTGGACGATGAAGTCGGCGCTGCCGGTCGCGCGCGCGGCGGGGGCGGCGGGCGTGATCGGAAACAAGGTGCTCCTGGCCGGCGGTCGCGGCGGTGGCGTCACCGCCGGCGTCGATCTGCAGATCTACGACACCGCCGCGGACACCTGGCAGGCCTCGAGCCGTGGCGAGCTGCCGCCGTTGCCGGTGGGACGAAACCACCTCGCCGGCGTGGTGGCGGATGGGCTGTTCTTCGTCATCGGCGGCCGCAGCGTGAGCACCACGTCCACGCTGTACAACCGTGTTGACGTCTACGACCCGGTCGCGAGGTCGTGGTCCGAACGCGCGCCGATGCCCACGCGCCGCGGGGGCGTGTCCGCGGGCGTCGCCGCCGGGCTCATCATCGCCGTCGGCGGCGAGGGCAACGATCGCGGGCTGAACGCCAACGGCGTGTTTCCCCAGACCGAGGCGTTCAGCCCGCGCGCCAACACCTGGGTGTCGCTGGCGCCCATGATGACGCCGCGACACGGACTGGGCGTGGCGGGTATCGGCGACAAGCTCTACGTCCCGGGCGGCGGAACCGTGCAGGACCTCGGCGGCGCATCCGACGCCTTCGACGTGTTGTCGCCGTACTAAGAACGGGACCGATTACTTGAACAGCGCCAGATCGACGGCGCCGGCCATCATTTCCATCCCGGAGGGGCCGGGGTGCAGGCCGTCGGGGGAGTTGGCGGCCGCGCTCCAGCGCATTGGGTTGGCGGGATCGCTGGTGGCCATGTCCATGGGGACGATCCCATCGCAGCCGCTATCGACAGCGCGAAGAAGAGCGTTGAGCTGCGTGCGCCCCGGTTCCGCCCCCGCATACGGGGTCATCGTCGAGCAGAGGAACTTGACCCCCTTGGCCTTGGCCTTGGCCATCATCCCCTTGATTTGCTGCAGCTCGGAATCCGCCGACGGCCTGGACCTGCCAAAGTCGTTGATGGGATTGTCGGAGAAGATGACCCATTTGACGTTGGGCTGCGACAGCACGTCGCGGTCGAATCGTCCGACCGCCCCACCCACGCCGTCGGCGCTGATGCCTTGGTTCAGCACGCCAATCGCGCGGTTGGCCATCACCAGTCGCGCCGCCAGGAAGTTGGGCCAGCGCTTGTTCACGTCGGTGCCCGCATAGAAGCCATCCGTGATGGACGCGCCCAGGGTGACCACCGAGCCTTCCGCGGCGGGATTGAGCACGTCCAGGTTCAACACGTATGACCAGCTGGTACTGGTCTGCGCGCCGGCCAGGGTGGCGGCGGACACCATGTTCCCGGCGACGGAGTAGTTGGTCTGCCACGCCGCCGCGTGGCAGGTGCCGCCGCCGCTCGCCACCACGAAGAAGCTGATCGCCACGTCGGACAGCGGCTTGACGTCAAACACGGCCCCGTCGCTCTCGGCAAACATGCGCGCCGGGACGGTGACCTCGGGCTGGCCGTTGAACGTCAGCGCCTTGTCGGTCGCGACATCGATGGAGGATCCGGTGGTCCGCACCGCGACGTGAACGTCTCTGATCTGCAAGGCTCCGCCGCCGAAGGTGTTCGAGATGCGCACGCGCGCGGACGTGCCGCCGATGCTGGTGTGAACGATATTTCGCAACGTGCGCCCGTTGGCTCCGCCACCACAACCTTGTGGCGATGCCGCCCAGGTGCCGGTCCACGCGTTGGAGCCGCCCCCGCCATCCGCTCTGGCGCCGCCGGTGCCGGAGCCGTCGCCACCGCCGGCGTCGGGAACCGTCACGCCGCCCGAGCCGCCGTTGCTGCCGCCGCTGCCAGCGTCGACGACGATGACGGCCCCGCCGGAGCCACCACCGCCGGCGCCGGGCACGCCACCTGATCCGCCGGCGCCGACAGCGCCGCCGCTGCCGCCGCTACCGGTGGCGCTGCCGCCGCTCCCTGGACCGGCCTTGCCGCCTCCGGTATCCGAACAGGCGACCGAGAGCGCTGTCGCGGTGACAGCCGACAAGACGAGCACACGGGCGAGGGATGTTTGCATGGGGTCCTGCTCTCGTGAGTTCGATTCGGGTGCGATTCGGTCGGCTAGGCTGGGAGGCTTAGGGGACCGCTGTTCTTCGCCCCGAAGGTCTGGACGGTGACGCCCATTGCATTCAGCAGCGTGACGTAGAGCCCGCAGCAGGGCGTATTGCGGGGAAAGACGTAGTGGCGACCGGTCGGAAACTTGCCCCGTGCGCCACCGGCGACGAGCACGGGTAGAAATCGGTGATCGTGGCTGTTGCCGTCGCCACAGTCGTTGTTGAACACGCCAATGCTGTTGTCGAGCAGGGTACCCGTCGGTTCCTTGACCGCGTCCATGGTGTTGAAGAGATACCCAAGCTGATCTCCGATCCACCGGTTCACGATGCGGTAGTCGGAGTTGGGTGCCGCCTCGCCGCCGGCGTGCGACAGATTGTGGTGATTGTTGCTGACGTTCAGGAAGCTGTAATGGGCGTCGTTGCGATAGCAACTCATCTGCAACATGATGATGCGAGTCACATCGCACTGCATGGCCAGGATCGAAAGATCCGCCATGGCCTTGAAGGTATCCGGGTAGCTCAGGTCGATGCCCGGTTTCGCGCCCGGGCTGCAACCAGGCCCCGCTATCCCGCCGCCCCCGCCTTCGGTCCTGGCCGCCGCCAGGCGCCGCTCGATTTCACGGGCCGACGTAAAATACTGGTCGATGCGTGCCCTGTCCGCCCCACTCAAGGCGGGATACAGGAGGGCGCGCTCTTGCGCCACGTAGTCGAGAACACTCATGCTTCGCGAAAGCCGTCGGGCTCTCTCGGCGGCGGTCGCCGCCGGATCCAGGCCGGTGAAGATCTGATCGAACACGACGCCGGGATTGACCGTCGGGGTCAGCGGCTCGGTCGCGGACGCCCATGAAAGATTCTTCAGGTAGACGGGGCCGAAGGGGCCGTCACCCAGCGGCAACCCCTCGCGCAGGCCCAGTTGCAGCGACGGTATGCGCGTCAACCCGCCAAGTTGCCTGGCCATGACCTGATCGAATGAAATGCCCAGGCTGAAGCCGGTTCCGTTGCCTGTGTAAGTTTGGCTGTTGGTATTGGAGAACTGGGGTTTCGGACTGACGCATGTGAACGTCACCGCCACGCCAGCACCGTGATCACCCGGGCTCTTGGCGCCCTCGTCGATGCCCAGGCCGCTGAAGACGCTGACCTTGTTCCTGATGGGAGCAAAAGACTGCAAGATCCTGGGCAGGTCGTAGTTCGGCCCCGGCGTTTTGGGCGTGAACTCGTCCATCCGAAAACCACTGCCCGCCCCAATGCACATCAAGCGCTGCGGAGCAGCAGCCGCTTGCGCACCTGCCTTGCGCGCCGTCAACACGTCCAGCGCGGGCAAGCCAACCATCAAGGCAGCACCGGCGCCACCGAGGAAGCGCCGGCGAGTGAAACCTTCCAGCCGCGTGCCGTGTCTATTCGGCCGCGTCAGGGCACATCTCCCCCGCGGCGCGACCCGAAGGGTTTACTGGCGACCAGCCGCCCAATCACGCTGGGTAATGTGTCGTCGTTGCCTGATGCAAGTCGCGCGACGTATGTGGTGTCTTCCACACCCGGCGAGCGCCCGAGAGCGAAGGTGAAGAGTTTCTCAGACAGGCATTGTGAGAATTTCGGGTCGTTCGACAGAAGCGCCGTCAGCTCGCGCGCGTCCTTGAAGGCCATCCCGTTGAATGTCCCCGATGGGTCGATGGCCATGCCCTTGTCCATGGTTCGGTATCGACCGACCGGGTCGTAGTTCTCGAGAGCCAGCCCCGGAGGATCGATCTGATCGTGGCAGACCGCGCACTGCGGTTTTGCCCGGTGTTGCCCCAGGAACTGTCGCGCGGTCTGCGTCGCGGCCGCCTGGGCGATCGCCGCCGCGTTGTCCATGATCTCCTTCGCCACCTCGGGGGGTGGCGGAGGCGCTGCCGCACAGAGGATGTTGTCGAGAACCCACTCCCCGCGCTTGACGGCGGACGTCATCTTCAAGCCGGAGGTCGGCATCAAGATGCTGGCATGCCCCAGCAAGCCACCGACACGATTCGTCCCCGCCACGCTGACCTTGGCGAAGGCCGTTCCAGCGGGTGCGGTCAGACCGTAGTGCTGCGCAAGCGCCGGGTCGAGGAACGTGTAGTCGGCTCCCAGCAGGGAACGCATGCCGACGCCCTTCTGCAGCACGTCCTGGAAAAACATCTTGGTCTCTTGTTCCATCGACAGCTTGAGCGCAGCGGTGACACCGGGGAAGAGCATGGGATCCGGCTGGTGGTTCGCCAGCCTCGTCAATTGCAACCACTGCGCGGCGAACACATTTGTCATGGCCGCCGCCTTCGGGTCGGCCAGCATGCGGGTTACCTGCGCGGCAAGAGTGGCATCGTCCTGCAGCTTCGAGCTGGCCGCGGCGCTGAAGAGCGCGTCGTCCGGCATCGAGCTCCACAAGAAGTAAGAAAGACGGCTCGCGATCTCGTAGTGGTTGAGGCGGCGCGGAACCAGTGAAGTCGGGGCGAGGTCGCGCTCGAGCAGGTACAGGAAGTGAGCGGAGGTGAGCGCTCCCCGCAAGGCCAGCTTCATCTGATCGACGGGCGTTCCGCCAGCCATCGCCTCGGTCGCGGCCAGCGCCATCAGCCGATCCACTTCGGCGGTCGTCACGGGACGGCGCCAGGCACGTGGCAAGAAAGTCGCGAGGGTGGATCGGATGCAGGCATTGCCCGTGGCCAGGTCGCAAGTCACGATGCGGGCGAGCTGGGCCGGGGCGGCAAACAGAGCCTCCACGAGTCTCTCGGAGGCCGCCTCGTAGGCTGCCAGGTGCGTGGCCCCCACCGTCTGCGGACCGGACGCCTTGTCGAACCCATCCTCGCCGACGTCGCCCTGGAAATCGGTGGCAGGGGTCAGCGTCGTGAAGAGCAGGTCGCGGACGGTATTGTTGTACTCGGTTCCCGACAGCCTGCGCACAACACCGAGACCAACGGACGAAGTGCCCATCCCAGCGCCGCCGGTCCCGGGCACAGCGTTTCCCGCGGGGTCCGGCGTCGAGCCACCGCCCTGGGTAATCGTGCCCGTGCATGCGACGCCGTACAGGCACACGACCGAGATCGCAGCGAGCAGTCTCGTGGGCATCATTTTCAAATGACCGTATCCAGTGAATTCGGTTCAAATGGACAGACGCGCGCTGGATCACGATCAGGCACAATCCCACGCGCACGCGAGGGCAATGGTCTGTTGGCGGACATTTCTAACTAGCTTTGACACCTGTCGTCGCCGCCATGTCCGGAAAAGTCGCCTGCCCGCGCGCGGCCGCCCGTCTGTAAGAACCGGGAGAAAATGATGCGCACGATCTGCACAGCTCGCTTGGTGGCACCGTCGGCCTTTTTGCTGCTGGCATTGGCGGCCTGTAGTGACCCCCCGTCAGGCGCCGGTCCCGGTGCCGGCACTGGCGGCAAAGGAATGCCCGCGGGCAGCGGTGGCGGAACGCCGGCCGCCGGCAGCGGCGGCTCCAGCGCGGGAGGTAGTGGCGGCGGCGCCGATCCCACCGGTAGCGGCGGCACGACCGGCAGCGGCGGCGCCAGTGGCGGCGCGACCGGCAGCGGCGGCGCGTCGGCTGATGCCGGGGGCAGCGTCGACACGAGTGCCCCGGTGGACAGAGGTCCGCCGGCACCGGGCGTTCTCCCGGCTTTCCCCGGCACCAGAGGAAACTACGGCAACGGCAACTTTAGATTTAGCTTCCCGGCCAACGGCCATACCATCACCGTCTATGCCCCCGCGAAGCCGCGCGAGGGCCTGCCCTGGGTCTGGCACGGCGAGTTCCCGGACGTCATTCCCAATACCAACGCCGGGTGGTTGGCCAAGGGCCTGATGATCGTTTACGTGGGCGGCGCCTCGGAACAGTACGGCTGCCCCGATGTCGTCAAGGTCTGGGACGCGGCCTACCACACGCTGGTCGACACCTATCACATGGCGCCCAAGATGGTGATCACCGGCATCAGCCGCGGCGGACTTTACGCCTACAACTTTGCCGCCGCCCATCCGGACCAGGTGGCCGGCGTCTACGCCGACAACGGAACCTGCGACTTCAGAAGCTGGCCGGGCGGACGCCAGCTGAACGATACGCGGTGGCAAGGGCCAGGAGGTGGCGGCGCGTGGCAGACGGTTATCAACGTCTACCACTTCAAGGACACCGCCGAAGCGATCGCCTACAAGTTCAACCCCATCGACAACCTGGAGCCGCTGGCCAAGGCGGGCGTAAAGCTCCTTCACGTGACCGCCCAAGCCGACACCGCCCTTCCCTGGATGGAGAACACCGGCCTCATCGAAATGCGCTACCCCGCGATGGCCACTGCCGCCGGGAAGGGCGGTACGTTCACCGTCATCTACAAACCGAACGCCAATCACCATCCCCACGGCCTGGAACCGGATCCGTCGCGGGTCGTGGACTGGACGGTGGCGACCCTCGCCAGCGCCAACGGACTCGCTCCCTGACGCGAAGCCCTCACTCGCAAATGCACGGGGTCGTTGGGTCGTAGACGGCGTCTGCCGCTGTTTGCTCAAGCATCATGTCCAGCGTGACGGAGGTGGGAACGCAGCCCGTCCCGAACACTTCCTTGGCTGACAGCGCTTCCACGTGCACGGCGAAGCGCCGAACATAGTCGTTGGTGACAAGGGCCGGATAGGGGGCCGCGCCGCCGGAGGCTGTCGGGACGTCGACCGTCACGGTGGCGGTGGTGAGCTCCATCCGACAGAGTCGCGATCCAATATTCTGCGAAACCTCGACGGTCAGCTTGGTAGCCGCTGGATCGAGGACGTGAGTTCCGAGGACAAGGGTTCTGCTGTCCGCCAGTCCGTGAAGGTTCAGCCAGATGCTGGCGCTGTCCGCCGAGCAGCCGACGGTGGGTCCGATGCCATTTACAAACTCGGTTTGATACACCGGCGAGACAAGGTTCTGCGCCGTGCACTCGTTGGCAGGTGGCGACACGTGCTCGAGAGTGGAGAGCCTTCGGGTTTCGGGAGGATTGTCTCCGATGCCGTATGTGATCTCGCCCGATAGCAGGCGCATGGTCAGGGTCGCCGTGGGGCACAATGTCGGCGGACAGCCGTGTGACTCATCGCAAGACGTAAGCAACACCGTCAGTGTCAGAACCTTGCCGGCATTTCCAGTCAGACCCACCAATAGATAGTAACTCTTCGTGCGCCAGCGTTACGGAGGATCAGTGCGCCGGATGCACCCGCTCAAGGGCGCGGGGGAGCGTCGGCGGCAGCGGTACCCCACGGGGTCGCGGCGTCGTCGGTGAGATCGAACTCCAGCGTCGCGCCGCGGGCCACACGGTCCCAGGGGATCCAGAGCGAGGAGGTCGGGGTACCGTCGATTTTGAGAGCTTGAATGTACGGCCTGGTCGGCGACGCATTGGGCGCGACAATTTTCAATACTCCGGACCGCAGGCGCACCGTCATCGACGTGAACGCCGGCCCGCTGACAACAAACCCGGCGACGCCGGGATAGATGGGATAAAGACCGAGCGCCGAAAAGACGTACCAGGACGACGTCGATCCCGCGTCGTCGTTGCCGGGCATGCCGCTCGGCTTGTTGGTGAACAGCTCGTCCTGAATGCGGCGCAACACCGCCGCCGTCTTGGCCGGCGCGCCGACGAAGTCGTAGAGCCACGGATCCTGAAAGTCCGGTTCGTTGCCCATGAAGGCGTAGATGCTGGTCGGGGGTTCGTCGAGCTTCGTGAAGTACGTGTCGAGCCGCGAGATCATCTTGGCCGGGCCACCCAGGAGGCCGACGAGATCGTGCGGGTCGGTGACCATCCACAGATACTGCGCCGCGCTGCCCTCGTTGAAGCCCGCCCCGCTGGCGGGATCGATGGTCGCGTCCCATCCACCCGCGCGGTGCCTCGGCTGGATGTAGCCGGTGGCCGGGTTGAACAGCTTCATCCAGTTGTTGCCGCGCGCCTTGTACGCCGCGTACGTGGCCATGTCCCCCAGACCCCTGGCGAGCTCGGCGATGGCGGCGTCAGCATGGCTATATTCAAGCGTCTGCGCCGCGGAATCCGACGCGGACTCCTGCGCGACATAGCCGAGAGAGACGTATTCGGCGCTGTTCTCGCGGATCTTCGACTGGCCAGCCACGGCCGCGGCCAGCGCGGCGGTCGCGTCGAACGCGCGCGCGCCGAAGACGTGAGCCTCGCTCACGATGATGGTTCCGCCGTCGCCGATCATCCCGTGCGAGTCGGCGTTGGTCTGCTCCCAGCGAGGAATACGACCGTCACCCTGCAGGGCGTCGTTGACCAGCGACTGGGCGATGTCGCTGGCTTCGTCCTGAGTCAGGATGGCGCGCAGGCGGATGTTGGTCCGGTACTCGTCCCATCCCGGGATGTTGTGATACTGCGCGTGGCCGGCGGCGACCTGATGAACCTGCTTGTCGAAGCCGATGTATTGCCCGTTCGAATCGTTGAAGACGTTGGGATGAAAGAAGACGTGGTAGAGGGCGGTGTAAAGGCTGGTCTTCTGATCGTCGGTTCCGCCGTCGACCTGGATCAAGTTCAGCCGCTTGTTCCACGCGGCGGCCGCAGCCGCCCGCATCGCGGCAAAATCGGTCCCCGCCATTTCGGCGTCGAGGTTCTGCTGCGCGTTCGCGAGGCCCACGTACGAAACCGCGACCTTGGCCTGCACGACCTGGTTCGACGACGTGTCGAACGTCAAATAGGCGCCGCTGGCCGGCGAGCTGCTGGCCGGCGAGGAGGCGCTGACGGCGCCGCCGCTCCAGGTTCCGAACGACGCGAAGGGGACGTCGAAGCGCGCGGCGAAGTAGATCGTGTACGGGATCGACGAGCCGCCGATGTGGCTGGTCGCCGAACCGGTCACCGTTCGGTTCGCGGCCGAGACGGCGACCGACGAGGCGGTCGTGCCGTTGATCGAGCCGCCGGCGTTGACGAACAGCGTGGCTTGCGAGCCCTTCGGGAACGTGAAGCGCTGGATCCCGGCGCGCGCGACGGTCGTCAGCTCGACGTCGACGTTGATGCCGTCGAGGTGGACCTTGTAGTAACCCGCCGACGCCGACTCGTTCGCGTGGCTGAAGGTCGAGGCGTAGTCGGCCGCGTTCGTGCCAGGCGAGCGCCCCATCGGGCCGACCCACGGAATGAAGGGAACGTCCATGTAGACGCTGACCCCGCGGCCGCTGAAATGCGTGAGGCTGAATCCTTTGATCTTCGTGTCGCGGTAGTCGTACCCGCCGGGAAGGGGTGACGGTGTGTCGGGGCTGAGCGCGAGCATACCGAGCGGGTAGGCCGCGCCGGGAAAGACGTCGCCGCCCGCAAAATAGAATCCCAGCCAGGAGTTGGCGGGTGCGGTTCCGATGAACGGATTGACGAAGCGAACCAGATCGCGATCGACTGGCGCATTCGGGCCGTCGGAGGGCGAGTCCGCGCCGCCCGCATCGGTTTCCTTTGCGGCATCGGGTGCGCCGCCAGTCGATCCGGCGTTGCCACTGCCGCCACCGCCGCCACCGCCGCCGGTGTCGATGCCCGCGGCCCCCCCGCTCGACGGGCCGACCCCACCCGAGCCGAGGGATCCACCGTTGCCGCCGGCCGATCCGCCGGTGCCCGGGGCGCCGCTGGAACTGCCTGGGCTACCGGAACTGCTGCACGCCGCGAGCGCCACGCCCAAGGCAATGCACGACCAAGCGGACGCAGAAAAATGCGCGCGTTCCATGCGGATGCGGTCTTTAGCACGGGGCCCTACGGCAGACAATTGACGCGCTTGGTGTCAAGCACGATGTCGTCGTAGTACCTGTCGACGCCGGCGGGCGAGCGGCCATAGGAGTGGATCCCGAATCCAAAGACGGTGAACCCTCCCACGATGCCGCTGCTCTTTCCGTTCAGCACGCTTCCCGGTGTCCGCGGGGCGGTGGTGAAGCTGATGTGGTCAACGTCGAACTGATCGATTTGCTTTCCGTCGACCCACAGGACCATGGTCTCGGGGTCGTCGTTGAACTCCCACTCGATACAGCTCCACTTGCCGACCGGTACCTTGTCCTTCGCAGCAGGGTACGACGCCTCCTCGACGAATCCCTTGGCGATGGCCGGATCCGGGGCAAACAGGTCGAAGCCAAGCTGCCAGGAACCGGCGTACTCGGCGAACTCCATGTAGTTGAAATTCATTCTGGGCGCGATCGTGGGCATCACCGCGGGATCACGGGTGGTTCCAGCGAATCCCAGCTCGACGTGCGCGTTAGAGACCACCGTCGCGTTGAGGTAAGCCCGACCAAAGATCGGCCCGGACCCCTGCAGCGCCTTGGGCATATTCTTGGACACGATCAGCGCAAAGTCGCCGCCGGCGCCGGTGCCGTGGATGTGCAATGCGTACTTGCCGTGGGCGACGGTGTCCAGTTGAACCGTCGCCATTCCGCCCGCGCCCGTCTGGACATCCCATATGGCGGGATCGATCTGCCCTTGCTCGAAATTCTCGCAGAAAAGACCCGGGCACGCGCCGCCGCCCCCCTCGCCGCTCGGCGCCGTGTCCGTCGAGCCGTCGCCGCCGCTCGCTCCTCCGTCCTTGACGACGGCCGCCCCATCGCTGTCATCGGCGGCGTCGACGCCACCGCCTGTCGCACCGCCGCCGCCCGATGACGAATCGCTGTGACCTCCAGCGGCATCAACGTTTCCACCGGGCACGGCCGGCGACGACGTCGTGCAGGCGATGAGCGCAAGCGGCCAGAGGGCCAGCAAACACGGCTTACGCATCATTTACTCCCGGCGATCAAGGCAATGGGTGGCGCTGGAAGATCTCCCAGGCCACATCCGCAACGCCAACCATCTGGCTCATGACCGTGCCGTAAAGGTTATGGGGGGCGTTGGGCGAGCACAGCACGACCTCGACGCCGCCCTCGCACTTGCTGCGGATCTGACAGACCGGATGCATGGGCATGGCTACCGGCGCGTCGGTGCACTTATCCAGGGTGCCCCACCTGTCGAAGTCGGCCATCGCGCTTGGCCAGGTGTGATTGCCACCGGGCGGCGTGCCGCCGTTGTACAGAACGCCGACGTCCATGCGGCCTCGGTACAGCACAACCGAGAGCGGCCGCGACAGCTTGCAATCCATGATCATGTTCGGGCCCGAAACCGGCGCAACTCCGGCAAATATGTGCGAGGCGCCGCACGCAAGCCACTGCGACATGATACCCCCGTTCGATAGACCCGTGGCATAGACGCGCTTGAGATCGATGCAGCCATCCTGCGCCATCTTGGCCACCAGCGCGCGGATGAAAGCCATGTCATCGATCTTCATGCTCTGGGCGGGATTGCAGCAACAGACAGTTAGCGGACAATCGTTGGGGCCGCCGTTCCAGGTATTGCCGATCCCCTGCGGATAGACCACGACGATCCCGACCGCGTCGGCCTTTTCGCGCCACCCCGACCACGTTATCTGGTGCGCGGCGGTGTCGCCTGCACCGTGCATGTCGACCACCAGCGGTAGGCGCGTCTTTCCGTCGTACATCGGCGGGACGTGCACGATGTACGATCGCATGGCGCCGCCGGAGGGGATCATCAGGGTGGTGTTGCCGGGCTTCAAAGTGCCAGCCGTGCACGCTGTCTGGGGAACGTCCGGAGACGCCGTTGGGCTGTCCACGGCCGGCGGGGCATCGGCCGCTGCGCCACCGCTGCCCGTGGACATACCTGCGTCGATTACCCCGGATGAGCCGCCGCTGTCCGACCCACCGCTGCCGGCCGGCGAGGACCCACCGCTGTCGCTCGGCGCGACGCTCCCCCCGCTGGCGGACGCGCCACCAGAACCGGAGGACACCGCGGCATCGGCGCCACCGCCCGCCCCCCGGCTTGAACAGCCGGCATATAAAAGAACGCCGACGGTGATTCCGATCCAGCCAAAGACGGTCGTCGTTCTAAGCATCGACGTTTAGTGCCTTCTCGGCCCGCGAATAGTTCAACGCCTGTGCAACTATTTAACGATGGTATTCCGGCTATGTACAAACGTCCGCTTTAGGCCATTTAGAAATGTCGTATTGGCTGACTCCAATATCTCGCATTGCGCAAAGCGAAAGAATTATTGAACCACTAGTGAGCCTTCAGGGCACTCTTACATGTGTCGCGATCCATGACAGAGGCTGACGTGCATCTCTCTCTGACGTTGGCCTTCCATGGGCTCCGAAACCCCTCATGTGGAGACAGAACATGAACGCACTCTCCGCCCGCAGGCGGTCGAGGTTCCTCCCGCTCCTGCTACTTACGATGGCCTGTTCCGGTTCTGTCACGGGTAACGGTGGGTCTGGCCCCCCCGGTGGCGGCGGACCGGGCAACACCGGTGGCAACGGCCCCGCCCCTCCCCCGCTTCCTCCTGACACCAACCTCAATATCCCGATGGCCAGCAATCCAGTGGGGGGCGGCAGCCGGATGGTCAGGTTGAACAACCAGCAGTGGGAGAACACGGTGCAAGACCTCTTGCACCTGCCCGCCCCGCTGGGGCTATCCAAGGCCTTCGTCGCCGCGCCGCTGGTTACCGCCTTTGACACCAACGGCGCCGTGCTGACGGTCGACCCGAACAACCGCCTGGACTTTCAAACCGCAGCCGAGGCGGTCGCCAAGCAGGTCGCCCATGATCCTCAGCTGCTCGCGATGGTTGCCCCGATGGCGGCCGACCGCGCCGGGAGCTTCATCAAGAACTTCGGCCAGCGTGTCTTTCGTCGGCCCGTGACCGACGCCGACACCGCCCGGTACAAGGCGCTGTTCGACAAGGGCGCGATGTTGCTGGCCAGTGGGGATGCGTTCGTGGACGGGGTCGAGCTGGTCTTGCGCGGCATGTTGCAATCGCCCCACTTCCTCTATCGCGTGGAAAGCAGCACCGCGGTGGTGGGCGGGCGCATCCCGCTCACCGACTACGAGATCGCCTCGCGATTGTCCTACAGCCTGGCCAACACCATGCCGGACGATGCGATGTTCTCGGCGGCGGCCGCGCACAAGCTGCAAACCCGCGACGCCGTGGTCGCGGAGGCCCAGCGTTTGCTGAGCACCCCTGCGGGTAGGGCCACCGTCAGCAACTTCAACTATCAACTGCGGCGCCTGCGCGACTACGACCAGATCGCCAAGGACGTGGCGAAGGCGCCCGCTTTCGCCACAGGCATCGGCGGCGAGCTGAAGCAGGAAGTGCTCTCGTTCACCGATGATGTGGTCTTTGGCCAGGACAAAGGGATCACCGAGATGTTGTCGGCAACGTATACGTTCGCCAACAGCAAGGTCGCGAAGGTGTACGGCCTTCCCAGCTCCACCCCTGCCGCGGGTGACCCGTTCGTGAAGGTGAACCTGGATCCCATGCAGCGATTGGGGCTTTTGACCCAGGCAGGCTTTCTGGCCTCCAATGCCGACGAACAGACCCCCTCGATCATCGTCCGCGGCGTGCAGATCGGCAAGGACATCCTGTGCGCGACGATCCCGAACCCGCCGGACGTGATACCGCCATTGCCGCCCCTGGATCCGACGTCGACGAATCGCAAGCGGATTGCAACGCTGACGATGAACGCCCCCTGCAGTAGCTGCCACACGACGATCATCAACCCGCTTGGTTTTGCGTTTGAACACCTGGACGGCTATGCGCAGTTCCGCGCCCAGGAGAACGGACAGGCCATCGACGCGACCGGCAGCTACAACATCGACGGGAAAGACGTGTCGTTCAACGGGGCGCTGGACCTCATCAAGGCCATCGCCAACAGCCAGCAGGCGCAGGACTGCTACGCGTCGCACCTCGTCCAGTACCTTTACGGTCGAGATGTGGACCTGGGCAACGACGCCGACAAGAACCTGATCGCGCGGGCCGGTGCCCGCGCCAAGGCCAATCCGTCGACCAAGACCCTGATCGTGAACCTGGTGGCGACAGACGCTTTCCTCATGCGGGCCCCCTAAGGAGTATGGCTATGATCGCAAAGCACTTCAGTACTCGTCGCCGATTTCTCCAGGGCGTGGGTGGCGTGGTGGTGGGACTGCCAGCCCTGGACGTCTTCCAATCCCGCGCGCAGGCGGCTGCGCCGCCCAAGATCTATTCAGCGCTGATGCTGCAACAGTGCGGTCTGGTTCAAGGGCCTCACATGGGCGGTGGCGTGGTGACCGCGGTCGTTGCCGGCGCTCCGCCGGAAACGGACATGTACTGGCCGCGCGCGATGGGCCCCATCAACGCCGCCACCATGGCCGGTGCCGACGCTGACCAGACCACCAGCATCCTCAAGGACTATGCACAGAAGCTGCTCTTCATTCGTGGCACCAGCTTCAAGTACTCCCACTTGCACGGCGGCGGTGCGGTCGCTGCGTCGACGGGAGCGCCGGTCACAGGCAGCTACCCACGTGAGCTGCCGGTCTCCGAGTCCATCGACGTCTTCATTTCCAACAAGATGGCAAATGGTCAGGAGCCGCTGACGCTGTACGCCGGTCGCAAGGGCGAGTTCCGGGATGATTCGCTGTCCTTCACCCCCAAGGGAATGCTTCGTGTCGGTGACAACAATCCCTTCACCTCCTACCAGCGCGTGGTGGGTCTCACCGGCGTGGCGCAGACAGATCCCGGCACCTACGCGAAGGTTGCTGCCCAGCGCCTGTCCGTCAATGACCTGGTCCGCGGCGAGCTCAAGGACCTGCTGACCCGCCCCGAGCTGAGCAAAGAGGATCGCCAGCGCATCGACCTGCACATCACCAGCATCCGCGACATGGAAATGAACATGGTCACGGTCCTGGGCCCGATGATAGACGTTCCCGGGTTGATGGCCATCAACGGGACGCACACCACCGACGCCAATATCGAGAAGGCAACCCAGATGCAGATCGATCTGATCGCCTTCGCCTTCGCCTCCGATCGGGCGCGCACCGCGACGCTGCAGGTCGGAAGCTGTAACGACCACACCCGGTACACGGTCAATGGCGTGCTCGCGCCGGCGTATCATCCGGTCTCGCACCGAAACAACTCCGACGGCCAAGGCGGCCCGGTGATTCAAAACTCCGTGCAGCTACACCACGGCATCGATCAGATCCACGCCCGCCACTTCCTGAGACTCCTGGATCGCCTGAACAAGTACACGCTGCCCTCGGGCGGCACGCTGCTCGATTCCAGCGTGAACATCTGGACCAACTCGCTGGACAACGGCCCCACCCACGGCAGCACCAACATTCCCTACCTTCTCGCTGGCGGCGCCGGCGGCGCCTTGAAGACCGGCCAGCACATCCTGTCGCCGGGGGCCAGTCACCGCGTATTGACCACCATCGCCACCGCGGCCGGCTGCCGCAAGCCGAACGGCGACCCGGTCGACAATTTCGGCGATCCCAGCGCGCCCGGCCTGATCACGGAAATCCTCGCCATCTAACGCCTTTCGGCGCCTCGTGCGACGTCCCGCCGGTGGGCCCGGGTCATTCATCACAAGTCCCTGTGATGGTGAAACGGCTGCGCCTTACGGCGGTGGCGTCTGGTAGACTGCGAAACGCCGAGGTATTCGATGAAACGAAGATTTCCCGCTCTTCTTGGGACCGTGTTGGTCGCGAACGCGCTTGGCGCCTGCATGGGCGGCCCTTCAACGCCGCAGGGTCCTGGTAGCGCCATGGGTTCGGGCGGGATGGGCGCGGGTGGCACCGCCGTGGACTCGGGATCGACAGGCGGAGCGGGGCCTGCCGGCACAGGCGGTGTCGCAGGATCAGGAGGATCAGCAGCAGGATCAGACGCCGCGGACGGAACCGGGGGCACGCCGGCGCCCACCTCCGATGGATCGGCGGACATCGCGGCTGGCACGGACGCCAGTCCCCTGTCGGGGGTCGTGAAGATGATGGTGGTCGGTTCGTCGAACGAGCTGGGCACCTGCTGGCGGGCGCTGTTGTGGAAGAAGCTGCACACCAACGGCATAACGAACTTCGCGTTCGTGGGCGCGGGCAACAGCGGTCCTGATTGCGGCGTGCCTGGATACGACAAGCACGTCCAGGCCCAAAGCGGGATCATCATCAGCAACCTTCCCGCCAGCACGTACGCCGGTTGGTTCAAGGCCAACCCGCCCCAGATCATCCTCATGCACTTTGGTGGCGCTGACCTTCTGGCCAACATGCCCGTCGATGGCGTGATGAAGGCCTATTCGACCGCGCTCGCGCAGGCACGGCTGGTGAACCCGCACGTGATTCTCCTCATCGCCCAGCACACCCCAGAGGGCAGAGGCGCCATCGTGCAGCTGAACGCCGCCATCGCGACCTGGGCCGTGCAGAACAGCACGCCGGACTCGCAGGTGACCGCGGTCGACCTCTACACCGGGATTCTCCCGTCGGACCTTTCGGATGGCGTCCACCTGAACATGTCGGGCTCGCAAAAGGTGGCGGACCGGTTCTACATGCCACTGGCCCCTCTGCTCAAGCCCTGACGGGAGCTTCTTGACGGAGTTGTAGGCTGGCTGGCGCCTCGTTCCTAAGCGACCAGAAAACTACAAGCAGGCGCGTTCGACGGCGTCGGCACATCGCTTCTGGATGGCCAGGCGTCACTCCCGGCGAGAGGTCAAGGCCAGCGGCCGCAGGGGCGTGCCGATACGCCGCCGATGGTTGCCGCCCGGCGAGTGAAGGTGGGGCGTAACCATCGTCTCACCGGGCGGCGTCCCCACGGCCAGTGCCGTAGGGGCGCGTGTTATCTTGTCGGTCGCACAGGTCATGACGACGAACGAAGACATTGCTCGCATGTCTAGCTCTGACAGGATCGCGGAGGCACTCCGCAGATCGCTACCGCATCTTCCTGCCGATGCGCGCGCGGTGGTGGATTCGATGCTCCAGCCGCAAACGCTGGTGCTGATCGCCGGGACACTTGTGGTGTGGGTTGCCTCCCATGCTTTTGGGGTGGGAGAGGTGGTCGATGCGATCTTGCTGGGGGTGGGCGCCGTCACGCTTGGCTTCGCTGTCTTCGAGGGCGCGGCAGCCTTGAAAGACTTCGCAGTCGGCGCGATCCGGGCTCGTTCGGATGCCGACCTGGAGCAGGCGGGGCAGCAGTTCGCGCGCGCGATCGTGCTGCTCGGCATTTCCACCATTCAGGCTCTCCTCTTGCGTGGTCAAGGACGAGCTGTTATCGGCCGTGGCCGGCCGCAGATCTATCCGCGGCCATCCGTGGGCACACCACCGCCACCGGGAAACCAGCTTCGGCTCTCGCGCCCCGCTTCGATTCCCGGGGGCAGCCTTGGCACGACCGATGCCTATGGCGTGATCAGCGTTACGCGAAATCAGACGTTGACGGAACAGCGGATCACGCTTTTACACGAGCTGGTGCACCGTTTCTTTTCTCCACGGACCGGCCCGTTACGCCGTCTCCGAGGCGAGCTAAGCATGTCGATGTACGCTCGATCGGCCCTGCTTCGCCACCTCGAAGAGGCGCTGGCCGAGGGCTACGCACAACTTCGCGTAAATGGTCTTGCCTCGGCGCTCCGCGCTTACCGATTTCCTCTCGACGGCGGGTACGTCACGATCTCTCAACTGGCCGCCGAGGGCCGAGCGATCGGCACTATCGTTCTTGGCGGCGACGTTTTCCGCGTGTCCATTTCTATGGGCCCGATCCCCGACGACCCATGATCGAGCGCGACGAGGCCATTCGGATCGCTCGTGCCCGGGCCGCGGAGAAGGGCTGGGCTTTCGGCGAGCCCATTGGCGTGACCTTGCGACGTGGATGGTTCGGGCAAGACGATCGCTACGAGATCGAGACCAATGCGGGTATGCGAGGCACAAAGGCGAGGTTTGTCGTCAATGCGGTTAGCGGAACGATCGTGTCCGAGGGTTACATCCCGCGCTGATACTCACGTCCTCACGACGAAGTTGGTCGGGAATCATCTGAAAAGGCGTCCAGGTGGAGCCGATACTCAGATGGGCGGGACGCCCTGCGGAAATCGGAAGACCTGGGTGGGGTCGTACGTCGCCTTCACGCGCACGAGCCGGGCGTAGTTGGCGCCGTAGTACGCGCTGGTGTCGGTGATCAGCGGATCCCGGTAGTTCACGTAGGCGCGGCCGCTGGTCCACGGTTTCATGGTGGTGCGCATGGAGTTGTGCCAGGACGGCGACGCCATGCCGGTAGCATCCTGGTAGTACTCGGCGCTGAACAACGCGCGACGATGCGGAAACGCGGTCGCGTCCGGCGCGACCCGGCCAAGCGCGCCGCCCATCGCATCGAGGAGGATCTGCCCGCGCACCCCCGCCGTCACCGCGCGCTGTATCGCTTGTATGAACGCCTGGATGCCTTCCGGGGGAAGCGCTGCATCGTAGAAATCCGAGGTGGATGCGAACGTCGACCGTTGGATCTGCGCATCCGGCGTCTGTCCCACGAGGTGACATTGGGAGACCGTCCTGCCCGCGCAAAACGCCATCATGGTGTCGCGATACGACTTCACGGTCACCGTCGTTGCCGGCTGCACCTGGGCAGCGGTGAGGAACTGATTCCAGTACGGCATGAAATCCGCCGGGGTCCCCACGCACACACCCGACAGGCTGACGAGGGGAGTCGCCCCCGCGGTGAAGAACGTGGTGATGAGATAGGACCAGATGCTGTCCGGCACGCCTGCCTGCCACGTCTGCCACGCTGCCAGGACCTTGGCCATATCCGCGAACTGGATCGTCGCTGAGAAATTCGTCAGGTCCTGCGTGGCGTGGGTTTTGAACGTAAACGACGTCACCACGCCGAAGTTACCCCCGCCTCCACCTCGGATCGCCCAGAAGAGATCTGGCTCGTTCATGGCGTCGCACGTGAGCACTCTGCCGTCCGCGGTCACGACCTGCGCGGAGACGAGGGCGTCGCAGGTCAGGCCGTACATTCGGTCGACCACGCCAATTCCGCCGCCCTGGGTCAGGCCGGCGATGCCCACGCTGAGGCACGTCCCCAGAGGGATCCCGACGTTGTGAGCGATCAGCTGATCGTAAACGTCGGCGAGCTTCGCGCCGGCGCCGATCGTCGCCGTGCCGTTGGTGCCGACTTGAACCGCGCTCATTGGCCCGACATCGATCACGACGCCGGTACCGGTCGAGTAGCCGGCAAAATCGTGCCCCCCGCAGCGCGGCGTGACGGCCAATCCGAACCGCTGCACGAATGCCAAAACCTTGGCCACGTCGGCGGGATTCGCGCAGCGCACCACGGCTTGCGGCATGATCGAATCGAACCGAGTGTTGAATACTACCCGCGCCTGGTTGTAGAGCGCGTTTCCCGGGCGAATGACCGTGCCTGAAAGGCTGTTCGCAAGCGCTTGCCAATCGGCCTCGGTGAGGGCCGCCGCATCCGGGCCGCGGGCGTCGGTTGCGTCCGCGGCTGGGCCGTCAGGCGCGTCTCGTCTTGCGCCGTCAGTAGCAACAGGCGGTGCGGCGTCAGGCGCGGCCCCCCCTGCGCCGCCAGTCCCAACAGGCGGCGCGGCGTCAGGCGCGGCCCCCCCTGCGCCGTCAGTCGCAACAGGCGAGCCGTCTCGCGCGACAGGCGCTGAGCCGTCCCTCGCGACGGGTGCCCCCGCGCCCTCGCATGCAGCGAGCAAAGCTGCGGTGGCACCGCCCGTGATTTCAAGGAAGCGCCGCCGATCCATTCGGGCCGTTAATATCAACATCGCCTGCGCGCGCCATTCTAGAGAGCACGGGCGCGGAATCAACAGGGACAAGACACGGCGCGCTCACTGGTTTCTCCCTGATTCGTCGCGACTCCTTCATGGGCTTGACGAACGGCCCGCAACCTATCTGAAATTCAGAGCGGGGCCCCGGTCCGGTTTCTTCCTGGCGCTGGCCGTCGGACTGATTGTTGTTGCTCGGGAGGTTGCGTTGCGATGGATCCGCCGATGAAGACGGCTCGCGTTCGATGGTGTTTGGCGGCAGCCTATGGCGGCATGTTCTTATTGCGCCTGACTTCGCCGTTTTGGCGGAGGCAGCGTCCAGTATACCGTCGCCCCGCCGTCCACCTTGCCTTCGACCCATACGCGCCCAGCGTGGCGGTCGACGATCCGGCTCACAGTCGCGAGCCCGATCCCCGTCCCGGGAAACTGCGCCGCCGAGTGGAGTCTCTGGAACGGCGTGAAGAGTCCCTCCGTGTGCGCTTGATCGAACCCCGCCCCATTGTCCCTCACAAAAAACGTGGGGTAACCATTGTTCTCGAGCGAACCAAACTCCACCCGGGGAGATGTCGTCTTGGCCGTGAACTTCCAAGCATTGCCCAAAACGTTCTCCAGGACGATTTCGATGAGGCTGGCGTCAGCCTGGGCGGAGAGGTTGTCGTGGACGATGAACTCAACCCTTCGTTCCGGGCTAGATTTCGCGAGCAGGTCGCCGACGCGCTGACCCATCCGGGTGAGGTCCACCGATGCGCGTCGTAGCTCCGTCCTCTCCACCCGCGAGAGCTTGATGAGGTCGTCGATGAGCTCGCCCATCCGCTGGGCCGCAGCGCTTACGCGTCGAAGGTAGTCTTGCCCCGTCGGCCCGAGTTGACCGGCATGCTCCCGAAGAAGCGCATGACTGAAACCATCGATGGCGCGCAGCGGAGCACGAAGGTCGTGGGAGACGGTATAGCTGAAAGTCTCTAGCTCCTTGTTCTTGCGGTTAAGATCCTTTAAAAGCGCTGCCCGCGTCTCCGCCAGTTCTGTCGCAGCTTCAGTTGCTGCCCGACGAACCCGCGCCATCTCTAGATGTGTACCGACGCGGCTGAGGAGCTCACGCGCGGAGAACGGCTTTACGAGATAATCGTCGGCGCCAGTCTCGAGTCCGCTGACGATGGCTTCCTCACCTGCTCGGGCAGAAAGGAGCAGGACCGGGACGGTGCTGGTCTTCACGTTCGCTCGCAGCGCTCGCAAAAGTCCGACTCCATCCAGCCGCGGCATCATCACGTCGCTGACGATCAGATCGGGTGGATGCTCAAGCGCCGATTCGAGAGCTGCCTGGCCATCTCCGACCGCTTCAACCGTCCATCGCGATGCCAGGAGTCGTACCAGGTACTCGCGCATGTCCGCGTTGTCGTCGGCGACCAGCACGCGTGCTTGGCCAGCGATTGAAAGCGCATCGGTCGTGCCGGCACGTCCTCCAGTGACCCACTGCTTGGCTTCCAGAAGAAAGGGAGCCGCCCCAGTCTCCTCCGCCGCGAGCCCGCCGCCGGCCGAAACCCGATCCTCCGGAAGGTGGTCCCGACCTGTCGGGATCGCCACAACGAACGTGCTTCCCTTGCCGACGACACTCTCCACGCGGACCGAGCCCCCGTGCTGCTGGACAAGCTCTTGAACAAGCGCGAGTCCGATCCCGGTACCCTCGAAGCTGCGGCCTTGCGCCCCTTCAACCCGATGGAAACGATCGAAGACCTTGGGAAGCTCCCCGGCGGGAATGCCGGTGCCGGTGTCCATGACCGACAGCTCGACATGTCCGTCTGTCGCGCGCAGGCGAACCTCGATCGCTCCCTCAAATGTGAACTTGAAGGCGTTCGAGACCAGATTGAGGACGATCTTCTCCCATTGAGAGCGATCGACGTAGACAGGTTCCGCAAGAGGTGGGCAGTCCACCAGCAACTTCAACCCTG
>DASRQT010000215.1:0-3794 GCA_035696485.1 Polyangia bacterium | reverse complement strand
CGAGGTTGGCGGCGGCGACCGCGGCGCTACGTTGTTGCGCTGGGAGCTGGCGAACGTCGAGGATCGCGGCGGCCCCGGCATGTGCAGGGAGGCGCCGATTCTCCTCGACGCGGCCGAGCGGTACCTCTTGCGCTGCGACCGCGTCGATTTTCCACCCGGCGGCGTCGCTTACACCCACACGCACCGCGGCCCTGGCGTGCGCGTGCTGCTCTCCGGACGCCTGCAAGTGAAGGTCAACGGACAGACCCAGGACATCCAACCCGGCCAATGCTGGTTCGAGGCCGGCCCGGACCCGGTGCTGGCGCGCGCTGCACTGGACGAGGCGACCAGCTTTGTGCGCTGTATGGTTCTTCCGGCGGCGCTCCGTGGCCAACCATCGATCAGATACCTCCTGGACGAGGATCGCGACAAACCCAAGACGCAGCGGTATCAGGTCTTCATCGATGATCCGATCACGACGTAGTTAGTGGGGCGACCACGAGCAGAGGTGTCCGTCGCCGCTGGCGATGATGCGGCCCTTGGCCGCGATCGGCGCATTCCACTGGCGCACGCCGCCGCAATTGCCGCCGTTGTAGATCATCGCGCCGGTCTCGCCGTCCACGCCCAAGAGCTTTCCGCTGTCCATCACCCACACGATCGCATCGTTCGTGCCGTCGCTTGATGTCGCGATGGGGACCGCGGTCCGGTTGCCGCCAATACCGTTCATGGGGACGCACCAGACCACCGCGGCCTTGATGGGCGTACCGGGCGTCACCAGCAACGACATCAAAACCGTTCCGCCACTGCCACCCTTGGGACAGACCGCGTTGCTGTCCACCGTCAGCATCACGTGCACGCCCATCGACGTCCGGTAGCTTCCGAGCGCGGTCCGCACGGAGCGGGTGGCGCTGGCCACCATCAGTTCGGCCGCCTGTCCTCCCATCCCGCCCAGATTCTTGGCGTCCATGAAGTACATGTGTCCGCCCTTGTCGACAGCGACGACATAGCTCGAAGGAGTGGCACCGGGCACCGCGATGACGACCGGGCTGGTGGCGCCCAGATCGTCGTCGGCGGCGTCGATCGCCCGCCACTGCGTCGGGTAGAAGATGCTGGCCTTGCTGTTGCGGTCGACGACGCCCATGCCCGTCACCCGCACCACCGCCTCGCTGTCCAGATTCTCCGCACCGGCGCCGAACCCGTTGCCGGTGGTGGCAAAGACGCCGTCACCGTCGGAGGCCATGCCGCCCGCGGCCCAGACGGCGCCGCCTGCTCCACGCGTGACCCAGGCGC
The DNA here is from genome assembly GCA_035696485.1 of Polyangia bacterium. Lineage (GTDB taxonomy): Bacteria > Myxococcota_A > Polyangia > Fen-1088 > Fen-1088 > DASRQT01. Next base: position 2,525 of record DASRQT010000215.1, on the reverse strand, counting down.
CGACAGGTCCCATCGGTTTCGACGGATCGATCGCAATCACCCATCCGCGATACGGCCCCTGGTCGCCGTTGCGTCCGCCAAACGGCACGTAGACAATCCCTTTTACCAGCGACATCGCGCCGCGCGAGTGCTGAGGCGCTGGGTTGAAGGCCACCGCGCCGGACTTGACGTTGCCGTCGATGATCACCGGCCAGCCACCGGGCCGCTCGCTGCCGTCGTCCACGGACAGCGCGTGCACCTCGAACCGCGCGGTGTTGGGGCCTATGGTGGCGGTCAAATAAATGGTGCGCGTGGCGGCGTCGATCACCGGCGTGCCCAGGATCCCGAGCGGGCTGATGGTGCCAAGGCCCCCCGTCGACGGCATGCCCACGTTGCGCATCCAGACGACGGCGCCGCTGGTCTCGTCCAGCGCGTAGACGTTGTTGCTGGTTGTGACGGCGATGAAAATGCCGGTCTTCTTTCCACCATTGTTGGGGCCATCCTCGAAGAACAGAGGCGGCGTCCAGGTCGCACCCGGGAACGCGGCTTGAAACGCGTCGTCGGGCGCCATCTTCGCGGCCGCGCTCTTGGTCAGCGCCGATTGAATGAAGAGCCCGTCGCGCGTCGGGCGCTTGTTGCGCTCGAGGACCGATTGGCTGGTGTCGGGAACGGGCGCCGGGCTGCCCCCGGTCCCGGCGCCGCCCGCGCCGAAGTCGGCGGGGGCGTCTACCGGCGCGCTACCACCGCCCGCGCCCCCCGCAGTCTCGCCGCTGCCCCCGCCGGAACCCGGCGCGCCGCCGGAACCCGGCGCGCCGCCGGAACCGGCGATCATCCCGCCGGTGCCGCCCGCCACGGGCTTGGGTCCGGGCCCGACGCAACCTGTGACCGCCCACGCTAACGGCAGAACGCTCGCCAGCGTCCGGCGCCCAACGAGGCCATGCATCAGCCCGTCAACCCCTGCAGCGGTCCGGTGCAGAAGTCGGGATCGCCGAACGTCTTCTCGTCTGGTAGGCCGAGCGCGTTCATGAACGACACCAGAAGATTGTTGTGCGGCTGCTCCTTCGGGTACTGGATGAGCCGCCCGGTGGGGAAGTACTTGGCAGCGCCGCCGGCCAGCACCCACGGGATGTTGTTCGGCGAGTGGGTGTTCCCCTTCGACAGCTCGTTCGTCCACGGGACGATCGAATGATCGAGCAAGGTACCGTCGCCGTCGTTGATGCTGTCCATCCTGTCGAGCAAGTAGACGAATTGTTGCGCGTACCAGCTGCTGACCTTCACCAGGGAAGCGGTGTTAGCCTTGTCCGCATCGCCCTCGTGCGACATCGTGTGGTGCCCGGTGTTGATGCCGAGCCACGGAAACGTCTGCTGACTGGCGGCCGCGCTCCACAGCATGGTGATGACCCGGGTCATGTTGCAGGCGAGCGCAGCCACCGCGATGTCCATCTGCAGCTTACCGACGGCGGGGAAATTGGCCGCGGCGAGGGGATCGATCATCGCGCCGGGCATCGAGCCGATAGTTGGCGGGGCGCAGGCGCCGCCGGCCGCGGTGGCTCCCGGTGACGGCACCAACTGCTGCTCGATGTCGCGGATCGAGGTCAGGTGCCGCTCCAGGCGCGTCCGTTCGTCGCCCGGCAAGCGCCTGGACAGCGACGTCAGATCGGCAGCGGCGAAGTCGAGGATGCTGCGCCGTTCGGCCAGACGCTGCATGGCCAGCTTCTCCTTCGCCGGGTCGGGCATGGCGCCCGCCGGCGTGACGCCGTCGCCGAAGACGCGCTGGAACAACGTCCACGGATTGTTCTCGGGCGGCAGCGGCTGGTTCGAACCGGCATACGCCAGGCGCTCCTTGACGCCGTTGTCCTTGACCGCGACGCCGACCTCCAGCGTGCGAAACTTGGTCGTCGCCGGCAGCTTGCCGGGGCCGGTCATGTACTGGTCGACAGAGATGCCGCTGGCGTAGCCCGATGTCGACCCGTCGGGCGCCACGATGTTGCCGGTCAACAGTTGCCGGCCCGTCAGACAGTGCCCGGCGCCGCGCGCGTGGTGATTGCCGGGCCCTTTGGCCTCCGACAAGTACGAGACGCCTTGCAGGATGTTCAGCTTGGCCTTGAACTTGGCCAGCGGCTCCATGATCGATCCGGGCGCGATCGAATAGTTCGTACCCAGGCCGGTGACGCCCCACGATTCATAGACGGTGCCGTTGGGCGTGAAGAAGACCAGGAGGCGGGTGATCGGTGTCGCTGCCAGCAACGGGCTGGATCGCAGGACCGGCAGAGCGACAGCTGGCACCGCGCCGAGTGTCTTGATGAAACGACGACGGGAAAGCGTGGTCGTTCTCTTCGTCGTGGTCGGTGTCGTTTTCATGGCAACACCTCCCCCGTCAGAACCGCGCGCGTGGTGAACGAGTCGAGCTGCGTGATGCCCGCCATCAGCCCGCGAACGTCGCCCCTGGCGCTGTCGTAAGTCTGGCGCAGCGTCTTCATCTCGCATTGGTTCTCGGCGACCTCCGGGCCCTGGGTCATGCCGACGAACGTGCTGACCACGCAATT
>DASRQT010000214.1:0-4046 GCA_035696485.1 Polyangia bacterium | reverse complement strand
GGGGCCGAGGAGGCGCGGCTCATCTATCTGGGCGCGCGCAGCAGCCTTGATCTGGCGCGCCGCCGGGTGGCGCTGTTTGATCTCGGCGGTGGGTCGGTCGAGGTGGTGCTGGCCGACGCGCAGGAGTGTTATTTCACCGCGTCGCTGAAGCTGGGGGTCATCCGCATCACCGAGGAGTGTCCGCTGAGCGATCCGCCCACGCCGCGGCAGCTGATGCTGCTGTCGGACCGGGTGCGAACCACGATGGAGCCGGTGATCGCCCGGCTACGCGACATGGGCTTCGACTTCGTGGCGTTCACGTCTGGGACGGCGTCGGCGCTGGCGGATCTGCTGGCGGCGAGCGCCAAGGGGAGCGACCGCCAGCCCGGCACCCTGCCGCGCAAGGGATTGTTGGCGCTGGAGCAGAAGCTGGCCGGCACGACCATGGCCGAGCGCCACGCGATGCCGGGACTGGACGCGCGGCGGGCGGACACCATCCTGACGGGAGCCATCATCCTGCGGACGGTGATGGACCTGTGCGACGCCGAGCAGGCGGTGCTGTGTGAGACGGCCTTGCGCGAGGGGATCGTCGCCGAGTACGTGGTCGCGAACCGCCCCGGGATCCTGCTGGCCGAGGAGTTCCCCGACCTGCGCCGGCGCAGCGTGATGGAGCTGGCGCGCCGCTGCCACTTTCACGCGCCGCACGCCCAGCAGGTGGCGCGGCTGGCGCTGTCGATCTTCCACCAGACCCAGGCCTTACACGGGCTGGAGGCGGCCGACGCCGAGCTGCTGGAATACGCGGCGCTGTTGCACGATATCGGGTTTTACATCTCACCCAGCCGCCACCACCGCCACACCCAATACCTCATCGAGAGCCACGAGCTGGCCGGTTTCTCCGAGGAGGAGCGCAACATCATCGCGCTGACCGCGCGCTACCACCGCAAGGCGGTGCCCGACAAGGCTGCCAAGTCAGGTAAAGCAAAGAAGGCAGACCGGCGGCGCGGCAGCTTCGGGCGGCTTTCAAAGCCGTCGCAGAATCGCGTGCGCCGGCTGGTCGCCATCCTGCGCGTGGCCGACGCGCTGGACCGGACACATTCCACGCTGGTCCGGGGCGTCCGCTGCACGATAAAGCCGCGCACCATCGAGATGCGCCTCGAGGTCGACGCCGACCCCGAGCTGGAGCTGTGGGCGGCGCGCCGCAAGGGCGACCTCCTGGAGTCGCTGACCGACCGCCGCCTGCGCTTCGCCGTCGAGGCCCCGCTGGCCGCCGACCCGCCACGCAAGAAACTACGCCTGGTCGAGTAACGTGAACGCCCGGGTCACGCGATAGATTGGCAGCGGGTCGCGACCGGCGCCGCCCTGCTACTCAACGACGGACAGCACGCCGGCGATCATCATCCCCATCGCGCAGCCGAACTTGATTTCTCCGGTCGCGCCTGGCGTGTACGTGACGTCGACGGTCTTGTCGAGCGGCAGGTCGGTCTTGCCCGGCTGTCCCTGAAACAGGATCTCGCGCGCGCAGGTCTTGTCGGTCTTGCGGGTGACGGCCAGCGTGACCGGAACCCCCTTCTTGGCGGCGATGCGGCTGGGGACGAACCCCTCTTCCGTGACGGCGACCTCAACCCGCGCCGCGACGGCGCCGGCAACCGGCGCGACTGGCGCCGCCGGGGCGGCTGGCGGAGGCGGCGGAGGCACGGCCGCGAGCTCGGTCTTACGGCAACCCGCGCCCGCGACGCCAATCAGCAGACAGAAAATCGCAGCGCAGGTTCGCATGGTCGGTGCTCCCTCAACCATTAGCTGTTTTCCAGAACCACGCCCTCGATGATGTTGGCCACGTCCTCGCAGCGGTCGGTCGACGATTCCAGCGCCTCGTAGATCTCCTTCCATTTGATCACGGCGATGGGGTCGCGCTCCTCGCGGAACAGCCGCGCCAGGGCGCCGCGAAGCAGCTTGTCGGCCACGTTCTCCAGGCGATTGATCTCGACACAGTGCTGCAGGATGCCGTCGGGCTTGTTCAAGTTGCGGATGCCGCTGACCGCGCCCAGGACGTGCTCGGCGCTGGTCACGAGACAGCGCGCCAGATCCCCGACCTCCTTGGTCATGACCCGGATCTCGTACAGCGACAGACGGTCGGCCGCCGCCTCGACCAGGTCCATGATGTCGTCCATCTTGGTGATCAGCGTGTAGATGTCGTTGCGATCCAGCGGCGTGATGAACGTCTTGTGCAAGAGCTCAACCACCGAGTGCGTGATCTCGTCGCACTCGTGTTCGATCTGCTTGACGCGTTCGGCCTGGGATTCGACGTCCTTGGGGTTTTCGACCATGTCGAGCAATGCCCGACAGCCTTCTACGGTCTTCTTGCCCTGGGCCTCGAACAGCGAGAAGAAGGTCTTGTCGTGCGGCAGCAACCTCATGCCGGCGGTATATATCCGAGTCAGAGAGCGATGGCTAGCCGCAGGAGGACCTCGTGCTCGACCGGCATGCTGGCGGTGAGCACCTTGATGTTCTCGGTCGTGCCGCCAAAGATGTTCACGACGTAGTTGGTTGAGAAGCGAAAATGCCTCGAGTACCAGTAGTTGAGGCCGGCAGAGAACGACATCACACGCGTGGTCGCCAGGTTGGGATTGGCCAGCGTCTTGGTGTCGGACGATACGTCCTGGCGCATCACCTCGCCCCGCAGCGCCAGCATCAGGCCGTAGGGCGCGATGCCGTCGACGACGCCGGTCAGGCGTTTTGGCAGCTGCAGCCCGGGCGCCGGCAGCATGCGATCGTCGCCGATCAACCACCACCACAGGTCGCCGTAGGCCGCGTAACCGTTGACCACGGCATTGCCCAGGATGGTCAGCCGGCCGGCGGCCGCGTCGCTGATGTCGTCCTCGGCCAGCTGCTGGTGCTTGAACACGTACTCGCCCCGGAGGCCCAGGCGCGGCGTCAGCGGCGCGTTCAGCTCGACCGCATAGGCGTACATGCGCCCGTGCTGATGCATCTCCACCGTGGTCGTGGCAGCCCCGCGGCCGATCGACCAGCGCGGATCAAAGAACCGCAGGCCGCCCGCCGTGGTCTGGGTCGCATAAGGCAAACCGCCCAGGTGGCGGCCGCTCCAGAACGAGCCGCCGACGCTGATCCGGCCCAGCGATGACCCGCGGTCCAGCGCGAAGGGTGCCACCCAGGCGCGCCCGATCAGGTTGAACTGGTTGTCGACGTTGCGGAAGTTCGGGCCATCGCCGTTGAACACGCCGCCCGAGTAGTAGATGAAGCGCCGGTCGTCCGCGCCGTGCAACATCACGCCGACATCCTTGTTGGTCGGAGCGCCCAGCGCGCGGACGGTCAGCGATCGCTCCATGAAATCGAGGTACTTGTCCGAGGTCCGGTTCTCCAGCGTGAAGGGGGCGTCGAACTGGCCGACTTGCAGGATCGCGGCGTCGCCCCAGGGCCCGAGCGCGATGTACGCGTCGGTGGCGGCCAGATTGCTGGGGGCGACCGGATCGGCGTCGGGCGGCGGCGGCGCGCCGAAGTCGCCGGCGATGTTGTAGTACACGGCCGGGCCGATCCATCCCGCCAGCTCCAGGCGCACGCGCCGCAGAACAAAGCCGCTCTTGGGAATCTGCCTGGTGAAGAACAGACCGTCGATCTGCAGGAGCGCGCTGGGAAAGACCACGAACAGATTGTTCGATGAGCGCAGGAACGCCGTGTCGCCCGAGATCCCGGCCAGGGGTTCGGTCGGCCCGGGACCGGGCGGGGCCGCCGGCACTTCCGCCTCGGCGACGTCGATACCCAGAAACAGGGTCACCGCCAGCGCGGCCGCAGCCGCCGCCCGGCGCGACGGGCGACACGGCGTCCGACTTCTGTCGACCTCGGGCGGCATCACCAGCGACCGGCCGCCGCGCCGACTACACCGCGACGACGGAGGTGTCCGTCGCATGATCGTGCAAGGCCAGTCCCTTTCGGTCGGTCAACACGACGACGAACGAAGCCGCCCACAGCGCGCCGATAATAGCGATCGTGCTCCCCAGCCGCGACGTGATCTGCTGCCAGGTAGGGTTCGACCCCAGTTCCACATCGATCAG
>DASRQT010000213.1:0-2606 GCA_035696485.1 Polyangia bacterium | reverse complement strand
TTGTAGCTGAGCTCCTTGCCCTGCAGGATCTCCGCGCGCGCCAGCGACGGTCCGCTGTTGTCGCCAAGCGAATAGAACGCCGCCTTCTGATGCGGGTTTTCGCCGTAGCGCAGGGCGCGCACCAGCGACGCCGAGAAGTGCAGCGTGTCGGAAAAATCCGCGGGCGCCGCCTCCGGGAACGCCACCCGCCCGAGGTGCGACGCGATGGCGCCGTCGTAAGCGGCCGTGTGCGCGAACGCCTTGCGTGCCAGATCGTAACGCAGCCGCTCCGACACCTCGCCCGACGCGGCCATCTCCCCCAGCACACGCGGATAGTCGGCCGGTTCGACCACCACGGCGACCCGTTCGTGGTTCTTGGCCGCCGACCGGATCATCGCCGGACCGCCGATGTCGATGTTCTCGATGATCTCGTCAAACGGCGCGCCGCGCGCCACCGTCTCGCGGAACGGGTACAGGTTCACCGCGACCAGATCGATGGGGACGATCCCCGCCTGCTGCATCTCCTGGCGGTGCTGCGCCGTCGGCCGTCCCAGGATGCCGCCGTGCACGCGCGGGTGCAGCGTCTTGACCCGTCCGTCCAGGATCTCCGGCGCCCCGGTAAAGTCGCTGACCTCGCGCACCGCGATCCCGGCCTCGCGCAAGCTCTTCGCGGTCCCACCCGTGGACAGGATCTCGACGCCCTGGCTGGCCAGCCCGCGGGCAAAGTCGACCAGCCCGGCCTTGTTCGACACCGAGATCAGCGCCCGCGTTATCTTTGCCACGGCGCGAGTTTTATCACATTGGCGCCGCTATTTTCGCCAGCAGCGTCCGCTAATCGAGGCCGGCGCGGCGGCGGAGGTCCGAGATCTCCGGTTTCGTCAGATCGCGCCAGCCGCCCATCGGGAGGCCTTCAAACGAGATACCTCCCAGGCGCACGCGCGAAATCTTCAGCACGCTGTGTCGAATGACGTCGCCGCCTGCCTTCAATGCGCGCGGGCGCGTCTCGGCGACCACCATCTCGATCCAGGTGTTTTTGTCGGTCTTGGCCAGCGGTTCGACCGCCTGCGGAAGCACCTGCCGCCCTTCCCAGCGCCACCCTCGCAGCAAACGCATGACGTGGTCGTCGTTGACCATCCCTTGCAACTTGAGGTGATACGTCATGACCACGCCTTCGGGCGAGTCGGTCGCGGGCTTGCGCGGCCCCTTCCTGGACCGCGTGGCCGGTTTGGCGATGGCCTCCGACAGCTCGCCGTCGGTCGTCAGCAAGACCAGACCCTCGGCCGGGAAGTCCAGCGGCGCGACCACCTGCAAGCCGGGCTCGGGATCGCGAAGGTATCGCCCGATGGTGGGACGGTCTCCGGTCTTTTGCAGCGTGGCCAGACAAGCGCGCGGCTTCAGCAGCACGCGGTAGATCATCTTGTCGGGCACGACGCGCCGGCCGTTGACCTCGACCCGATCAGACCGTTCGCTGACCTGCGTCCCCAGCGTGGTCACCGGTTCGCCGTTGACCTTGACGGCCCCCGATTCGATCAACTGCTCCGCCTGGCGGCGCGAGGCCACACCGGCCTGCGCCAGAAACCGCTGCAACCTCATGACCGTCCTCTTTAGGTCCGCGACTCGTCGGGACTGTCTGGCGATGGCTCCGGCTCGCGCGCCTTGGCCGCGCTGGCGGCCAGGCTCGACGCACGGTCGAGATCCGACAACAGCTCGTCCTCTTCATTGTCGTCGGGCGTCGGCAGCTCGGTCGGCGGCGGCATCCTGACCGGCGCGGACTCCGCTTCACCTTCGGCGCTGGTGCGCCCCGACTGGGCGTCAACCTTGGCCATCTCGGCCGCGCCGAGCTCGTGGAATTCGCGCAGCGTCGGCAGCTCAGCGAGATCGCGCAGGCTGAACGTGCGCAGGAACTCCGGCGTCGTGCCGTAGAGAATCGGACGCCCGACCTCTTCCTTCTTGCCGATCATCCGGATTAGATTGCGGTCAAGCAGCGTCTTCAGCACCGGCCCGCAGTCCACGCCGCGGATGTCGTCCATCTCGGGACGCGTGATCGGCTGCCGGTACGCGATGATCGACAGTGTCTCCAGCATGGCGCGCGACAGGCGTGCCGGGCGACCGGCCATCAGCTTGCCGACCCAGGGCCCGTTCTCGGGGTGGGTCCGGAACTGCCAGCCTCCGGCGACCGCGACCAGCTGGATGCCGGTCTCCTGGTGACGGGCGACGAGATCATCCAGCGCGGCGGAGATCTTCTTGCCGTCGCGCTCGTTCACGAGGCGCTTCAGCTCGGACAGATTCAGGGGTCGATCGGAGGCGAACAGCACGCTCTGGAGGATGCTCTCCAGGCGCCCGGCCGATTCGACCGCGGGTGCCTCCTCGGCCGCAGCGTCAACTTCCGCCGACTGCGCCGCCAGCGCCTCCACCTCTTCAAGATCGGCGACCAGGGTCGGGCGTTCCCACGAACCATCCATCTCGATCGTCTGCCCGCCCAGCGCGGCCTCGACCTCGTTGATCTCGGGCGCTTCCGCTCGTGGGGTCGCGAAGGGGATCTCGGCGTCGGCGGTCACCTGCGTCGGCTCCTCCGGCGTATCGAACACGGGCGGCTCGAAATAAGGCAGGGTCGGCTCGTTTTCGTC
>DASRQT010000212.1:0-9236 GCA_035696485.1 Polyangia bacterium | reverse complement strand
GCTGACGTGGTGGTGATGGCGGCCGCCGTCGCCGACTTCCGCCCGGCGGCGCGCGCGGCCGGCAAGCTGTCACGGCGCCTGGCACCGTCGGAGAGGACCTTGACGCTGACCGCCAACCCTGACCTGCTGGCGCGGCTGGGTCATGGTCGTCGCGGGCCGAAGCCGCTGCTCATCGGGTTTGCCGCCGAGGTGACGGGCGGGGCCGCCCTGACCGAACGCGCGCGGGCCAAGTTGGCGGAGAAACGTTGCGACGTCGTCGTGGCCAATGATATTAGCGAGGTGGGGATCGGGTTTGGCGCCGATGACAACGCGGTGACGGTGGTTTTCGCCGACGGATCGGCCGTGCCGTTTTCGCGCGCGGCCAAGGCCGTGATCGCGGACCGGCTGTGGACGTTGCTGGCACCGCGACTGGGGCCGTCGTCCGTCCAGCCACTCATCAAGACGCATGCCTGATCCGCGGCTCAAGACCTACGCGCCGCAGGCCATCCGTCACCTGACGCAGGCCGGTTCGGTGTTCGCGGATCGCCAGGGCGTGCGCGGCGTCGCGCGCGGGAACGTCCCGCCGTGGCCGGGCTCCGAGGATCTGGATTTCCACGGCACGCTGGCGGCGATCTGGGTCTGGGCGCGCCAGCAGCGGCTGTCGGGAGACAGGCGCTTCGTCGCGATGCGCAGCGCCGGGTGGGCCTTCGTGGAATCGGTCTGGAAGCGATTCATACCCGAGGGCATCGACAGCGGCGCCAGCGACGAGGCGGCCTACGATTGCGCGCTGGCGTTGCTGGGCGCCGTCGGGGAACGGGCGGTCGCGCCGGTGCCGGCCGGGCGACAGGCGCTGATCGACGGCGCGGCGCGCGTGCTGTCCACGTACCTGGCCGATCTCGAGACGCCCTCGGAGCGCGAGTTCCGCGATCCGGGTTTTCTGGCCTGGGCGCTCATCACGTACGCGCGCGAGGTCGAGGACCGAGGCCTGCTGGCCGGGGGGCGCAAGTTCGTGGAGCGCGCCTTCGGCATGAAGGCGCCGCCGCCGTGGGCGACCGAACCGGCGGCATCGAGCGGGCTGTTCGATTTTTCGTCGACCACCGCCACGCGCGTGCTGGCGATCATCGCCAGCGAGGGCAACACGCCCTTCGTCGGCGCCTGGCTGCGCGAGCGGGTGGCCCCCATCGCGCCGCAGTCGTTCGTGGCGCGACGGTTGGACGAAAACACCTGGAACGCCTGCTCGGCGTGGGGTCTCGGGCGCGCGTACGTGGTGTCGACCGATCCCATGTTCCTGCAGGCATACACCGACATCATGGACGAGCTGGAACGGCGCGACGGCGATCGAGACGGTGCCCTCGGTCGCGACCGCAGCATCCGCGATCCGGAGACAGCCGCGACCTTCTACTACGCGCTGGCCGTCGACGCGCTCATCACGGGCGAACATCTATCGGCCGCGCCCTCGCCGGCGACGCCGCACGGGCCGCGCCCGCCCACGCCCGGCAGCGGAGGACTTCATGGGCGACGCTGACGCCGGCGACGACGCGGTCAATCTGGGCGCGGATCTCCGCGAGGAGGCGCGGCAGTTGGCTGCCCGCGTACGAACCAACCTGTCAGCGCGAGCGCGATCGGGGGCGCTGGGCGTGCCGCGCGCGCCGCGAGCTCCGCGCGTCGACAACCGTTCGCCGTCGCCGCCAGCGATGTCGCCGTCGCCGTCACTGTCTCCACCACCGCTGATCGCCGCCGACGATGTTGAGTCTCCGGCGGCGCCGCGCTATCACCTGCCAGCCATCCGCGAGGAGCTGGGCGACTGCCAGCGCTGCGGCCTGGCCAAGGGGCGAAAGAACATCGTCTTCGGCGTCGGCAATCCGAACGCTCATTTGGTCTTCGTCGGGGAGGCGCCGGGCGCGGACGAGGACGAACAGGGCGAGCCGTTCGTCGGCAAGGCGGGGCAGCTGCTGACCAAGATGATCGAGGCCATGGGCTATCGCCGCGAGGACGTCTACATCTGCAATGTCATCAAGTGCCGCCCGCCGGGAAATCGCAACCCGGAGCCCGACGAGGTCGCCCGCTGCGAGCCGTTTTTGAAGAAGCAGCTTGGCGCCATCCGCCCGCGGATGATCGTGACCCTGGGGAAGTTCGCGGCCCAGTGCCTGCTGCGCGACGACACGCCCATCTCACGCCTGCGCGGGAGTTTCCGCAGCTACGAGGGCATCTCGCTCATGCCCACGTTTCACCCCGCGTACCTGCTGCGCGATCCCAGCAAGAAGAAGGAAGCGTGGAGCGATCTCAAGGCGGTCAACGCCGCGCTGAAACGCCTCGGCTTCGAGCCGCCCAATCCGCCCGCCGCGTAGCGCCGCCTCCAAGCGGAGTGGACAGGGTTGTGGGATATGTAGTATTCCAGTAACGACAAGCGAACAACGTGGCGTCTGACGCCAATTGGTTGATTCCGCAGGGGGCCAGGGCTGGCGGCGGGTGACGCGTTCCGGACTGGAATCAAGCCGGATAAGGAATCCCCGAAATGGCCTCTGTCATGCTTCCGCGCGGCCGATTGATTTTGCCGCTGTCCGTCTGCTTGCTGGCGCTCGGTTGTGACAGCGCCGTCACGCCCCCGCAATCCGCCAAGGACGCGGGGTCCGGCACCGGCGGCAGCAGCTCCGGCGGCGCGATCGGCACCGGCGGCGCCGCCGGTATGACGACCGGCACCGGCGGGTCGGCTTCCGGCGGCAGCGGCGGCGTCGCACCGGTGCCGGACGCCGGCCCGGTGGTGGACGCAAGTCCTGAAGTCGCGCCGCCGGTTGACGTCGGCGGCATGCCCCGTCCGACCAAGCCGGGAATGCCGCCCATCGCGGACGGCACCGAGTACAACAAGCTGGGGCCGTATCCCCTGCCGCCCGAGTCGGCCAGCGTCGCCGCGGGGGTTCCGCGGGGTCAGATCATCAGCTTCAACACGCCCCGCAGCTGGACCCTGTATGTGCCCATGCAATACGACGCCGCGAAGCCGGCGGCGTTCATGGTCTTTCAGGACGGCGGTCTGTACGGCGATCGCAACGGGACCTTCCGCACGCCGAACGTGCTGGACAACCTGATCGCCAAGGGCGAGCTGCCGGTGATGCTGGTGGCGTTCATTCCGGCCACCGGCCAGCGCAGCGTCGACTACGATTCGCTGAACGACAAATACGTGACGTTCATCCTGACGCAGATCCTGCCGATGGTCGAGGCGCGCTACAAGATCACCAAGAATCCTGAGGGGCGGGGCTTGGGTGGTCAGAGCTCGGGCGGAATCGCCGCGTTCACGGCGGCCTGGCAGCGGCCGGATCAATTCCGCCGCGTGCTGAGCGACAATGGCAGCTTCACCGCCCTGCAGAACCCCGGCGGCAACACGTACCCTGATCTGATCCGGAGCACGCCGGTCAAGCCGCTGCGCGTGACGCTGGTCAGCTCTACCCGAGATGCCGGCTCCAGAGACATGGGTACGAGAGACTGGCTGCAGGCCAACAAGAACATGGCGGCGGCGCTGAAAGAAAAGGGCTACCAGTACCTCTTCATGACCGGCGACGGCATGCACTACCCGCCGGTCCAGGGCGCTTCCGTGCATCCCATGCACATGAAGTGGTTGTGGTGGGACTACACGCCAGACGGCACCTAGTCGGGACTCCCGTCAGAACACGACCGGGGCGCCGGTGCTGCTGGTGACGGTCGCCTCATCGACGCCGGGGGCGCGTTCGACGCAGCGGAAGTGATCGCCGCCGGCGTCGAAGACACCAAGTTCGGTGATCACGCGGCTGACGCAGGCGAGCGCCGTCACCGGCAAGGTCAGGCGCCGCACCAGCTTGGAGCTGCCGTCCTTGGCGGTGTGGCTCTGAAGGACCACGACGCGTTTGGCGCCGGCGGCCAGATCCATGGCGCCGCCCATGCCGGTGATCATCTTGCCGGGGACGGTCCAGTTGGCCAGATCGCCGGTGCAGGCGACCTCCAGGCCGCCCAGGATCGCGAGATCGACGTGGCGGCCGCGGATCATCGCGAACGACAGCGCGGAGTCGAAGGTGCTGGCGCCGGGCAGGGCGGTGACCGTCTGTTTGCCGGCGTTGATGATCTGGGCATCGACCTCGTGCGCGCGGGGGAATGGTCCCATGCCCAGCAATCCGTTTTCCGAGTGCAGCACCACCGACAGCCCCGACGGGATGAAGTTCGCGACCTCGGTCGGCAGGCCGATGCCGAGGTTGACGATCTGGCCGCGCGCGACCTCGGCTGCCGCGCGCCGGACCATGTCGTCGCGCGACCAGCTCACGGGCGCACCGTCCGGAACTCGATCACGTTCTTGTGCTGCGGCACCTCGACGATGCGGTTGACGAACAGCCCTGGCAGGTGGACGTCGTCGGGATCCAGCGCGCCGACGTCGATCAGCTTGTCTACCTCGGCGATCGTCACGTCGGCGGCCATGGCCATCAGCGGGTTGAAGTTGCGCGACGTGCGATAAAACCGCAGGTTACCGAAACGGTCGCCGACGGCGGCCCTGACGATCGCGACGTCGGCGCGCAGTGGTTTCTCCAGGAGGAAGCGGCGCCCGTCAATCTCGCGGACCTCCTTGCCTAGGGCGACAGTGGTGCCGACGCCCGTCGGCGTGTAGAAGCCGCCGATGCCGGCGCCGCCGGCCCTGATGCGTTCGGCGAGGGTCCCCTGCGGATTGAGCTCGACCTCGATCTGCTTGGCCAGGTACTGCTCGGCCAGATCGGGGTTCCCTCCGATGAAGCTGCAGATCACCTTGCGAACCTGACGGTTCTGGAGCAGCACCGCCAACCCCTGGCCCTGGTTGCCGCAGTTGTTGCTGATGATGGTCAGGTTGCGCACGCCGCGCGCGGCGATGGCGGTGATGCAGGCCTCAGGGTTTCCCGACAACCCGAAGCCCCCCGACATGATGGCGATCCCGTCGCGCAGCACATCGTCCAGTGCCCTCTCGACGCTGGCATAAACCTTTTCCACCGGGTCGATGCTGGTCACGCGAAGGCCTCGTCCAGGGCCGCGCCCAGTTCGGTCAAGGCCTCATCCAGATCGGTCTCGGTGATGACCAGCGGCGGGGCGATGTAGACCAGGTTGTCGCGCCTCTGCATGTGCAGATGGTGCCGGCGCAATGCGTCCGCCACGCGGCTCATCTCGGGGGCGCCCAAGGCGTCGCGCGTTCCCGGGCGACACAGTTCCAACGCCCACAGCAGGCCGATGCCGCGCACTTCGGCGATGGTCGGGCGGCTGGCGGCGAGCTCGCGCAGGCGAGCCCCGAGCCGGATGCCCAGCGCGGCGGCGCGTTCGACCAGCTTCTCGTCGCGGTAGCTCTCGATCGCCGCCACGATCGCCTCACACACCAGCGGGTGCCCGTAGCTGGTCAGGCCGCACCACAGGACCTCGTCGTCGAAGTGGCGCGCGATGCGATCCGTGACCAGCACCGCGCCGCCCGGCGCATAGCCGCCGGTCAGCCCCTTGGCCATGGTCATCAGATCGGGGGTGACGCCGTCGTGATCGACGGCAAACCAACGCCCGGTGCGCCCAAATCCCGACAGCACCTCGTCGGCGATCAGCAGGATGCCGTAACGGTCGCAGATGGTCCGGATCCTCTTCCAGTACCCCGGTGGCGGGACGAAGACGCCGTTGGCGCCCACGATCCCTTCCAGAATCACCGCCGCCACCGTCTCGGGACCTTCGCGCAGGACCACCGTCTCCAGATCGCCTGCGCACTCGTGGGCGCAGGTCTGCGGCTCCTTGCCGAACGGGCAGCGGAAACAGTACGGATCCGCCATGCGCACGACGCCGGGCAGGCCGGGTTCGAAGCGCTCACGCCGCGGATCACCTGACAATGACAGCATCGCCAGCGTCGCGCCGTGATAGCTGCGGGCGCGCGCCACGATCTTGTTCCGTCCGGTCACGAGGCGCGCCATCTTGACGGCGTTCTCGTTGGCCTCGGCGCCCGACAGACACAGGAAGCTCTTGCTCATCCCGGGCGGCGCCACCTCCGCCAGCAGCTCGCCAGCGCGGACCTTGGCCGGGAAGACCGAGGTCGGATAGGCGAGCAGCCCACGCGCCGCCGCCTCGGCCAGCGCCTTTTGCATGCGCGGGTGGCCGTGTCCGAGCCCGGCGTTCCAGGTCATGCTGCCCAGGTCGAACCAGGATGCGCCGTCCGCGGTTGTGAAGCGGGCGCCTCGCCCCGAGACGATCTCAAGCGGAACGGCGTTCTTCTGTGCGGTCCACGTGTAAAAGACGCGCTCGCCCTGGCGCGTGACCAGGTTGTCGTCCGTCACGGCTCGGCGTCTCGGCACGCCTTCACGAAGACGCTGGCGGCGATGTCCGCCTGCTCGGGCGTGAAGGTCAGCGGCGGCGAGAACCGGATGGTCTTGCGGCCGCACTCGAGCACCAAGAGGCCGCGGCGGAAGCACAGGTCTGCGACCGCGTCCATGTGCGCCGGCGTCCGCATCTCGACACCGATCATGAGACCGACGCCGCGCACCTCCTCGACCTTGGGGTCGCTGGCCAGATCGCGCGCCAGGCGATTCTTGAGAACCGTGCCCACGCGCGCGGCATTTTCCACCAGGCCTCCCTCCAGGAGCTTGATGGTGGCCAGCGCCGCTGCGATGCACACGGGGTTGCCGGCGATGGTGGATCCATGACTGCCGGCCGGCCAGGTCATGACCTCCGTCTTCCCCATCATCGCCCCGAGCGGCATGCCCGACGCGATCCCCTTTGCCAGCGCGATGATGTCCGGCACCACGCCCTCGAGCTCGGCGGCGAACATGCGCCCGGTGCGCCCCATGCCGGTCTGCACCTCGTCGAACACCAGCATGATGCCGTAGGCGTCGCAGGTATCGCGCAAATGCTGCAGGAACCCTGGCGGCGGAACGATGTAGCCACCTTCACCCAGGACCGGCTCGACGATGATCGCGGCCACGTCTTCGGGCGCGACGGTGTGCGCGAACAGCTCGCGCTCGATGCTGTTGGCGACGCCGTAGGCGGCGTGGTGGACGCCGGACAGCAGCGGCCCGAAGCCCTTGCGGTACTTGGATTTGCTCGCGGTCAGCGACAGCGATCCCATGGTGCGCCCGTGGAACCCGCCGCGAAACGCGATCAGCTGCGCGCGCCCGGTGTGGTTCCGCGCCAGCTTGATCGCCGCCTCGACCGCCTCCGTGCCCGAGTTGGTTAGGAACGTCTGCCACGTGGTCGTCGCCGCCCCGATCTGCGACGCCAGCTGCGACAGCTTCTCGCACAGCGCTCCGTAGCCCGGGTAGTGAAAATCCGTGCCGCAGATGTGGATCAACGTCTCCGCCTGCGCGGCGATGGCGGCGGAAACCTCGGGGTGGCAGTGCCCCGTCGACGAGGCCGCGATGCCCGCCTGGCAGTCCAGGTAGATGTTGCCGTCGACGTCCTCGACCATGGAGCCGCTGGCCCGCCGGACCATCAGCGGGTAGCAATGAATCAGCGACGGCGACAGGAACGGCTTTTCGCGCGCGATCATCTCCACCGCTCGCGGGCCGGGCGGCTCGATGACGATGGTGATGGGCTGTGCCGCCAGCGCTCGCAGCGCCGCCGCCTGGGTCGGCGCCGCGCTCATTCCACCACCGTCCGGCTCTGTTCGCGCAGATAGCACTGGATGGTGTAGTGGCCGCCGATGTTCTTGCCGGTCGAGCCGCTGCCCTTCCAGCCGCCAAACGGCTGCACGCCGGGCCAGGCACCGGTGGTTGCCCCGGCCGCGCGGTTGACGTACACGACGCCGGCCTGGATGCGCTCGAGGAAACGATCGATCTCGTCCTGCTTGCGGCTGAAGAAACCGGCCGTGAGCCCGAAGGCCGTGTCGTTTGCCGCCGCCAGCGCGTCGTCCAGGTTGGCGACGGTGCGCACCGAAACAATGGGGACGAACAGCTCCTCGCGCATCAGCGTGTGGTCCTGCGCCAGTCCGGCCAGCACCGTCGGGCGCGCGAAGTAGCCGTGCTGGAAATTCGGCTGCCTCTGCAACGTCTCGCCGCCGGCGCGCACCGCCTCGCCAGCCAGGCCGATGAAACGCTGGTAGTCGTCGTAGCCCGACTTGGTCGCCAGCGGTCCCGCGAACGTCCCCTTGTCCAGCGGATCGCCGATGCGGGTCTCGTTGGCCGCCCGCTCCAGGCGGCGCAAAAACTCGTCGGCGACGGCCTCGTGCACGTAGACGCGCGAGCAGGCCGAACACTTGTGGCCGTTCATGCCAAAGGCCGACCGGTGAACGCCCTGCACCGCGCGGTCAAGATCGGCGCTGTCCATGACGATGGCCGGGTTTTTTCCACCCATCTCGACGATGCACGGCTTGGGATAGGTCGTCGAGAACTGCTGATAGAGCTGCTTGAAGCCGACGTCGTACGAACCGGTGAACGTCAGCCCGTCGACGCCGGGATGTTTCGCGAGGCCGTCGCCGACCACGCGGCCGCTGCCGGTCAGGCAGCTCACGGTGCCGGCCGGAAGGCCTGCCTCCTCGAAGATCTCGCACAGCTTCACGCCCGAAAGCGGCGTCTCCGACGACGGTTTCATCACCACGGTGTTTCCGGTCAGCAGCGCCGCCGCGGCCGGCGCCGCCATCAGCGCGTAGGGAAAATTCCACGGGGCGATCACCGCCCATACCCCGTAGGGGCGCAACACGCTGACGTTGTGGTCGGTCGGCGACAGCTTCCCCATCTCGCGCACGAACCCGCCATTGTCGCGCATCTGCTGGCTGTAGTAGGCGATGAGATCGGCCGTCTCCTCGATCTCGCCCAGCGCCTCGACACGGTTCTTCCCCATCTCGAAGATCAGCCAGGTCGATAGCTCGTACCGTCGCTGGCGGATGATCTCGGCGGCGCGATCCAGCAGCGCCGCACGCTCGGCCCACGGCGTCGCGCTCCAGGCCGGGTAGGCCGCGCGCGCCGCGGCGACAGCGTCGGTCACGTCCTGCGGCGTTCCGCTGCCGACGCGGGCGACCAGCACGCGCGTGTCGGCGGGGCTGCGGGTCTCCAGCGTCGATGCGGCGAGTCTGGTCTTCCCGCCGACGTGCAGCGGCACGGTTTTTCCCAGCTCGCCGCGGACTTTCGCGATGGCCTTGTCGAACCCGGCGCTGACCTCCGGATCATCCGCGCTCAAGCTGACGTACGTGATCTTGGTGGGCGCGCTCATACTATTATTCAGGATAATCCTAATTAGATTACGACACCAACACAGCGTTGACACACCGACGGGCAGTCCGTAGTCTTTCGCCCTTGCTTTGAAGTAGCCCAGGGGGA
>DASRQT010000211.1:0-4918 GCA_035696485.1 Polyangia bacterium | reverse complement strand
GCCCACTCCTGTGCCCTACGGCCAGCAGGCCGGCGGCGCGATCGAGGCCGGGTGTTCTTATACCGCCAACGACCTTCCCGCCGGTGCCCCGGGAGCGACGTTCCAGGTCGCCTGCCCGCCTGGTTGCGCGGACACCGGGGGCCTATGGGGGACAGACGTCTACACCGCCGATTCGTCGATCTGCCGCGCCGGTATTCACGCCGGCGCGATCTCGACCGGCGGCGGCGTGGTGCCGGTGCAAGTGCAGGACGGACGGCCGGCGTACCGCGGCAGCGCGCGTAACGGCATCCAATCCAACGATTTTCGCGACTACGGAAAAAGTTTTGCCGTGATGACCAGCGCCGCCCCCGCCGGTGGTCCTCCCCCGGGTTACCCACCGCCATCGCCTCAGGGCTACCCGCCCCAGGCCGGCGCCCTGGCGGCAAGCGGCGTGATCGAAGCCGGCTGCAGCTACCGGGCAATCGAGATCGTGGGCGGTCCCGGCACCACGCGTGTCGTGAACTGTCCCGCCGACTGCGCGTCGGCTGGCGGCGGGCTGTGGGGCACCGACGTCTACACCGGCGACTCCGCCATATGCCTTGCCGCCATCCACGCCGGCCTCATCCCGCCCGCGGGCGGCAACGTGGCCGTGATCCTGGAAGGCGGGCGCCCGGCTTATCGCGGCAGCACGCGCCACGGCGTGCAGTCTTCGGACTACGGCAGCTACGCCAGCAGCTTCAGACTGCAGCGCCCCTGACGACGTTTACTCCTTCTTGACCACCCACACCTTGATCTTGGCCACCACGCCGCGGCCCAGCTTCACCGGGACCTCGGTCATGCCCAGCGCCTTGATGGGTTCCTCCAATTCCAGCTTCTTGGCGTCGACGGTGACGCCCTTTTCAGCCAGCGCCTCGGCGATGTCGCGGCTGGTGACCGACCCGAACAGCTTGTCCTCCTCCCCGACCGCGCGCGCGATCGAGACGGTGACCTGGGACAGCCGGTCGGCCTCGGCCTGCGTCTCCTTGGCCAGCTTGGCCGTCCGCGACGCGATGACGCGTTTCTCGTGCTCGACGCGCGAGATGTCATCGGCCGTGGCCGGCACCGCCAGACCTCGGGGCAGCAGGTAGTTGCGCCCGTAGCCCGATTTGACGTTTACCACCTCACCCGACTTACCGAGGTTGTCGAGATCTTCCTTGAGAATGACCTGCATGACCTACGCTCCCGTCACCGCGAACGGCATCACCGCGATCATGCGCGCGCGGTTCACCGACGTCGCGATCCGGCGCTGATGCTTGGCGCAGTTGCCCGAGATCCGGCGCGGCACCAGCTTGCCGCGGTCGGTGATGAAGTATTTGAGCAGGCCGGCGTCCTTGTAGTCGATCTTGATGGTCTCGTCGCCGCAGAACTTGCACATCTTGCGTCGACCCATCGAGCGTTTTTTGGGCGCGTCACGATCCCGCTCGCCTCTTTCGCCTCGTTCTTCACGATCCATGGCCATGTTCTAGTCCTCCCGCCGGCTAGGGGGTTCATCGACGGCGCCGAACACCGCCTCTTCAAAGTCGAACGCGCCCTCCTCGTCGTCGCCGAACACGGCGCGCAGGTTGGCCTGACCGGTGGCGATCTCCTCCTCGTCAGGACCGGGCGTGGCCGCCTTGGTGAAGGATTCCTCGGTCACCTCGGTCGTGCGCGTGGCCGGGTCGACGTTCTCGGCCATCTTGACCGAGTAGTAGCGGATGACCGAGTCGGTCAGCCGCAGATTGCGCTCCAGCTCCTCGACCAGACCCGCGGTTCCAAGGTACGAGAAGAAGAGGTAGATCCCCTTCATCTGCTTGGCGACCTCGTAGGCGAGCTTCCGCTTGCCCCAGTTCTCGACCTTGAGCAAGGTGCCGCCGCCGCCTTCGATGACGCCGCGGACCTTGGTGTTGACCTGCCCGATCACGTCGTTCGTGCTCTCGGGACGCAGGATGTAGATGGTTTCGTACTCGCGTTTTCGGCCAGCCATGTCGCGGCTGGAGCCGAGTCTTACTTGTGCCATGTTTCGGTTCTCCCTATGGGCTACGGTCCGTGTTGCCACGGGCAAGGAGGAGGAGGCCCCGCGTGACCATCACGCGGCGTCTCCAGGGCCATTGCTCTTGGTTGATCTTGGTTTCGTGTTGAATCGGTTCATCGCCCCCGTGAGGCCGTTGCCGATGATCTCCTCGACGGCATCGGCGGCGGTGGCGTACAGCGCCGGTAGCTGGTCGCGTTCGCTGCGCGAAAAATCGGTCAGGACGTAGTTGGCGGGGTCGTGACCAACCGGTGGCCGTCCGATGCCGAAACGCACGCGCAGGAAATCGGGCGCGAACTCGCCGATCAGCGACTTGAGCCCGTTGTGGCCGCCGGCGCCGCCGCCGGCTCCGAGCTTCAGCCGGCCGAACGGCAGATCCAGATCGTCGTGAACCACGACGGTCTGTTCGACCGGGATTTTCCAGAACCTGGCCACCCGGGCCGTCGCCTGGCCGCTGATATTCATGAACTCCATGGGTTTACATAGAAGGATGCGCTGTCCCCGCAAGGTCGCCTCCCCGACCGCCGCGCCCATCTTCGAGCGCAACGGAGCCGCACGGGCTCGAGAGAGGAGCTCGTCCACCACCTCGAAGCCCACATTGTGGCGATTGCCCGCGTACTGCGAGCCCGGATTTCCGAGCCCGACCACCAGCCACATCTCAAGCTTCCATGGCGACGACCCGTGAGGGGAGCAGGGCTACTTGCCCTTCTTTTCTCCTTCCTTCTTGGCGGGCGCGGGGGCCGCGCCCGGCGCCGCCTTGGCCGTGCCGCCTTCCGGAGCTGCCGCGCCGGCAGCCGCTGCGCCCTCGGCCGGCACCGCACCCTCGACGGGGGCGACCTCGGCCTCGACCTTTTCCGCCTTCGGCGCGACCACCGACGCGATCGCGTCCTTCGGATCGAGCAACGCGCGCACGCCCGCGGCCAGCTTGAGATCGCTGACGTGCAGCGCCATTCCGATGTCCAGGATGGTGACGTCTACCTCCAGCTTGGTCGGAATCGCAGCTGGCTTCGCGGCCACCGGGATCGCGTGCATGCTCTGGTGCAGGTTGCCGCCGTTGGTGACGCCGACCGCCTTGCCGATCAGCACCAGCGGCACCGTGACGTTGACCTCCTCATCGAGGCTGATGCGCAGGAAGTCGACGTGAATCAGGCGCCGCGACATGGGATCGATCTGCGCGTCGCGGATCATGGCGGTGACCTCCTCGGTCTTTGCTCCGCCGAGGACGCTAAGAGTGAAGACCGTGTTCCGGCGCCGCTCCTTGTCCAGCGACTGCAGCAGCGCCTTTTCGTTCAGCGTCACCGAGAGGGGCTCCGCCTTGTGACCGTAGAGGACGCCCGGCACCTTGCCGCCCGCTCGCACCTTGCGTGAGCCGCCTTTGCCTGATTGCTTCCGAAGCTCAACGCTGACCTTTGCAAAATCCATGGCTTGAGTCCTTTGATTCCTGGTTCTAGATAAACAGCGAGCTGATCGAGTCGCCGTGGTGGATCCGCTTGACCGCTTCACCCAGCAGGCGTGCGACCGAAAGTATCTTCACTTTGCTGCAGCTCCGCACCTCGGGCCGCGGCGGAACGGTGTCGGTGATGATGAGCTCCTCCAGCGGCGACGCGTTGATGCGCTCGATGGCCGGGTGCGACAGCACGCCGTGACTGGCGCACGCGAACACCGCGCGCGCGCCCTGCTGCTTGATGGCCTGGGCGGCCGCGCACAACGTTCCCGCGGTGTCGACCATGTCGTCGACGATGATGGCGTCTCGCCCCTTGACGTCACCGATGATGTTGACCACCTCGCTGACGTTGGGCGCCGGACGGCGCTTGTCGATGATGGCGAGGCTGGTCCCGAGGCGCTTGGAATACGCGCGCGCCCGTTCCACGCCGCCCGCGTCCGGCGACACGATGACCGCCTCGTGCGTGAAGCGTGTCCGCATGTAATCCATCAGCACCGGCATCCCGTACAGATGGTCGACCGGGATGTTGAAGAACCCCTGGATCTGGCCGGCGTGCAGGTCGATCGACAGGACGCGGTCCACACCCGCCGCGGTCAAAAGATCCGCGACCAGGCGGGCCGAAATGGGCGTGCGTGGCTTGCTCTTGCGGTCCTGCCGCGCGTAGCCGAAGTACGGGATCACCGCGATGATCGAGCCGGCCGACGCGCGCTTGAGCGCGTCGATCATGATCAGCAGCTCCATCAGGTTGTCGTTCACCGGCGAGCAGGTCGGCTGAACCACGAAGCAGTTGACGCCGCGGACGTTCTCGTTGATCTCGACGTAGATCTCGCCGTCGGCAAATCGCGTCACCTCGGCGTTGCCGAGCGGCGTCTCGACGTAACGGCAGATGGCCTCGGCCAGTTCCCGATTGGCGTTGCCGCCGAATATGGTGAGCGCTTTGAGCACGAAGAGGCGCGAATCCTGCCATTCCGCCCGCTTCCAGTCAACGCCAGCCACGCTCCTTGACCCCGGCCGTACGCGACGACAGCAAGCGCGTCGCGGCTTTGCCGCGCGGAGCGAGGGGTGCCCCGGGGTAGAGCGGCAGCGAACCACGCCCGTCGATCTACTGCGGAGGGGAGAGGGTGGGGGCCCCCACCCTTCCCCTCCGCACCTCCCGCGAAGAGCTCGGGCAGGCTTTGCCGTCCCTCCCTCTCGCGGCCATAAAAAAAGGGCCCGGGGGTTGCTCCCCGGGCCCTTGGATTCATGCGTTACGTCTGCTTACGGACAGGTCGCGATGATCGTGCAGGCGTTGGTCACGTCGACCTGACCGGCGACCAAAGCCGAGTAGTCGACGTTGAACGTCGGGGCGATATTGACCCAGTGGACGCGCTGGGCGTTCACGGTGGCAACGGACGGCGGGATGACCCGTAGGCCGACCTTGCCTGCTCCGTAGCAGTACAGTGAGTTCG
>DASRQT010000210.1:0-10107 GCA_035696485.1 Polyangia bacterium | reverse complement strand
CCGGACTGGGGACGCGCCGGTCCGCTGATGAACGACCTTCGCGCCGAGCTTCGAGGCCTCGGCGCTGTGATGGTGCTGGTCTCGGACCAAGAGGTGTGGACCTTCCGACCGGACGACGACCTTCAGATCCACGCCTCGGGCGACGAGATCCAGGGGGCGCAGCTGAGAGCGCTGCGCACACGCTACGGCGTGAAAGCCGACGGCGCTGGCGTGCTGGGCCTCTACGTGATCGACGGCGGGTCCATGCTCAGGTTTGCGCAGACCGTCGAATCGTGGGATGGCAGTTCCCTCGAGGCGCTGGCGGATGCGCTGGCCGCCGCCGGCCGGCGGCTCGCGGGCGGCGACGCGGGCAAGTTGCTGCTGTCACGACGCGAGCTGGTGGTGACCGCCTTGGCCAGCGCCTTCGCGCTCATGCTGCTGGAGGGATGCAGGCATGCAGGGCGGGGGTCGGCCGTGAACAGTGGCGGCGTCACGGGCGCCCACGAAATGGACATCACGCTGAACGTCAACGGCAAGATGAAGCAGCTTCGGGTCGAGCCCCGGGTCTCGCTGCTGGACGCGTTGCGCGAGCGACTGGGACTGACGGGCAGCAAGAAGGGCTGTGACCATGGACAGTGCGGCGCCTGCACGGTTCTTGTCGACGGCCGCCGCGTGAACGCGTGTCTCACGCTGGCGGTCATGACCGTGGGCTCCTCGATCACCACCATCGAAGGCCTCGCCGATGGCGACCGGCTGCACCCGATGCAGGAGGCGTTTGTCGCCGAGGACGGACTGCAGTGTGGCTACTGCACGCCGGGTCAGATCATGAGCGCCATCGGTCTGATTCGCGAGGCCAAGGCCAGGACCGACGACGAGATCCGCGAGCAGATGAGCGGCAACATCTGCCGCTGCGGCGCCTACTGCAACATCGTTCGCGCCATCGCGTCGGTGCGGCGGACGGCGACCTGACCATGAAGCCATTCGCGTATTTCAAGGCCAGCGACGAAGCCGCGGGCGTCGAAGCGGGAACGCATCCGGCGGCGCGGTTCATCGCCGGGGGCACGGGTCTCGTCGATCTGATGAGGCTCGGGGTCGAGGCGCCGGCCGAGGTCGTCGATGTCAATGCGCTGCCGTGGGGGCAGATCGAGTCGACCGCCGAGGGGTTGCGTATCGGCGCGCTGGTGCGGAACACCGAGCTCGCCTATCACCCGGCCGTCACGAGCGGATACCCGGTGCTGTCGCAGGCGATCCTGTCGGGCGCCTCGCCGCAGGTTCGCAACATGGCGACGGTCGGCGGGAACCTTGTGCAGCGAACACGCTGTTCCTACTTTCGCGACGTCGGCGTCGCGCAGTGCAACAAGCGATCGCCGGGATCGGGATGCGCCGCCCGCGAGGGATTTTCGCGCATGCACGCTATCCTGGGCGGCAGCGACCAGTGTATCGCGGTTCACCCGTCGGACATGTGCGTCGCGCTGGCCGCCCTGGACGCGGTGGTATTTACCCGCGGATCGCGAGGGCCGAGAACGATCCCCCTCGGCGACTTTCATACCTTGCCGGCGGCGCACCCCGAGGTGGAGAACGTGCTCGAGCGGGGAGAACTGGTCACGCACGTCTTCCTCCCGGCGTCGGCGCTCGCCCGGCGGTCCACTTACGTCAAGTCGCGTGATCGCGCCTCGTTCGCGTTCGCGCTGGCTTCGGCCGCCGTCGCGCTGGAGCTCGACGGCAAAGTCATCCGGCAGGCGCGCGTGGCGCTGGGTGGTGTGGGCACAAGACCGTGGCGCAGCCGCGAGGCCGAGCAGGCTCTCGTCGGGCAGCCGATGTCGCGGCCGCTGTTCGAGCGCGCCGGGACGGCGGCCGTGGCTGGCGCGCGGCCGGTGCGCGACAACGCCTTCAAGGTGAAGCTCGCGGCGCGCGTCATCGTGCGGGCGCTCGAGCGTGCTGGAGAAATGGCATGACGACTCCGGTCGTTGGCAAGGGGATCGAACGCGTCGACGCTCGTTTGAAGGCGACCGGCCGTGCGACCTATGCCGCGGAGACGGCGATCGCGAACGTGGCCCACGCCGTCATCGTGACCAGCACCATCGCCCGCGGCAGCATTGTCAGCATCGACACGGGCGCAGCCCTTCGCGTCCCGGGCGTGCTGGTGGTGATGACCCACGCGAACGCGCCCCGGGTTGCGGGCAACAAGAAGGCGACGCCCCAGGACAAGGTCCTCTCGCTGCTGCAGGATGATCAGGTCCTCTACAACGACCAGCCCATCGCCGTGGTGGTCGCGGATACGCTCGAGAGAGCTCAGGAGGCGGCGGCCGTGGTCGTGGTCAAGTACGCCGAGCAACCCGCGGCCTTTGCCATCGAACCGGAGATGCCGCGGGCCTACGCGCCCGAAAAGGCCGGGCCCACCGGCAGCACTGATTCGGCGCGCGGCGACGTCAAACAGGGCCTGGCCAGGGCCTTCGCGCGCGTCGATGAGACGTACACGACGCCGGTCCAGCACCACAACCCGATGGAGATGCACGCCACGATCGCGGTGTGGCAGGGCGCCGACCGACTGGTGCTCTACGAAACCACCCAGGGCGTCTTCGGGGTGCGCAAGCGGATGGCGGCGCTGTTCGGCCTCGAGCCCGCCAGTGTTCGCATAATCTCGCACTACGTGGGCGGCGGCTTTGGCTGCAAGGGGAGCACGTGGGCGCACGAGGCGCTGGCGGCGATGGCCGCCCGGATGGTCGGGCGCGGCGTGAAGCTGGTCCTGACCCGGCAGCAGATGTTCG
The DNA here is from genome assembly GCA_035696485.1 of Polyangia bacterium. Classification (GTDB taxonomy): domain Bacteria; phylum Myxococcota_A; class Polyangia; order Fen-1088; family Fen-1088; genus DASRQT01. The sequence continues at coordinate 7,360 of DASRQT010000210.1, read as the reverse complement.
CGCAGGTCGGCAACCGACCGCGGACCGTCCAGCGGGTGTCGCTGGGCGCCGATCGCGATGGCAAGCTCACCGCGATCCGGCACGACGTGATCTCCGAGACGTCGCGCTTCGATGAGTTCGTCGAGCCCGCCGCCAAGCCGGCCCGGATGCTGTACGCGTGCCCGAACGTGGTGACCTCCCATCGCCTGGTGCGGCTCGACATTCCGACGCCGACATTCATGCGCGCGCCGGGTGAATCCAGCGGCAGCTTCGCCCTCGAGTCGGCGATGGACGAGCTGGCGTATGCACTCAAGCTCGACCCGCTGCAGTTGCGCCTGCGCAACTATGCCGAACGCGATCTCGACGAGGACAAACCCTGGTCGAGCAAGGTCCTCAGGGAGTGCTACCGCCAGGGGGCCGAGCGATTCGGCTGGGCCCGGCGGCGGCACGAGCCGCGCGCGATGCGCGACGGCCGCTGGCTGGTCGGTCTCGGTATGGCGACCGCCACCTATCCCGCCCGGCAGAGCGCGTCTTCGGCGGTCGCCAGGCTGCGCCGGGATGGCACGCTGCTGGTGCAGGCCGGGACCCAGGACATCGGGACCGGGACATACACCATCATGACCCAGATCGCCGCCGACGCGGTGGCGCTGCCCCTCGAGCAGGTCCGCTTCGAGCTTGGCGATACCGCGTTTCCCGAGACGCCGGTCTCGGGGGGATCGCAGACCGCGGCCAGCACGGGTTCGGCCGTCAAGCGCGCGGGGCTGGAGCTGCGCGCAAAGCTGGTCGAGCTCAGCAGAGCTCATCCCGAGTCACCCCTTTCCGGCCTGGCGCCCGACGGCATCGACGCCGCGGGCGGCGCCCTGTTTTCCAAGCACCACCCCGACAAGAGGGACTCCTACGCCGCCATCGTCGCGCGCAGCGGCCAGCCGGAGATCGTGGTGCAGGTCGAGAACAAGTCGCCCGAGGATCGGAAAAAATACTCGACGCACTCCTTCGGCGCGCAGTTCGTTGAAGTGCGCGTGGACGAGGACCTGGGCGAGGTGCGTGTCGCCAGGTGCGTCGGCGCGTTCGGCGCGGGCAAGATCCTGAACGCGCGCACGGGGCGTAGCCAGTTTCAAGGTGGCATCGTCTGGGGGATCGGCTTCGCCCTCGAGGAGCACACGGTGCGCGATCACCGCACCGGCCGCGCCGTCACCCGCGATCTGGCCGACTACCACGTCCCCGTTCACGCCGACGTTCCCGACATTGACGTGATCATGGTCGACGAGGACGATCCTCACGTCAGCGGGGTTGGCGCCAAGGGCATCGGCGAGATTGGCATCACCGGCGTGGTCGCCGCCATCGCCAACGCCGTCTTTCATGCCACCGGGAAACGCGTTCGCGAGCTCCCCATCACCCTCGACAAGCTCCTCGTCTGACATGCCGGCTGCCGCGCCATGAGCGACCTCAAGGCCATCGTCAATGCGGCGCGCGGCTTGCGCGCGACGGGCCAGCCCTTCTTGCTGGCGACCGTGGTGGCCGTGCGCGGGTCATCGTATCGGCGCCCGGGCGCGCGCATGATCATCGCCGACGATCGCCGCGTGGCCGGATCGGTCAGCGGCGGCTGCCTGGAACAGGATCTGATCCGGCGCGGCTGGTGGCACACGCGCGATGGGGCGCCGGCATTGCTGACGTTTGATTCCACCAGTGATGACGATCGCGACGGGGAACCCCAGGCCCGAACCGGCTGCGGCGGCGTGGTCGAGATCCTGCTCGAGCGTGTGCTGGCGAACGCCGTCGAGCATCCGCTGCTGCTGCTGGAGACCGCGCTGGACGAGGAAGCCAACATCGAGTTGCTGACCGTCTTTCGATCGGTGCGCGCGGAGGTGCCGGTGGGATCGCGCTGGGTGATACCTCCGCTGACCGCTTGTGGCGTGCCGGCGGCGATGGGCGGCTCGGCGCCGTTCGCGGTGCCGATCGAACGGGCGCGCCGGGCGCTGGCGCGCGCCAACGCGACCGGCTCGCGTTCCTTTGCCAGTGTCAACGTCGCCTTGCCCGACGGCAGCGTCGAGGCGCTGGCCGAACGGCTCGGCCCGCCCCCGCACCTGTTCGTCTTTGGCAGCGGACCCGACGCTGTCCCGGTGGTTGCCCTGGCCCGCGCGCTGGGTTGGACCATTACACTATGGGATCCGCAGGGGCGGGCCGAGACCAAGCTGCGCTTCGCTGCCGCGGATCGCGTTTGCGCGGGGGATCTCGCGGCGCTGCGGTCGCACATCGAGGCCAGCCTTCGACCGCTGGCGGTGGTCATGTCTCACAATCTCGAACACGACCGCCAGGCCCTGGCGATGGTGCTGTCGTCAAAGGCCAACTACATCGGGGTTCTGGGTCCGCGGCGTCGCACCGATCGCCTGCTCGCCGCGCTGCCCGGCGGAGGCGCGCAAGGCGAGGAGCAGCGCGGGCGCTTGCATGCGCCGGTCGGATTGCAATTGGGGGCAGAAACCCCCGACGAGATCGCGCTCTCGATCATTGCCCAGGCCCAGGCGGTAGTGACCGGCGCGGCGGCGGGCCATCTATCCCAGCAAGCACGAGCGATTCACGGGTCGGCGTCCTTCCCGGCGCTGGCGCCACTCGAAAGCCTGTCCGTGGGTATGGGAAGCGGACGATAATGGCCAGTCCTTCAATCGGCTGTGCCGTGCTGGCGGCGGGCGCATCGCGACGACTCGGTCGGCCGAAACAGCTTCTGTCCTATCGCGGCCAACCGCTGTTGCTCCGGGCGGTCGAAGCGGCCTTTCAGTCGCTGGCGACCCGCGTGGCGGTGATCGTGGGCGCCGGTCGCCGCGTGGCCAATGTGTTGGTGAGCGGCGGCACGCGTGCCGAGGTGATCGAGAATCCGCACTGGCAGCAAGGGATGTCGTCGTCGGTAAGAGCGGCCGCGGCCTGGGCGCGGGCACGCGATTGCGACGCGGTGCTGCTGGCGGTGGCGGACCAGCCCCATCTATCCGCGGCTCACCTGAACGCGCTCTTCGCCGCGTCGGACAGCGCCACACGCATCGTCGCTTCCGGATATGCCAGCTTGCTGGGGGTTCCAGCGCTGTTCCCGTCACACATGTTTCACCGCCTCGAGGCGCTGTCGGGAGACGTCGGCGCGCGCTCGCTACTGCGGCAATGCCCTTCGGAGATCGCGGCAGTCGCCTGGCCAGAAGGCGCCGAGGACATCGACACAGCCGCCGACATCGCATCGTACGCCGGCTTGATTGTGGACTGATCGGCGCTGTCAGCAGTGCACCTGAATAGAAAAACCGCGATTCACGCGATTCAGAGGTGAAGGCGTAAGCCGTTTCTGTCAAGGTATCCGGCCGTGGCGCTGAAGGAACAGGGTGTCGGGGCGTTGATTCTGGTTGTCGAGCGGGACCCGCACATTCGTGAGCTAGAGCAGTTTTTTCTGAACGAAGCTGGATTCTCGGTCGAGTTCGTCGATGACGGTGCCTCCGCGTTGGCACGGGCGCGCGAGTTGCGCCCGCAGATCGTCGTGACCGAGATTCTCATACCCAAGGTTGACGGCCTCACGCTTTGCAGGCGCCTCAAACAGGACGCGGCCACCAAGGAGATCATCGTCGTGATCTTCAGCGTGCTGGCGGCGGCGCAGCGATCCCAGGAGTCAGGCGCCGACGCTTTTCTGATGAAGCCGCTCGAGGAGGGGACACTGGTTTCGACAGTGCGCGACCTGCTGGCCCTTCGGCTTCGGGGAAACAACAAGGAGACATGATGAGCCGCGGCCGGATCAGCACTGGGATACCCGAGGCGGATCGGATTCTGGGCGGGGGATTCCCGTCCAGCTCAATCAACATTGTCATGGGGCAGCCCGGCACCGGCAAGACGATCTTCGCCGAGCAGATGGTGTTCGAGAATGCGGGCGGCGACCGCCCCATCCTTTATCTGAGCACGCTCTCCGAGCCGATGGAGAAGATGCTGCGCTACGTGCAGGAGTTTCCGTTCTTTGACGCCGAGAAGATGGCCGGTGCGGTGGTGTACGACACGCTCGGATCCGAGTTGGCGACAGAAGGTCCCACCGCCCTCCTGAATCGGATCAAGGCCGCCATCAAGACGACGTCGCCCAAGATGATCGTCGTCGACTCGTTCAAGGCATTGCACGATCTTTCGCCCCCTATCTCCGAGATGCGCAAGCTCCTGAGCGAGCTGGCGGGCCTCCTCACGGCGTACCAGACCACGACGTTCTTCATCGGCGAGTATCAGACCAGCGACATTCCCAGGTTTCCGGAGTTCGCGGTGGCCGACGGAATCGTGGAGCTGGCTCGTCGCGAAGCGGGAGCGCGTGACGAACGCTTCTTCCGGGTACTCAAGCTGCGCGGTAGCGGCTACCTCGAGGGGCTACATGGCATGTCGATCGGCTCCGGGGGCGTGGAGATATTTCCGCGGCTGGTAAGCCCCAATGTCCCGACGACGCACGCGGCGAAGGCCCAGCGCGTCGCCAGCGGCGTGCCCGGGCTGGACGCGATGCTGGACGGTGGACTCTGGATGGGGAGCAACACCTTGGTCACCGGGCCCACGGGATCGGGCAAGACCACCTTCGCCCTCCACTTCGCCCTGGCAGGGGCGCGTTCCGCGGAACCGAGCCTCTACTTGAACTTTCAAGAAAACCCCGCCCAGCTGGCCCGGATGTTAAAAGGCCTGGGGGGGCAACCACCCAATCTGCACCTCATCTACACCTCGGGCGTCGAGCTCCAGATCGACAGCATTGTCGCCGGTATGTTCAAGGTGGTGCAGGAACAGGGGATCCGACGCGTGGTCATCGACGCGCTTGGAGATTTGGCGATGGCCTCCAGCGACCCGCAACGGTTTCGCGACTATATGTATGCGCTCGCGCAGCAGCTCTATGCGCGCGACGTCACCAGCCTTTTTACGTTCGAGACGGGCTTGCAGACGTTGATCAGCGACGATCGAGGATTTGCCTCGATCAGCTACATGACCGATAACCTGGTCCAACTAACCCTGGACATGGGCGCAGAGCCGCCGCGCAGGGTACAGGTGATGAAGTGCCGCGGCAGCGCTCACGCCATGGCTCCGCATCCGTTCACGCTGGCTGCCACGGGAGCAGCCATTGCCTAGCGCAGACGGTTCACCCATCGTGACCGGGTTTCCGGCCTCTGCTGCGCGACGCTCATTGAGCAAGATGCGGCAGCTCACCGACGTGAGCCACGCCATCGCGGACTTGGCCTCGATTGATGAGGTGTTGCAGCTGGCCGTCGAACGCGCCGTCGAGATTCTGCCCGCCGCCAAGGCCTGCCTTTTAATCTCTGATGCGCAGGGCGTTGTGGGTGTGCGCGCGGCGGCCGGCGTCGATCCCCAGGTCGCCGAAACGTTCCGTGCGCCGCTGGACGAGCGCCTTCTGGTCTCACTGGCGGCGGCTTTGCTCGTGTCGGGTGAAAATAAGCTGGTCGCCGTTCCCCTGATCTTGCGGGGCGAGGTGACCGGACTACTCGTCGCCGCAAGAAGCGGGCACGAGCGGCCCACCGAGGAGGACGAATGGCTGCTGACCGCTCTTGCAGATCAAACGGTCGTCGCCCTGGACAATGCGCGGCTTGGCAAGGAAGCGCACCGGCGGGAGCAAGAGCTCGGCGTGCTGTCCGCCGCGAAATCGGCCAGGGAGCGCCAGCTGGCCATGGTGGTGCACGACGTGCGGTCGCCGCTGGCGGCGATCTTGCTCTTCGTAAAGGTCCTTGAGAGTGGGAACCCGGGCGCCCTGACGAACAAGCAGCTCGGGATTCTGAACCGACTTCGGTCGACCTGCTGGCACATCGATGAGCTGCTATCCAGCGTCCTCGAATTGGCGATCGTCGAGTCGGGCGGCGTCAAGCTCAGTCGGTCGGCGGTCGCGGTGCAGCCGATCATGCACGAGGCGGTTGTGGTGTCCGGCGCTGCAGCTTACGAACAAGCCCTGACGCTCACGATTCACCAGTCGGATCTAGTGGTGTATGCCGACGCCAATCGCGTCCGCCAGGTATTGGTGAATTTCATCTCCAATGCCGTCAAGCATACCCCCCGTGGCGGTACCATTGCGCTGCGTGGCGTGACTGAAATGAGGGACGATCGACGCTGGGGTATCATCTCCGTTACGGATACCGGGCCCGGCATCCCACCCGAGGAACAGGACGCCATCTTCGAGCCCTACTATCGGGTGGGCCGGATCGCCAGCGTCAGCGAGGGCGGCGCTGGCCTGGGCCTGGCCATCTCGCGAGAGTTGGCCCGCCGCATGGGCGGCGACGTCGGCGTCCGCAGCGTGCCCGGCCAAGGCGCCACGCTGGAGCTGAGGCTTCCCCTCGAACCGCCTCGGTAGTACACGCGCGGATCAGCTCTCGCTGCGTTGTCGAGGTGCTACGGTCGAGCTCGCGTGTTCCGCGCCAGACCGTATCTCGACAGTTTGAATTCTGTTGCCAGAATCTAATCGTGGACTCGATGGAACAGGTGGAAAGCCGCCGTTCGCTTGGTGAGATAATCGCCGGACGCCGAGGAGATATTGAACAAGGTTGGCTGGACAGGGTGCGCTCAGAGGTCGGTGACCGTGGACTGGAAGCCAGCGAGCTACGAGACGCCGTCCCGGACTATCTAGATCGCCTGGCGGAGTCCTTGCGCCAGTCGGACAATGGGAACGGCAATCAGGAAGGGGAGGCCGTTTGGGCGGACGTCGCCGTGGAACACGGCAAGACCCGGGTCCGTCAGGGCTTCGACATCCAGCAAGTCGTTCACGAGTTCGTCTTGCTTCGCAAAGTTCTGGTGGACGTCGCCCGCGAAGAAGGAATCCTTTCCGACGGACGGCAACAGGATCGGCTAGTGGATCTGATCGAGGCGGCCATCGCCGTGGCAATCAAGAGCTACGCCGAATCACGCGATTACCAGGTTCGCCGCAAGCGGGCCGAGGATATCGGATTCATCACCCACGAGCTGCGCAACCCTTTGACCACGGCGATGGCGGCGGCCTCGCAGTTGCGCCGGGCGGGCCTGGTCCCAACGCAAGAGCGACTGTTCCAAATCATAGAGCGAAATCACAAACGCCTGCGCGATCTCATCGACAACTTCCTCGTCCACCAGCGCTTCGAAGCCGAACAGGGGGATCCACGGCCCCTACCTGCCCGACTGCAAAGCATCGTGATGGACGCGATCGCGGACGCGCGCGTTACCGCCGAAGCCAAAGGTATCGGCCTGCAAGTACGCATGGACTTTGACCCCGCCACCATCGTCGAGATCGATCCGCAGATGACGGTGTCGGCCATCCAGAACGTGGTCGACAACGGGGTCAAATACACGGACAAGGGGCGAGTCGAGGTATCGATCGAAGATCGCTCGTCCGAGTTCATCATCCACGTTCGCGACTGCTGCGGGGGCC
>DASRQT010000209.1:0-6300 GCA_035696485.1 Polyangia bacterium | reverse complement strand
AAGCCACGCGAGGGCGGGATCTTCTCCTCGCGCTTGAGACGCTCGGCCATCGACTCGCCCTGCAGATACTCCATGACGAAGTAGAATTCTCCGTCGGGCGTGTTGCCGAAGTCGCTGATATCCACGATGTGCTCGTGGCCGATCTGATTGACCGATTTCGCTTCGGTCACGAAGCGAGACACCACGTCGGCGTTGCGCGCCAGCTCCGGGTGGATGGCTTTCATCGCCACCTTCTTCCCGATCACGGGGTGTTCCGCGAGATACACGACCCCCATGCCCCCCTCACCGAGCTTGGCCGTGATCCGGTAATTACCTATGGTCTGGCCGACGTCGATCATGAACGGCAGGGCATACCGGGACGTTTCTTCACCCGAGACCCGTATAAGTGCTCACGAATGCGGTGCATATCTTGCTGCAAAACTAGGCGCCAAGACAGAAAACTCTGGGCTCTCGATTGGTAAGTGGTGATAGCATATTCGACCACATTCATCTGGCGCAGACAACCCGACTGCCCCATTTTGTAACGCAGAGGACAACGGACTATTCTGTTGATCGCGCAAAAAACCTCCATCAGCCAAAGAGAATCGACCGCCTTTGTGCCAGCAGCTCCGCGATCATGGCGTCGACCGCCACGCGAACCTCCTCGGCGGCGCGCGCGGTCCCGTTGTGGTCTTCGGGATCCGGCGGTGGTGGCGCCACCGGTTTGCCGATGCGGATCGTCCATTTGGTCGGAACCGGCAGCAGACCAAGCGGGCCAAGCAACGGAAAGGTTGGCGTAATTGGGATGTACGGGATCCCCAGCGGCCCGGCCAGCGCGGTGATCTTGGCGACCACCGGGTGAATCTCCTCGGCGCCGATGATGGCCACCGGGATCATCGGGACCTGGGCCTGACGGGCGAGGCGAACGAAGCCGCCCCGTCCGAATCGCACCAGGCGATACCGCTCCCGGTACAGCTTGCCGACCCCCTTGAGCCCTTCCGGGAACACGCCGACCAGCTCGCCGGCGGCCAGTAACGGCAGCGCGGTCTCCTTGGACGCGCGCACGCCGCCGATTTTTCCGACCACGTTGGACATCCACCCGGAGTGAAAGGCAAAGTTCGCCACCAGCGCGCGCAGACGGCGGTGGTTCGGGTGGTCGCGGTAGATGCCGTAGATCAGCATCGCGCCGTCGTAGGGGATGCCGCCGGAGTGATTCGCGACCAGCAGGGCCGGTCCGGTCGCCGGGACGTTCTCCAGCCCCTGCAACCGGACGCGAAAGTACTTGCTGTACATGAACTCCAACACGGGCGCCGTGCGCGCGATGAAGTCGAGATCGTGGCCGCTGTCGGCGACCTCGTGCGGTTTCTGGGCGTTGGGCCCGTACCCGGCGCGCATAGCCTCCACGATGGCGGACAGCGCGGAGCGAATAGTGGGTTCAGCAGCCATGGTGGCAATAAGAGTTAGGGTAAGAGCTTATCGAGTATTTTGCCGAAGTCTGAAGGAGGATTCGCCTCGAAGTCTATCCGTTCGCCCGTGACCGGGTGGATGAATCCAAGCGTGGCCGCGTGAAGCATCAGGCGCGCCGCTGGCAAGGGGACGCCGCCGGCGCGTTGCAGGTCGCGCACGTAAACGGTTTCGCCTACCAGCGGGTGGCCGGCTTCGGCCAGATGGATGCGAATCTGGTGCGTGCGGCCGGTCTCGAGGCGGACCCGACACAGGGTCGCCCCACGCAGGGACTGCACGGCGGTCACGTGGGTCACCGCGTGTTGCCCCTGGTCGCGATGCCGCGTGGATCCACGAAGTCCGTCGCCTCGGTCAGCGATCAGGAACGATTCCAGGCGGCGACTGGCGACGTTGCCTTGCGCGACCGCGAGATACTCGCGGGTGGCCTCGTGTCGCTGAAAGATCCCATGCAGACCGCGTTCGCCGAGTTTCGTCTTGGCGAAGCAGAGCAACCCCGACGTGTCCTTGTCCAGGCGGTGAACGATGTAGAGGGGCGAGGCGGTGGCCTTCCTGCCGGTGCGGCGCCACGCCTCGCGGATCAGGTCCATCGCCGTGCCGGTCTCCTTGCGGTCGTACGGGACGCTGGAGACACCGGCCGGTTTTTCGATGATGACCAGGTGCGGATCCTCGAAGACGACGCGGAAGTCGGGCATCGGCGCCTGCGGCCGGGGCGCCGACATCACGATGTCGATGCGTTGCTCGCGCCCGACGCGGATGGCAGGGTTCAGCGCCCGCTGGCCGTCGAGCAGCACCTTGCCGGTCTGGCACAGGCGGCGCACGTCGTTCCAGCTGCGCCCGGTCAGCCGCCGGCGCAGGGCGGCCGCCAGGGTGGCGCCGTCATCCGCAGGCTCGAGGGAGAAGCTGCGGGGGGTGTCGTCACCCACGAACCATCTCGAGGACGCGGGCCAGCGCGCCGTCGAGGAGGTCGGGACGGGAACCGCCCCCCTGCGCCATGTCGGCCCGCCCGCCACCCTTGCCGCCGATCTCCCTGGCCACCGCGCCGACGATCTGCCCGGCGTTGAACCGGCCGGTCAGGTCGGGCGTGACCATCGCCACCAGCGCGATCTTGTCGCCGTCCACACCCGCCAGCACCACCACGCCCGAACGAAGCTTGTCGCGCAGCTGATCGGCCACCTCGCGCAGCGCCTTCGGATCGGCCACGTCGGCGCGGGTGGCAAGGACCCGAACGCCGTTCACATCCTTCGCCTCGCTGACCAGATCGCGTCCGCCGCCGGAGGCCAGCTTGCGGCGAAGTTTCTCGATCTCTTTTTCGCGCTCGCGCAGATCGGCCTGCAGCTTGGCCACCTTGCTGCTGACGTCGAAGGTTCCGGCGCGCAGCAGCTCGCCGGCCGTGCCGAGCTCGCTCTCCATCTTGCGCACGTAACCCAGTGCCCCCTCGCCGGTCACCGCCTCGATGCGCCGCACGCCCTGGGCGATCCCGGTCTCGTCAGTGATCTTGAAGAAGGCGATGTCGCCGGTGCGCGACACGTGGGTTCCGCCGCAAAACTCCTTCGATTCCCCCATGGTCACCACGCGCACGGTCTCGCCGTATTTTTCGCCGAAGAAGGCGATGGCGCCCGCCTTCTTGGCCTCAGTGATGCCGAGGACGTCGGTCGCCGCCGGCAGGTTGCCGCGCACGCGGGCGTTTACAAGATCCTCGACCTGCCGCTTTTCCTCCGGCGTCAGCGGCGCGAAGTGCGAGTAGTCGAAGCGCAGCCGGTCTTCGGCGACCAGCGAGCCCTTCTGCGTGACGTGCTCGCCCAGCACCTTGCGTAGCGCCCAGTGCAGCAGGTGCGTCGCTGAATGATTGCGCCGGACGGCGTCGCGTCGCTCGCCGTCCACCACCAGGTGCACGGTGTCACCGACCCGCAGCTCGCCCTCGACCACGTCGCCGAGGTGCACGTAAAGCGTCGAGATCGGCCGCTTGACGTCGGCCACCTTCATCTTCGCCTTGGCGCTGCTGATGGTCCCGGCGTCGCCGATCTGGCCGCCCTGTTCGCCGTAGAACGGCGTCTCGCTGGTCACCACGGCCACGCGACGCGAATACGGCCCGACCGCGTCGACAAGGGCGCCATCCGCAAGCAGCGCCACGATGCGCGCCGACCCCTCGGTGGCCTCGTAACCGCGGAACGTGGTCTGTCCGACGCGCGCGGCGATGGTCTGAAACACCGCCTCGACCGCCACCTCACCCGAGCCCTGGAATTCGCTGCGACGCCGCTGCTGGTCCATGGCGGCCTCGAAGCCCTGTTCGTCGACGGTGGATTGTCCCTGTGCTGCGATGATCCGCGTCAGGTCCAGCGGGAATCCGAATGTGTCGTACAACTTGAAGGCCAGATCCCCAGGGACGATCGATCCCTTGTTCGTTTTGCCGATGTGCTCGATCAACATCCCGGTCCCGCGGTCCAGCGTCTCGCGGAAGCGCAGCTCCTCTTCCGAGCACACCTTCTTGATGAGGCTCGCCCGCTCGTGAAGCTCCGGGTAAACGTGGCCCATTTTCTCGGTGACCCACACGGCCAGGTCGGCAAGAAAGGGATCGCGAATGTGCAGGATCGATCCGTGATAGACGGCCCGTCGCATAATTCGCCGAAGCACATACTCGCGTCCGGTCTTGTCGGGAAACACGCCATCACTGATAAGGAAGGCGGCCGCGCGCGCGTGATCGGAAATGGCACGTAGGGACACACTCAAGCCGTTGTAGTCGTCGGCGTCGAATTGAACGCCTGATAACCCCTCGAGCTGCTTAATAAGCGGACGCAGCAGGTCGGTCTCGTAGTTCGAACGCACTCCTTGCAAGACCGCGCACAGCCGTTCCAGCCCCATGCCGGTGTCGACGGACGGTTTGGGCAGGGGCCGCCGCTGGCCGGGACCCGTCTGCTCGAACTGCATGAACACCAGGTTCCAGATCTCGACCCAGCGGTCGCAATCACACGCCGGACCCTGGCAGCTCCGGCCCGCCGTCTCTTCCGGGCACGGGATCTCGGCGCCCTGGAAATAGTGGATCTCGCTGCACGGGCCGCACGGTCCGGTCTCGCCCATGGCCCAGAAGTTGTCCTTGTCGCCCAGACCGATGACGCGATCGTCACCGACGCCGGCGATCTTCTTCCACAGTTGGCGCGCTTCGTCGTCAGAGTGATGAACCGTATAGATGAGGCGCCCCGGGTCGATGGCATAGACCCTGGTGAGGAGCTCATGCGCGAAGGCGACCGCATCCGGCTTGAAATAGTCGCCGAACGAGAAGTTCCCCAGCATCTCGAAGAAGGTGTGGTGCCGCGCTGTGCGGCCGACGTTTTCCAGGTCGTTGTGCTTGCCGCCCGCGCGCACGCACTTCTGCGCGCTGGCGGCGCGCACGAAGTTCAGCTTGGCCTGGCCCGTGAACACGTCCTTGAACTGATTCATCCCCGCGTTCGTGAACAGCAACGTGGGATCGTTGGCCGGCACCAGCGACGCGCTGCCGACCTCCTGGTGCCCCTTTGACGCAAAATAATCGAGGAACTGTCGCCTGACCGCCTCCGACGAGGTGGCAGCGGGAACTGAACCGGACTTCGTGACCGTCGACATGGATCCGGCAAGATTAGTCGCCCGGACGCCGTCACTCAACCCGGCTAGCGGTAATACTCCGCGCGACCTCTACCGACGCTTGAATCGGTCGATCTGGAAGGTCGGGTCCTGGACTTCGAGGTCGGCGTCGGCGCTGCCGTCGGGGTAACCGCTCGGGGCGTCCTTGGCGGCGTTGGGATCCTCGATGGTGCTGCCCCCCTTGCTGACGCCCCGGAAAAACAGCGCGAAGTCGTCCGGGTTGGTCGCGTGCGACAGCGCCTCTTCGTACGTGATCATGTTGGTTCGCACGAGATCGGTCAGCGACTGGTCGAAGCTGACCATTCCGTAGGGGTCCTTTCCGGTGGCGATGGCCTCGTTGATCTCGCGCGTCCGCTTGGGATCGGCGATGAGCTCCCGCACGCGGGCTGTTCCCACCAGGATCTCGACCGCCGGCACCATCCCCTTGCCGTCGGCCCGCGGAACCAGCCGCTGAGAGATGACGCCCTTGATGACGCCGGCCAGCTGCAGCCGGGCCTGCGTCTGCTGGTGCGGCGGGAAGACCGAGATGATGCGGTTGACGGTCTCGACCGCGTCCAGCGTGTGCAGCGTCGACATCAGGAGGTGCCCGGTCTCCGCCGCCAGCATGGCGATCTCGATGGTCTCGAGGTCGCGCATCTCGCCGACCAGGATGACGTCGGGATCCTGCCGCAGCCCCGCGCGCAGCGCCTTGGAGAAGCTGGTGGTGTCGAACCCGATCTCGCGCTGGTTGATCACGCTGCGGCGATCCTTGAACGCGTACTCGATCGGGTCCTCGACCGTCAGGATGTGGCACGCCCGTTTGGCGTTGATGTAGTCCACCATCGCCGCCAGCGTGGTCGACTTCCCCGATCCGGTGACGCCGGTTACCAGAACCATGCCGCGTTCGGAGTCGGCCAGGGTCAACACCGCCTGGGGCAGGTTCAACTTTTCAAACGGCGGCACATCCGGCGGGATGAGCCGCATGACCATGCCGACCGCCCCTCGCTGCTGGAAAGCATTGACACGATAGCGGACGCCGTCGGTCGTCGCATAGGCGAGGTCGACGTCCCAGGTGCGATCGAAGATGTCGCGCTGGCGCTCGTTCATCATCCCGAGGGCGAAGGTCTGGATGACTTCCCGGCTCAAAGGCGGCACGTCGCGCACCGTCCGCAGGTCGCCCTTGATCCGAAAGATCGGAGGCAGCCCCGCCTTGAGGTGAACGTCGGATGCCCCCAGCTGGCGAGCGGCCTGGAGAACTCGGTC
>DASRQT010000208.1:0-15033 GCA_035696485.1 Polyangia bacterium | reverse complement strand
CTTCTGCACGCCCTGCGTTCGCTCCAGGTAGGGCCGTTCGGATTCGGATCCGGATCCGTATCAGGACCGAGGCGGGTGTTCGACGAGCGAACGTCGGGAGTCCTCAGGCGTAGAGGGTGGGTAACCCCTCCGCGCGCAGTTCCTCAGCGCCCAGGAACTGTGCCGAGCAGATCCGGTCCCGAGCGCTGAGGGTGTTTGAGCACGGAGGGGTTACCCACCCCCTACGCCCCCACGACCAAGAGAGCGAAGAGAGCGATGAGATCTTCGGACATCGCTTTTATCTGAAACGTTCGCGTAGGCGGCGGGCCCTATCAGACATCAACATCGGGGGGTCCGGCACTCGTGAACCCTCCAATGGTCCCACCGCACCGGCGGAGGACGCTGACGATTTCGTGGAGGTGATTCATGTCTCTGGAGAAATCGATCGTCACGAGCTTAAGTCCGCCTCGTAACGCACGGGCCCTGACGCTGTCCCTGATACTCGGCGCCTGCAGCACCAGCGGCTACCTTGATGTCGGCAAACAGGCCCCCGACGATCCGGCGCCCGGGACGAACAACGGCGCCGGCGGCGCCTGGGTCTCCGCCACGCCGCCCGGCAGCGGTGCCGGCGGCAACGACATGCTCCCGCCGCCCATGACCACGCCGCCGCCCATCATCACGCCACCGGCCGCGACGCCGCCGGCCGCCCTGCCGCCCGCGCGCGTGACCGACGACGGCATACCTCCCGACGTCTTCGCCATCCTGCAGGGTCGCTGCTCGCCCTGCCACACCTACGGCCAGGGCGACGTGGCCGGCTGGGGGTCGGTGCTGGATCTGTCGCGGATGATCGACGCCGAGATTGTGGTCCCGGGCAAACCAGGTGCCTCACGCATGATCGATCGCGTGGTGGTGCGGGGCGACATGCCACCCAAGGGCGATCGGGTGCCGGCCGCCGACGTGGACAAGCTGCGCGCGTGGATCACCGACCTCAAACGCCCGCTGGCGACTCCCCGCAGCGACGAGGACATCCTGGACGCGATCTCGGCCGACGTGCTGAGACAGCGCACGGGACAGTCCGACTACCGCTACTTGAGCCTGGCTCACTTCATCGATCAGGGCCGCCCCGCCAAGGAGGTGACGGTGGCCAAGAACGTGCTGGCCTTCGTCGTGAACTCGCTGTCCCGCCGCGGGACCATCGTCCCGATGACGGCGATCGATTCGCAGAACTCGATCTTTCGCGTGCGCCTCACCGATCTGGGCTGGAACGCGGCGCTGTGGGACGAGCTCACCAGCTTCTATCCCTACTGCCTGGCGTCCGACGTCGCCGGCCACCGGGCGCTGTACACGCAGCTTGGAACCGAGGCGCCGTTCGTGCGCGCCGACTGGCTGTTCGACACCGCGACCCGCGCGCCGCTCTACGATCGCCTGATCGATCTGCCGGCCAATCTGAACACCCTGGCCCAGCGCCTGGGCGTCAACATCGCGAACGACATCAACCACCCGGGCCTGGCCGAACCGGACAACCTGGTGAGGTTCGCGGTGCGCAAGTCGGGCGTTTCGCTGCACAACCGCATGGCGGAAAGACACCTGGGCGCGGCCGGACAGTATCTGTGGATCAGCTACGACTTCGTGACCGAGATTGGCCGCCAGGACGTCTTCGCCAATCCGCTGGGGCCGAGGGCGGTGGATCGGCAGAACTTCGTCCACACCTTCGAGAACGATGCCGGCGAGGTCATCTTCCCGCTGGCCAACGGCATGCAGGGGTACATGCTGGTCAACGCCGCAGGCAACAAGCTGGCGGTCGCCGCGATCAATATCGTGCGCGACGTCCGCCGCCCGAATGGCGTGGTCGAAAACGGCATGTCCTGTTTCGGCTGCCACGGCAACGGCGGCATGATCCGGCCGCGGCAGACGGACGAGGTGCGCCGATATATCGACACCCGCGTGTCGGACTTCCAGCGCCGCGAGTTCCTGGAGATCGGCGTCGCGTATCCGTCCATCTTTTCTCCCGACGTCTTCAACGCCGACAGCGCGCGCTATCGGTCGTCGGCCGACACGCTGGACGGCGGCGGCCCGGCGCGCGGCGCCATCGAATATTCGGAGTTCGTCGCGCTGGTCGGGGAGTACGAATCGAACCTCGGCTTCCGCGGCGCCGCCGCCGAGTTCAACGAGGACCCGGACACGTTCCGGACACGGGTGCTGTCCAACGATCCACAGAACCGGACACTGCCACGGTCGACGGCCGACCCGCTGATCCTGCGCACCGACTTCGTGTGCGCGTGGCGGGATCTGGCGCCGCGGATCCGGCCGCAACGGTTCTGCAACCGGACCTTCAACGCCGCTGCGGTACGGGGGTTGTGCCAATGATTCGACAGATGGGGCCGGTTCGAAAACACAAGCTGCCGCCGTCGCTGGTGCTGGTCATGGTGCCGCTCCTGGTCGGCTGCACTGGCCGACTGGAGTTTGATCCGCATCTTGTCGACGCATCGGCCCGCGACACGCGGCCAAGCGGGCTCGGCGGCTCACCGGGCGCAGGTTCGGGATCCAGCACCGCCACGGGAGGCGGGGACGGATACCCAGTAACGGGCGGCGCGGGCGGCGCGCGGATGGGCGGTGGTGAGCCCAGTCCATCCGCGGCCGACGCTCGACCCGCAGATGACGCCTGGATGACGGGCGCAGCCGGCGGCACCGGCGGGGGAACGGCGTTGGGCGGCGGCGGCGACGGCGGACTCACACCGGCGGACACCGGTATGGGCCCCGTCGCCTCCGCCTGTCCGCTGGGCTTCGATATCCTCGACCTGTTCAAGCGCCGGTGCGGCGGCTGTCACGGCGCCACGTCGCCGACCAAGAACCTCGACCTGGTCACCGCCGGCATCGGAGGTCGGATGGTCAACAAGCTGTCGACCTGCATGGGCAAGCCGCTCATCTCGTCGCAGGTCGCGGCCGGCGCGGCGCCGACCGGGCTGCTGTTCGAAAAACTGGCCGGGCCGGTCACAGGCTGCGGCGTGCGAATGCCCGCCGGCGGCGCCCCCGCGCTGACCCCCGTCGAGATCGAGTGTGTCAACGACTGGGCGATCGCCGCCATCAACAAAGCGCTGGGGAAATAGTCGCCATGAAGCACAAACATCGCAGGCGGGTCCTCATGGCGCTGGCGCTGGCGGCGGCGCTGGTGCTGGGACTGGACGGAGGCCAGGCATCGGCGCGTGAGTTCAACCAACGCGTGGCGATCGGCGCGTTCCGGGGACCGAAGGCTGCTGCCCTTCAGGACGCGGTCGAAGGGGCGTTGCTGCGGCGGTACACGCTGGTGCCGGAGGAGATGGTCAGCGAGGCGGCGCGGCAGTCGGGCCTCCACCTGCGCAGCAACGAAGACTTCGCCGACGTGGCCCGCACCTTGAACGTGCGCGTGTTCGTCAGCGCGACGGTGACGCGTGACCCTGACTGGCGTGTCGAGATGGTGGTTCGCAAAGGCGACACCGGCGAGATCGCGGCCCGCTATGACTGGAGCGATCCACGCATCGACGGCCTGGCCGCCGCGGTGGCGCGCGCCACGCCGAAACGGCTGCGCGCGCTCATGGCCAGCGAGATCCAAGCTGGCGCCACCCTGGCCGAGCCGAGCGCCGAGATGCTGGTCAAGGCCGCGGATGCCGAGGAAGCCCTCTTGGCCAGGCCGAGACGCCTGCACGCGCTGCAGACGACCAAGCCAGCACGTCGCGAGCCGGAGGCGGAGGTCCGCGCCAAACCCGCGGACCGGCGCCGCAACGACGATGACGACGACGACGTGCTCAAGGGCGACAGCGACGACGACGAGGAGCAAGACGCGCCTGCCCCCCGCCCTTATCTGGAGCTGGCGGTCGGCGGCCGGATCTTCAGCCGGTCGATGTCCTTCGCCGACAACATCAACCGGGTGCCGGGCTACCGCCTGGATCGAGCGACCGCGATCACCGTCGATGTCGCCTTCCATCCCTTCGCCCTGGGTGACGCCACCAGGAAGAGCCGGGCGGCCGGGCTGGGCCTGACCGGCAGCGCGAAATATGCCCTCGGCATCGGGACCGAGGTGTCGGGCGCGGACGGCCGCTCGCGCGCCGAGGTGCACGGGTACGAGGTGGGGCTCCGTTACCGCGCGCCGGTCGGCATCGTCGACCTGATCCCGCACGTCGACTACGCCGTCGAGACGTTCATCGCCAACGTCGCGGACGTTGCGCCCGATGTTGGCTATCACATGGTGCGCATGGGTCTCGGGACGCGCCTCGCGATCTCGCGGCAGATCTCGCTGCGCTTTGCCGCCGACTACCTCCACGTGATGTCGGCCGGGCCGCTGACCGACGCGGGCAGGTTCCCGCGCGCCACGGCGCAAGGCATGGACCTCGGCGTCGGTGGCGGCTATGGCATCACCGATACGCTGGAGATCCAGGCTTCGGTGGGAATGCGCCGTTATGGCTTCGACATGCACGCGCGGCCCGGCGACACGCCGCTGGCCGGCGGCGCCATCGACGAATACGTGTTCACCACCGTCGGGGTCGCATACCGCCCCGCCTTCCGGAGCCGCTGATCATGGCCCAATTCCTGCGCGAGGCAGAGCTGACGATGACCGACTGGGAAGACGACGCCAGCATCACGGTGATCAACCCGCCGGGAATGGACGGCGGCGAAAACACCCCGTGGCAGATCTCGCCACGGGTACCGGGGGCGTCCTCCGCGTCGGTGACCGCACCGTGGCGGACGGCCTCCCCTGCCCCGCGGCCGGCGACGAAGGATCCGGGCCGCCTGGTCGGCCGCTACGCGATGTACGAGGAGATCGCGCGCGGGGGCATGGCGTCGGTGCACCTCGGTCGCTCGGTGGAACCGGGGACACGGTCCGCGGTCGCCATCAAGCGCATGTTTCCGCAACTGGCGGAGAACCCGAACTTCGTGGCGATGTTTCTTGACGAGGGACGGCTGGCGGCGCGCGTGCACCACCCGAACGTGGTGTCGCCCGTCGATTTTGTGGTGCGCGCCGCCGAGGGCGAGCTGTACCTGGTGATGGAGTACATCCACGGCGAGACGCTGGCCCACCTGCTGACCCGGTCGGTCCGCCAGGGCCACGCCCCCGACATCGACGTGGCGGTCTCGATCATGGTGGGCGTCCTGCGTGGCCTTCACGCCGCCCATGAGGCGACGACCGAGGACGGCATGTCGCTGGAGATCGTCCATCGCGACGTCTCACCGCAGAACATCATGGTCGGCGCCGACGGCGCCGCGCGCGTGGTCGACTTCGGTGTCGCCAAGGCGACGGTTGCCGAGCTGACGATGGACGACGACGAACGACCGGGCAAACCGTCATATCTGGCGCCCGAGCAGATCCGCGGCGGCAACGTCGATCGCCGGTCGGACGTCTTTTCGGCCGGCGTGGTGCTGTGGGAGCTGCTGGCGCGGCGGCGGCTGTTCCGGCACGGCAACCCGCACGTGGTCTCGATGAAGATCCTGGCCGGGGAAATTCCACCGCCCAGCCACTTCAATCCCGAGGTCCCGACCGCGCTGGACGCGGCCGTTCTCAAGGCGATGGATCGCCGGCGCGAGAATCGTTATTCCAGCGCCCGCAGCTTTGCCGATGCAGTGCTGGCGGTGATGCCGCCGGCCACGGCGGCCGAGACCGCGGCGTGGGTGGAACAGGTCAGCGGCGATCTGCTGGCGCTGCGAGCCGAGCGCGTGGCCGAGATCGTCGCCGGTCCGCGAAGAAACTCGCCGCTTCGCTGGCGCTCGCTGTTCGGCAGCGAGCTGCGCTGGCGCCAGCTCATGACCCCCGCCCCCCGCCGACGTGAATCGACGCCAGTCCGGCCGGCGTGGCTGCCCTGGAGCGGCGCTGGAATGGTCATGGTCGCGCTGGTGGGGATGGCTCTGTGGTCGAGCGCGGGCCGCGCGGTCACGCGACAAGAACCGGCGCCGACTCCCCCGGCGGAGAAGAGCGCGCTCGCCAGCACCATGCCGGCGGCGGTTTCTCTTCCACCTGCGCCCTCCCCGCCGCCACAAGTGGCAGCCGAGCTTGAACCTGAACCGCCCGTCCGCCCACAACCGCTCGCGGATAGCGAAGCCGAGCCAGAGCTTGCTCGCGAGGCGGAACCCGATCGCGAGACGGAACCCGCGAGGGCGTCACCACGGGAGCTGAATCGCGCTGCGGTCGTGACGGCAATCGGGAACATGAACCGGCGGGCACTGGCCGCTTACCGGCGCGCCGAGTACGAGCGCGCGCGCAGCATGTTGCGCGCTGCCCTGGCCGTCGCAGCGACGGCAAAGCTGAACCGACATCGCGTGATTGCTCTCACTCACACCCACCTCGGCATCGTCCTTGTCGGTGGTTTCCACCAGCCGGACCTGGCCGTGGAGCAATTCCGCAAGGCACGACAGATCGACCCAGGCGTCCTGCTCCCGCGCATCTACGACAAGCCTCAGGTGACCGCCGCTTTCCGCAAGGCGGGGGCGCGCACCTGAGGGTGCGAGCCTCTAGCCACCACCACCGCCCCCCGTAACCTCAATCTATTCGCGCGTCGTCGTTGGTACCGCAGTTGCTCTACATGAAGCTCATGCAAGCAACATCACGAATGCACGACACCGCATCGCTGTATCGTGACTACGGTCGCAAGGTCTCGCGCTGGGCCGCGCGTCTCACCCGCTCGGCCAGTGACGCCGACGACATCGTCCAGGAGGTGTTCATGACGGTCCACTGTCGTGGCGAAGCCCTGGACCAGGTTCACAGCCCGGGGCCCTGGTTGCTGAAGATGACCCTCAACGTCGTTCGCCACCTGTGGCGGTCACGCAGTCGGACCAGCAAACGCGAGATCCTCTGGATGTCGGAATCCCCACCCAACGCCCCTGCCAGCCCGGCCGACGAATTGGAGATGCGGCGCGCGGCCCAGCGCCTGGAAAAGGCCGTCGCCGCCCTCCCGGAGAACTACCGGATGGTCTATTTCCTCTGTGAGGTTGAGGGGTTACCGTCTCCAGAAATCGCGGCATTGACCGGGTTGACGCCCGACACGCTGCGCGTCCGGCGCTTCCGCGCGCGTCAGCAGGTCGCGAAACTATTGAGCTTTGAGCCGTCGTAATCCGTGGCGACGACCCGGGCGGGAGGTGCGATGTCGTAGACAAAAACATGTATGTGTGCGACCGTTTTTTGCTGTCGCCTATCGGACTGCGATTCGCAAACCGGCAGGTCTTTTTGGGAGCTGAATGTGAAAGCAAGACCAGCATTCGCTCATCTGACGACAGAACTGCTACCAAGCGGCTCGCCTACCAGATAGCGGTCGTGCGCGGCCCCAGCGCGGGACAAAGCCGGGTCATCGACCGCGGTGAGTTTCGCATCGGCAAGGCGTCCGCGAATGACCTGTCGCTGTCCGATCCGACGGTCTCGCGTTTTCATTGTGTAATTCAGGATACCCCCCGCGGCCCGTTGCTGCACGATCTCGGAAGCACCAATGGAACCCAGGTCGGGGACACTTGGATCGAACGCGCCTACATCGCGCCGCTGATGGCGATCCAGATCGGTAGCAGCACGCTGCAGATGGTCCCGGTTGACGGCTCCCAACGGCGTCCGACCCCCACGCTCGTTGATACCCGGATGGTCGGGTCCAGCGCGGCCATCCAGCGGCTGCTGTCGATGTTGCCTCGGGTCGCCAGCTCGGGCGCAACCATCCTACTGGAGGGGGAGACCGGCACCGGAAAGAGTCTGCTGGCGGAGATCATCCATCACGCCGGGCCGCACCCGGAGGCGCCGTTCATCACGGTCGATTGCGGGTCAATCCCCGCCAACCTGATCGAAAGCGAGCTGTTCGGGCACGAGCGCGGCGCCTTCACCGGCGCGACCGAGCGCCACATCGGCGCCTTCGAGGCCGCCCACGGCGGCACCATCTTCCTCGACGAGATCAGCGAGCTGCCGCTGCCGATGCAGCCGAAGCTGCTGCGCGCGCTGGAAGAACGGATGATCAAGCGCGTCGGGTCGACCAAGCAGGTGCGCGTCGATCTGCAGGTCATCGCGGCGACCAATCGCGACCTGCACGAGGCGGTCAAGAGCGGTGAGTTCCGCGCCGACCTCTACTATCGTCTGGACGCTGTGCGCCTGTGCCTGCCGCCGCTGCGCGAGCGGCGCGAGGATATCCCGCAGCTGATGGAGCAATTCTTCAAGCGTGTGGGGCAGGCGCTTGATCCCGAACGTCTCGAGAGCTTTAAACGCTCGCTGGCCGAACGCGAGGACTGGCCCGGTAACGTCCGCGAGCTGCGCAACGCCGTGGAGAAGGCGGTCCTGCTGGGCGAAACCGGCCTGGAGGAACGCCGGATGTCAAAGACCCCCTCCCCGCTGCTGCTGGCAAGCGGCGGCGTCTTCGACAGCGGCGTGTCGTTCCGCGCCGCCAAGGAAAACGCCATCAGCGAGTGGGAGCGCGGTTACCTCCGATCGCTGGTCGACCACACCAAGGGCAACATCTCCCACGCCGCCCGCCTGGCCCAGATGGACCGCAGCTACCTGCGCGACCTGCTGCGCCGCTACCAGATCGCCGCCGGCTGAATCTGCGGCTCGGCCTGGGTTTTGGGCCCGCGGGAGTGGTGGAGCGGAAGGCTATTGACACCCCTCCAGAGAGTCATTGGTTTTCTGCCCGAAATAGGCAACATTCCCGATGTCTGCGCTGCTTACTTGTTCAATTAAGGAGACTCCCATGACGCGATCCAATTTTTGTGGCCACACGAAACCCAATTGGATCTTCGCCGCAACATTCGCTGGTCTATTCGCGATCGGCTGCGGCGGCTCTTCCGGCGGCGTCAGCGACGCGCGCGACACCGGCGGCGATCGCAAGGATACCGGTGGTGCGTCGGGCGGTAGCGGTGGCGGATTTGGCGGCAGCGGCGGCGGATTCGGCGGTGACGGCGGCAGCCTCGGTGGCAGTGGTGGCGGTACCGGTGGGACTGGCGGCGGCACAGGTGGAACCGGCGGCGGTACTGGCGGCACCGGGGGCACGGGCGGCACCGGCGGGAATCGAGATGGCGGCCCCGATGTGCCCGAAGTGGCCGACCTTCGTCCCGATATGCCTGACGTTCCGCGCGACGTTCCTGTCGAGATGCGGGCAGACGTTCCCGCGGAAGCCCCGGTGGATATGCGCCCCGATGTGCCCGCGGAGCGACCGGCGGACGCGCCCGTCGATCGTCCCGGGTGTGGCGCCAACGGTGCGGCCTGCCAGCGAACCGGCGGCGGAGCGGGTCTGTGCCAGAACAACATGTGTGTCGCCTGCGCGGATCCGGCCGACGACGCGCGTTGCGTGACCGCCTACGGTGCCACGCACGTCTGCATCGCGGGCGCCTGCGTCCCGGGCAACTGTCACTCCTCGACCACGTGCATGGCAGGCCGCCTGTGTGGCGTGCCGACGGCCAACCTGTGTGGATCGTGTTCGTCCGACACCCAGTGTCAGGCAGACACCCGCTATGGCGCGAACTTCATCTGCCACACCACCGCGGGTCAGACCGACAGCGGCAAGTGTGTCGCCGCCACCTGCGGCAACAACAGCGCCGCGTGCGCCGCCAACACCAGCGACTTTTGCTGCGCGGGAAACTGCGTGGCCGGCAACTGCTGCAACGACAACGACTGCCGCAACAACCCTGCCTTCGGACAGTTCTTTGCGTGCAGCGCCAACCACATGTGCTCGCAATGCGCCAGCGCCACCGGTAATCAGTACCTGGTTGATCCGGTCGGCGGCAATGACGCGACGGCGACTGGCAGCGGCAAGGCCGGGACGGTCGCCACCGCCAGTTGCAGCTTCAAGACCATCACGCGCGCCCTGCAGGTGATCGGGAACACCCCGCCCAGCGGCACCACCATCACCATCGTCGGACGCGACGCCATGGCCACCGAGCTCTACATCACCAGCGCAGGCGCTGGGGCCCCGGCGCCGGAGGTGCTGCCGATTCTTGTACCCGCCAACGTCAAGATCACGACCACGGCCGGGGCCATCACCGTCAATCTGCCTGCCGCGACCGGCGGCGCCCCCAACGGCGCGTTCCAGCTGACGGCGAACAGCGCGTCGATCGTGCCCGACGCGGCCGCCCGCATGACCATCGACGGGTCGCTGAACACGGTGGCCAACGCGATCCTCTCCAAGCCGGGAATCGGGAACACGGCCGCGATCGGAAACCTGTCGATCTTGAACACCGGTGACCACGGGATCGTGGTGACCGACGGCACCCTGAACATCGGAGCGGGTGTCACCGTGAGAAGCGCGGGACGGGCCACAACCACCGGGCGCCGCAGCGGCCTCTTCATCAGCGGCGGAACAGTGAACATTACCGTCCCCGCCGCTGCAGCGCAGACGTCGTTCAACAACAACACCGCCAATGGTATCCACGTCGAGGCCCTGGGCACACTGAACGTGACCGGCGTGTCGACCGGCAGCGGCACCGTCGTGGCCAACGCCAACTTCCTGGCCAATCTCTTCATCAATCACACACCGGGAATGGCGCCGGCGGTCAACACCATCGACGGCATCATCGCGTCCGGGAGCAGCAACGGCGACGGCGGGATTCAGATCCTGGGCGGTTCACGGGTCAAGCTGCGTAACAGCATCACGCTGGGCAACGCCGCCAGCGGCGTCATCATCACGGCGGCCGACGCCACCGCAGGGGGGAATGCCCTGGCCGGGATCGACCTCGGGACGGGGACGGCCGACTTCGGCCACAACGTGCTGGCCGCGTCCCCCGGATCGAATCCCAACCTGGGAGCTGGCCTCTGCGTTCGCCTGGGGATGGCGGCCGGCGCTCAGACCCTGAACGCCACCGGTAACGTCTTCTCGGGCCCCCGCAACTGCGCGGCCGCCACTCCCGGCGCGACCACCAAGGCGACGACCTGCGCCGGCATCTCGGACGAAGCGGTCGAGCCGGCGACGGGAACGACGGTGACCATCGTCCGAACCAACTGCATGTAGGAATACCGCTACTGGTCCAGCGCTTCGAGCAGCTGTTTCAGCTCGGGGGCAAGCCGGGCGAGTATCGACTGCTGGGTCACGGCGGACACCCCCAGCGAGAGATTACATTCGCGCAGCAGCGTACCGGGTCGTGCCGCCTTGGCCGTGATGTCTCCGTCGGGAGCCAGTTGCTCGGCCAGACTTGCGGCCACGACTTCGAGAATGCAGTACGGATCTCTCGGCTCCGGCAGCGTCGCCGCGTGGTGCAGGCGGGCCAGCATGGTGATTTCACGGTCGACGCCCCAGCGCGCCATGATCATGTTGCCGACAACGGTGTGGTGTTCGCGGATGAAGGTGAGGCAATCCGGAACCGCCGGCACCGGCGCGCGCTCGGCCAGGGCCCAAAGCAGGAACGATGCCCCGACATCCGCGAACAGGCCGACCAGATAGGCGGTTTCGGGATCGATCGCCCGCGCGCCGGAAGCGTTCTCGGCCAGGGCCCGCATGGCCAGCGCCCGCGCCACGGAGTAGGTCCAGATCTTCGCCTGCAGGGTGGCCAGCGCGGGGTCCTTGATCCGGCAGATTTCATTCGCCGCCGCGGTTTCAGCCAGGGCCTGTACCCTCTTGAGCCCGACGCGACTGACGGCAGTCAAGAGATCCTTGTTGGGAACGCCGCGTGAATACTGAAAGGTGTTGGCCAGGCGCATCAGCTGCGCGGCCATCTTCTGATCGCGCTCGATGAGGACGACGACGTCTTCCAGGGTCGACTCCGGCTGTTCAACCAGCGCGCGCAGCTCGCCGACGACCGACGAAATCGCAGGCAGCAGCAGGTCTCCGGCCTGGACGCGCTTCAGAATCGAGCTGAATGACAGCTCCACGCCTGCGGGCGGCGGCGCGGGCGCGAGCGGCGGCGCAGGCGCGGGCGCGGGCAACGGCGCCGCCACTTGCGCCGGCTTGGCGCTCCGAATCTCGTACAGCTCGATGCCGCGGGTCACGGCCGCCGTCAGGTCCGGGAGACTCCACGGCTTATTCAGATAGTCCACGGCCCCGGTTCGGATGGCATCGATGACGTCGTCCATCTCACCGTGGCCGCTCATGAGAATCAGGGACGCGTCCAATTCCAGATTATTGAATCGCCGCGCAAACGTGTGCCCGTCCATTCCCGGCATCCGGAGATCGACCAGGATGACCGCGGGCGCGACCTCTGCCGCCAGCTTGAGCCCGTCCTCACCGTTCGATGCGACCACGACCTCATATCCAAGGCGGCCCAAGGTGCGCTGCAAGCCGGTTCGAATGTGATCGTCGTCGTCGACGATCAGTACGCGCATCGTTGTTCCACGCGGAGCAACGGCTTCTCTTCACGGGGAGGACACGGAAGGTTGCCCCTGTCGCATGGAAGGCTATTCCATTCCAGTAAATGACCGGTCTTGATGCTGGGGGCCTTCCAGCGTTTCCTCGGGCGGTTCGCGATCGTGCTGTGCGGCGTTTCTGGCAACTGGCGGTCCTTTCTTCGGGGGGGTGGCGGAACCAGACGACGCGATAGACCGTCCACGTCTATCAGCACAATCAGCACGTGGCGTGCCAGCACACACCCGCGAGATTTCTGGCATTTCAAGGGTGGTGACGGCTCCCGATTGGGCACGGTGCCGATCGGCGGGCTCGCTGCCCATCGGTGGGCATCGAGCAACGAGTCTGCGCCGACAAGGGGTAGTATGGTGGCCTGTGCCTCCTGACTCGAGCGGCCAACTAGCCCACAACCTGAGCCCCGACATCGGACCCGCGACGCAGCCGCTGACCCTGCTGCTCGACATCAGCCGCGCCGCCGCCGCTCTCGACCTACCGGCTCTCATCGATCGGGTCGGAAGTTGCCTGCAGCGCGGCCACTGGAACTGGGATCACACCAGCCTCTGCCTCCACGAACCTGCCCAGAACGCGCTGCGGGTTCATCATCTCTTCTTTGGACCGGGCCCGCTGGCCGAAACCCACCGCAGGAACCGCGCGGGCGATCTGATCCCGATCGCGGGCACCCAATCCGGACGCGCGTTCACGACCGGTCAGCCGTCCGTCACGAACACCCTGGCCCAGTTCGTCGCCATGTCGCGGCCGGCCTGGGCGGCAAAGATCCTGCAGTTCATGCCCCCCAACTATTCGAGCTGCATCGTTCCCCTCATCTCCCGCGGGCGAACCATCGGCACCTTCGCCGCGGCCGACGCACGCGACAGCGCGTTCGATGGCGAGGCAGTTCAGCTTCTGTGCCAGATTGCGGACATCATCGCGCCGGCGGTCGACAATGCGCTGGCCTATCGAGAGATCGAGGAGCTCAAGGACCGACTGTCGAAGGAAAATGGCTATCTCAAGGCCGAGAGCAACGCCGCCTTCGGCGAGATCGTGGGCGGAAGCCCTGCCCTGCAGCGCGTGCTCGGCCTCATCGAATCTGTCGCGCGCAGCGACTCGACCGTTCTCATCCACGGCGAAACCGGCACGGGGAAGGAGCTTGTCGCGCACGCCATCCATCGACTGAGTCGGCGGCGGGGAAGTACCTTCGTGACGCTCAATTGCGCCGCCCTTGCCGGCGGCCTTCTGGAGAGCGAGCTCTTCGGTCACGAGCGGGGGGCATTCACCGGCGCCGCCTCGCAGAAGGTGGGGCGCTTCGAGCTGGCGCATCATGGGACGTTTTTTCTCGACGAGGTCGGTGAGATTCCCCTCGACGTGCAACCAAAGTTGCTTCGGGTGCTGCAGGACCGGGAGTTCGAGAGGCTGGGCGGGACCAGGACGCTCAGGGTCGACGCGCGCCTCATCGCGGCCACGAACCGCGATCTCGCCCAGATGCGGGCGGATGGATCATTTCGCAGCGACCTCTTCTACCGGCTCAACGTCTTTCCCATCCTGGTTCCGCCGCTGCGTCAGCGGACGGAGGATATTCCCCTGCTGGTGAGACACTTCGTGGAGCGCTCAGCGCGGCGCCTCGGCAAGAAGATCGACGAGATCCCGGCACACTCGATGGACGCGCTCAGCCGATACGATTGGCCCGGTAACGTGCGCGAGCTGGCGAACGTGATCGAGCGCGCCGTCATCCTGGCGACGAGTCCGGCGCTGCACGTCCACACGGCAGATCTGGAGGCTGCCAGGGTCTCGGTCCCGCGTGGTCCCGCGGCGAGCAGCGGTTCGATCGCCGTCGCTTCCGACGCAACGCCGGAAAGGCTTGTCGACGTCGAACGCTCGGTCATCAAACGGACGCTCGAAGACACAAACTGGATCGTCGGAGGACGGTCCGGTGCCGCGACCCGGCTGGGTCTCAGTCGCACCACTTTGCAGGCGCGCATCCGAAGGCTGGGAATCACCCGGCCGCGGTAATGCCCCGCGAAACCGTCCAGCTCCCCTTCGATGTGCGACATGCATCCACCTCGGGGCCAGTTTGTCGCCCTGTAAGGTGACCCTTTTCGTCAGCGTTGTGCCGGATGCGGCAGCCGCTTTTGGGCAGTTTGCGTGGTTCTCGCCAGCGTTTGCGGGCTTTCGTGCCGCGCCTTTCATGGCATGCCGACTGCACTCGGCATTGGTCAGGCGCTCAAGCACAAGAGCCCTCCCGCCGATGGGCGGCGGAAGTTTCTGAGATCGAAAACGTCAAGGAGGATTCAATGTTCATTCGCAAACGTCAGTCAGGCTTCACGCTCGTCGAGTTGATGATCGTTGTCGCCATCATCGGCATCCTGGCCGCCGTCGCCATCCCGGCCTTCTCGAAGTACATCAAGCGGTCCAAGACCGCCGAAGCCGCTGGCCACCTGAACAAGCTGTGGGCCGGCTCGGTCACCTGGTACGAGACTGACCACGTCTCGGCCACTGGTGTTCCCCTGACCAAGCAGTTCCCGTCGCTGGGCGTCGCCGCGACGCGCGAAGCCGACAAAGAGTGCGGCTGCATGGACGGCGGAAAGTGCCCCGGCGGCGCAGCTTCCTACAAGGGCGCCGAGTGGGTCGCCCTGCAGTTCTCCATCCCCGACCCGCACATGTACCGCCCGGCCTACACCAGCGCGGGCACCGGCAAGGACGCGACCTTCACCGCCGAAGCTACCGGCGATCTGGACTGCAACGGCGTCCTGTCGAACTTCAAGCGCCTCGGCGCCATCGACGGCAACGGTGACGTGAGCGG
>DASRQT010000207.1:0-3283 GCA_035696485.1 Polyangia bacterium | reverse complement strand
GTGCGGCTGATCGGCGGCCGAGCCCAACCGTCGGTGGCGATCCGCTTCGTAGTCCTGATAGTTACCTTCGAACCAAACCACCTGGCTGTTGCCCTCAAAAGCCAGGATGTGCGTGGCGATACGGTCCAGGAACCAGCGATCGTGGGTGATGACGACCACGCACCCGGCGAATGAAAGCAGGCCGTCCTCCAGCGCGCGCAGCGTGTCCACGTCCAGATCGTTGGTGGGCTCATCCAGCAGCAAGACGTTGCCGCCGCTGCGCAAAACCTTGGCCAGGTGAACGCGGTTGCGCTCGCCGCCCGACAGGTCCTTGACCCGCTTCTGCTGATCGGACCCCTTGAAGTTGAACCCGGCAACGTACGCGCGCGCCGGGATCTTCCGCTTGCCGATCTCGAGGAACTCCGCACCCTGCGCGATCTCCTCGAAGGCGGTGTTTTCGCCCTTCAGCGTGTCGCGGCTCTGATCGACGTAGGCCAGCTTGACGGTCTCGCCGATGCGCAAATTGCCGCCGTCGGGCTTCTCCTGGCCGGTGATCATGCGAAACAGCGTGGTCTTGCCGGCGCCGTTGGCGCCGATGACGCCGACGATGCCGCCGCGAGGCAGGTTGAAATCGAGATCCTCGATCAAGACCTTGTCGCCGTACGCCTTCTTGAGGTGCTCGGCCTTGACCACGACGTCGCCGAGGCGCGGCCCCGGGGGAACGCTGATCTCGATGGTCTCCTCGCGTTTACTCTGCTCCTCGGCCAGCATCTGGTCGTAGGCGGCCAGACGCGCCTTGGATTTGGCCTGGCGCGCGCGTGGTGACGCCTGCACCCATTCCAGCTCGCGCGCCAGG
Organism: Polyangia bacterium; assembly: GCA_035696485.1. Taxonomy (GTDB): domain Bacteria; phylum Myxococcota_A; class Polyangia; order Fen-1088; family Fen-1088; genus DASRQT01. The sequence goes on along the minus strand of DASRQT010000207.1, from coordinate 2,448 downwards.
GTCCGCTGCCGGGCCGATTCGGTCTTTTCTTCCTGGGCCAGCCGCTTCTGTTTTTGATCCAGCCAGGACGAGTAGTTGCCCTGCCACGGGATCCCGGCGCCGCGATCCAGCTCCAGGATCCAGCCGGCCACGTTGTCCAAGAAATAGCGGTCGTGCGTGACCGCGACGATCGTCCCCGGATAGTCGTGCAGGTGGTGCTCCAGCCAGGCGACGCTCTCCGCGTCGAGATGGTTGGTCGGCTCGTCCAGCAGCAGCAGGTCCGGCCGCTGCAGCAGCACCTTGCACAGCGCGACGCGCCGGCGCTCGCCGCCCGACAGCTTGCTGACGTCGGCGTTGGCCGGCGGCAGGCGCAGGGCGTCCATCGCGATCTCCAGCGTGCGGTCGAGGTCCCAGCCATTGGCCGCCTCGATCGCGTCCTGCAGCTTGCCCTGCTCCTCCAGCAGCTTCTCCATCTCGCCGGGCTTGAGATCCTCGCCCAGCTTCATGTTGACCTCGTCGAACCGGGTCATCAGTGACTTGACGTGGGCCACCGCCTCCTCGACGTTGCCCAGCACGTCCTTGGACGCGTCCAGCTGCGGCTCCTGCGGCAGGTAGCCGATCTTGATGCCGTCGGCCGGTTTCGCCTCGCCGAAGAAATCGGTGTCGACCCCGGCCATAATGCGCAGGAGCGTCGATTTCCCGGCGCCGTTCGAACCCAGCACGCCGATCTTCGCCCCCGGGTAAAACGACAGGAAGATCCCCTTTAGCACCTCCTTGTTCGGCGGGTGGACGCGGCGGAGGTTCTGCATCGTAAAAATGTATTGGTGGGCCATGGCGGCGCGCAGTTTAGCACCAGGCGGCGCCTGATCGATCGCGTGAGCGAGAGACGGTTTTGCAGGCCCGAGCTCGATGCCGTAGCGCCCGATTGGACCATCGCGCGCGTCGCGCTCGCCCGCCCGAGCGGAAACGGGCGCTGCTTCAACGTCCGGCGTGGATGGTGATGATATCGTCGACGAAAACCTGGTACCGCTGCGTCCTTGGCTTGTTGCGATCCTCCTCGAGCAGGTATCGAATCGACGGCTGGCCGCGGAGCGCCGCGGGAAGGACCAGGCAGCGCACGAAGCTGGTCGCCACATCCTTCGCGGCGAGCGCCAGCACCGGATCGGGGCCGGCCTCGAACCAGCACTGGCCGGGCTGGATGTCCTGCGCCCGGCCGCCGACCTGCACCTGCAGGCTTCCGCAGAGCAGCATGCGCACGCCCGGGCCGCGGTGCGTGTGGGTATAGGCGATGCCACCGGGCGGAAAATCGACGCGGTCGCAGCGCAAGAGGTACTGCTCGTCGGCGTCGAGGAGGATGCGCGCTTCGTGGCATAGGTTCGGGCCGGCGGGAACGTCGGCGTCCGCCAACTCCCAGCGCACCAGCGTCGCGCCGCCGGGGCCGCCGCTGGCACTGCATGCGCCGTCTCCCCGCCAGGCGCGGTTCTCGGGCAGGGCGGCGGTCTGCCCCGCCGCGCCGATCGTGGTTTCGCCGTCGCGCACGTAGATCACCCGGTTCCCGGCAGGCAGGGGCAACGCAGCACCGGGCGCCAGCCGATCGACGAACAGGCGCAAAAGGTGCGGGACGTGCACGGGCGCCATCACGGATCTCCGGGGCGCGCGCCGGTTTGATCGCCCGACGCCGTGGCAGCCGGCGCCGCAATCATCGCCGCCAGCTTCTCGGCGAAGAACGGTGCCGGGATCAGGATGCACGACTCTTGCGCGATCGTCAGCGGCTGGACTTTTGCGATGTACGCCTTCCATCCGGGATCGGCCAGCATGCGAGCACGGCGCGCCTCGCGATCGGCGGCGTTGTCATAGGCCCACAGGTGCACCAGCGTGTTGAGAGGCCCAGTCTCCGTTGAGTAGTACCCGATCATCCTGCCGAGATGAGCGACCTGGATGCTCATCCCCTCCGCGGCGTAGGCGCGCAGGTACTCGGCGAGCTTTCCCGGCAGAAGCGTGTATGTCCGTTGTTCGACGATCATGATTTTTCCTGCTTGGTGTTGTTTCAGCGGGGCTTGGGCTCGGTTGTCGCGGTCATCGCTCGGCCCTCCATGGCAAGATCCAGCGCTCGATCTCGTGCAGGATCAGGTTGAAGACGAACCCCAGAACGGCGATGGCGCACAGGCCGACGTACATCGTCTCAACGATGAGGATCTGCCAGGCGTTCCAGATCATGTAGCCGAGGCCGCTCTGCGCGCCGACCATCTCCGAGATGGCGATGAGGATGAGACCCATCCCGACGCCCAGCTTGATGCCGGCCATGATCGACGGCAGCGCCCCGGGCAAGGCGATGGTGTGGAACACCTGCCAGCGGCTAGCGCCGAAGTTGCGGCCCACGTCCAGGTAGATGCGTTCGATCTGCTTGACGCCCGCCATGCTGTTGATCAGCACCGGGTAGAACATCCCCAGCGCCACCATCACGATCTT
>DASRQT010000206.1:0-23368 GCA_035696485.1 Polyangia bacterium | reverse complement strand
CCAGGCCAGGTGCGGTACCAGTTCGGCCAGCGCGCGCCCGTACAGCAGCGTGTGTTGAAAGAGCGAGAACGGACCCGAGATGTGTAGCACCGGCTGGCCGGGCGCCGGCGGCCCATTCCCAATCCCCACAGCCGATTCAGTGACCGTGCACAGCAACCCGCGCAGCTTGGCCAGCCGCACGATCGGCCGGACGCCCCCTTCCACCGTCAACTCGATGGCGGACGCGCGCATCAGCGCGGCCTGAACCACCGCCAGGTTGGTGCGCAACACGATCTCGTTGGCGGCGGGGACCGGATCCGGCGCCCGCACAACCCGCTCGCCGGGCAAATCCGCGAACAAGGACTCGGCCAGGGCCTCGGCGTCGATGCCGAACGTCCCCGCGACCGCCGCCATCACCTCGGCCGCCACCGGCGCCGCCCCGGCCCCGACCGCGGCCGTGGCGGCCGCCGCGCCGAACAGCCGCGCCCGCGCCGCCGCCGGCGGCACCGCCGCCACGCGTTCGCGCCCCCACAGGCGAAGCAACACCCGGGTGGCCGCCCGCCGCTTGAAGTACGGGGCGTCGCACGGCAACGGTTCCGCCAGCCGTTCGGCCAGCTCGCGGCGGCGGCGACCTTCGAAGCGCACCATCTCGGACAGCAGCACGCGCAACCATGGCTCGTCCTGTGGGCCCAGGAAGTCGAAGTACGCGCCGCGCTCGACGAGCCTAAGCGGCAGATCGGCCTCGGATAGCAAGCCGCGCTCCTCTTCTTTCTGCCTGGCGGACCTCGCTGGATCGCGCCACCACCAGCTCGTAGATCAGCGCCTGTTTGCCGGCAGCGGGGCGCAGCAGCCGCCCCACGCGCTGCACGTGCTCGCGTTCGCCCAGACGTCCGGCCACCACGATCCCGACCTCGGCGTCGGGCACGTCCACCCCCTCGTTCAACACCTGCGCCGACACCAGGGCGCGCAGCTCGCCGGAACGAAACCGGGCCAGCGCCTGCTCGCGTTCGGCGCGTCCGATGTCGCAGGTCAGAGGCATGATGAGGTTTTCGCGCGCGACGGCGTAGGCGGTCTGGTTGTGCGCCACGAACACCAGCGTCCGCTGCGCGCGGTGGCGCGCCAGCAGCAGCGCCACCGCCTCCTGCTTGGCGCGCGGGAACGCCAGCAGCCGCGCCGCCCGACGCCAGGCGGCGATTCCGACCCGACCTTCGTCGCTGCGCGCGGCGTGGCGGAGAAAATCCTCCCACCCGCTGCCGAGGTGGTTGCCGTAAAACTCGCGCAGCGCCTGCCGGTAGACCGCCGCCAGCGCCTCGTATTCGCGCCGCTCGTCGCGATCAAGCTGCATTCGCCAGGTGATCCGTCGCAGCGGCGCCAGGAAACCTCCGACCAGATCGGCGACGCCCAGCTCGAACACCACCGGGCCCAGCAGGGTGGTCAGGCGCGCGGCCGCCGGACCGGGCGCGGCGGGTGTCGCGGTCAGCCCCAGGCGCAGCGGCGCGATCGCCATCTCCAGCGCCTCGTCGAAGACGCCGTGACCGAAGTGGTGGCTCTCGTCGACGATCAGCAATCCGAAGCGATCGCCCAGGACGGACATGTGGCGGTACGCGCTGGCGAACGTGGCGACGGTCACCGGCGCCAGGACGCGCTGGCCGTCCCCGAAGCGCCCGACGGGGCCGTCGTACACAGAAGCCAGCGCCTTGGTCCATTGCGCCAGCAGCGCCCGCGTCGGCACCAGACACAGACACGGCGTGGACGTGGCCGCCATCGCCGCCAGCGCGACCCGCGTCTTGCCCGCGCCCGTGGGCAAGACGACGATCCCGCGCCGACCAGCGCGCCGCCAGGCCGCCAGCGCGGCCTCTTGATACGGACGCAGCGGCGGCGAACGAAACCCGGACGGCGGCCTCAAACCTGGACAGGGCGCGTCCGATAGCGCGACACCCAGACGGCGAAGCGCGCCCGCCAGGGAATAGGCGACGCGCGCCGGCGCGCGATGCCCGCCCACGCGCGCATCCCACAGAACCCCCGGAAGTTCCGCGACATTGATGTGAGCGGGCACGTCCTGCAGCAGCAGCGTCCCGCGATCGAAGACCAGGCGCACCCCGCCTCGAAATGCCAGCCACGTGCCAGTGTCACCTTGGGCGCGGCGCCCGGCGTCTGGAAAGTGAGGTAAAATTGCACTGTGGCATCCGAGAAAGACCAGGATCGCGAGCGGCGCCGGATCGCCCGGGCAACTTGGCCGGTGGCCGAATATCGGCTGGGGGAGGAACCCGCTGACGACCTGTCCGATACCACCACACCCTCCGAACGTGTCGGGATGATGGCCGAGCTGGCGCTCGCAGCCTGGAGGCTCGCCGGCTGGCCGCTGCCGGAGTACGAACGTCACAACGCCCCTGGTCGCCTGTTTCGCCCGGGTACGCCACGCCCGGACGACGAATGACGCTCGAGGGACTCAACGAAGACTTTCGCGACGTCGTTGTGACGTTCGCGGATCTCGGAGTCGAATTCGTGATTGTTGGAGCGTACGCTCTTGCGTTTCACGGAGCACCGCGTGCCAGCGGTGACATTGACCTTCTCGGGCGGAGCGAGTTCGTGAAAAACAAGACCGCAGCGGGTCGTCCCAAGGACTTGGCCGATGTCGCGCGGCTGACTCGGACCAAACCTACCTAGTTTCTCTGACTTGGGCTGGTCGCCCCGGGTCGTGGTACGCTCCCGCCACTCCCGAGCGATTCGGGTAACCGCCGCGCAGCTGGCAGCCCAGCGACTGTGCGACTTCGTGGATTCGCTGAGCTAGTTACACAGGGAAACGAAAAATGGAAAAAGGTACCGTCAAGTTCTTCAACGCCGCCAAGGGATTCGGTTTCATCACGCCAGACGCGGGCGGCAAGGACGTGTTCGTCCATGCTAATGACACAGGTGGGGCCACCCTCACGGATGGCGCGAAGGTCGAGTTCGAGGTCGTCCAGGGGAAGAAGGGTCCGCAGGCCAGCGGCGTCAAGGTCGTCGGCTAGCAGGCCGGGGCGCCCCCCCGATCAGGGGGGGGCATGCCCAGGCCGCCCGTCTGGCCCTGGGCCACGATCTCTTTCATATCGACCACCGTCGCCTTCGTCCCCATGAAGTCGGCGGTGAGGTGGTCTATTCCGACCGGCCGACCAGGGTTCTGCCCGTGCCCCCCAGCTGCGTCGCCAGCGTGACCATCGAGAATCCGTAGCGCTGGCGGATGCCGTCGACGACGGCGCCAACCCGTTCGTGCTGGTTCCACAGGGACAGCTGTTCGAACACGCCCAGGTTGGATAGTTGCAGGCCGAGGAGGCGCACGGGCAGCGAACGCGTGCGGGCCCGGGCCAGCATCTCCTTGACGATCGGGTAAAGCTCCAGCTCGGAGTTGGTCGGGGACAGCGTGTGCGAACGGGTCAGCGTGTGGAAATCGGCGTAGCGCAACTTGAGGGTCACGGTGCGCGCCTTGACGTGCCGCTGACGGGCCCGCCAGCACACGCGTTCGCACAGACCGCACAGGACGGATTCGATCGAGGCGGAATCGGACACGTCTTCACGGAAGGTGCGTTCGTTGGAGATGCTGCCGGCGGTCTCGCCCTCGGGATCGTGTTCGGCGAAGGCCGGGCGCTCGCGGCCGAGATCGCCGCAGCCCTGTCCCTGCACGCCGCGCAGGATGGCGCGTGCCCAGGCGCCGAAGATCTTCTCCAGCTCAACCAGCGGCGCGTCGGCGATGGCCCCCAGCGTCTGGAAGCCGGCCGCGTGCAGCTTGCTCTCGCCGACCGGGCCGATGCCCGGGAAGGCGCGCACCGGTAGCGGGGCCAGGACGGCGCGCTCGACGCCGGCCGGAACCAGCATGACCCCGCGCGGCTTGGCCAGACTGGACGCCACCTTCGACACCACCTTGCTGGTTGCGAGGCCCGCGCTGGCCGGCAGACCCAGCTCGTCATCGACGGCACGGGTCAGGTCCAGGACCGCGCGTTCGATGGCGACGTCGTCGCTGTCGTCGCCGATACGCCGGTACAGGCGCTCGCACCCCGACAGGTCGAGGAACATCTCGTCGATGCTGGCGATCACCACCGTGGGCGCGTAGCGACGCGCGATCTCGCGCACCCGTTCGGCGTAGGTGCCGTAGGTGTCGCCGCGCGTGGGCAGATAGATCGCGGTCGGCGCCAGCTTGCCCGCCTCGACCAGCGACATCCCCGACTTGACGCCCAGGTGTCGCACCTCGTAGCTGGCCGCCGTCACCACGCCGCGACTGCCGGGCCGACCCCCGACCACGACCGGCTTGCCCTCCAGCGACGGGTCGAGCACGCGCTCGACCGACACGAAGAACGTGTCCAGATCCAGGCAGCAGATGCGCGGCAAGGGCAGGGGCCCCGACCGCGCGAGTTGCGACGCCGTCCCCATTTGATGAGGGCGATGGTACCTGATCTTATGTTCAGGTACAAGCCCACGGGGAAACACTGCGCTCACTCAGTCGAAACCTTGTCCGATGCTTGTCCTGCCCCGACTTGCACCGTAACTACGTCGTAGGTACATTATGGCATGGTCGAAACGACTTCGGTTCGATTGGGACACGCAGAAAGCGACGGCGAACCTTCGGAAGCACGGCGTCTCCTTCGTGGAGGCCACGACGGTCTTCTACGACGAGGACGCGTTGTTGCGTCCCGACGAGGACCACTCGGACGAAGAGGATCGCTTTCTTCTTCTCGGTCTCAGCGACGGCCTGAGAACCCTGGTCGTCTGCCATTGCTATCGGCAGGAGGACGAAGTCATCCGCTTGATCTCGGCTCGAAAGGCGAACTCCCTTGAGCGGCGGCAGTACGAGGAACGGAGGATGATGTGAGAAAGAACTACGACTTCTCCAGCGCCGTCCCGAACCCCTACGCCAAACGCCTCAAGAGGCAGCTGACCATCCGTCTGGACGAGGAGACCATTAGCTACTTTCAGGGCCTATCGCGTGAACTGTCTCTGCCGTACCAGACCCTCATGAACATGTACCTTCGCGACTGCGCAGAAACGCGAAAACGGCCTCACTGGTCGGCACCGGCGGGTTCGGAGCGGGCCAAGAAGGCATTGCGGCGGACAACCACACGGGGTCGCCGCTGAACACAAGGCCTTATCGACCGGGCCGCTGCGTGTCGATAGACCCTTGCGATGTTGGCGTGTTTCTACGACCTGGGTACTCCGGCGATCGACGTCGCCGCCAAGGTCGATCCGGTCCCGCCCGGCCACGACTACCTGGACAGCGAGGTCTCGCAGCAGGTGACGACCACGCCGCCCTCGACCCCTGCCCACGTGCGCGTCGCGTACCGGCGGCAGGGCAGCGTCGCTGCCAGCGACGCCGGTTTCAAGACCACGGCGTAGGCGGGTCGTAACGGCGATTCGCCAGGTCGGACGTCTGCGTCTCTTACTTGTGACCGTCGAGCTTGTCGATGGCTGTGATCAACGCCTTCACGGAAGCCGCGCTCCTCGCCGCGCCTGGGTTCGGCGCGCGGAGTTTTCGCAGGACGTCATCGATGAGATCATCCACCCGCGTCCACTTGGCCGGATTCATCGCCCTCAGACGGGTTTCTTCCTTGTCCCAGGCCATCTCCAGATCACCGGCGCGCGACTTGGCGCCGGCCATGTCACCAGCCTGCGCGAGGCGCATGATGTCGGCCGCGATCCCGCCGAACGGTGAAAGATCTCCTAGCGGCTTGTCTGCCGAAGTGGATTTCGGCGCCGGCGCTGCCGGCTTCGGCTTCTGATCCGGCAGCGTGTCCATCACCTTGATAAAGGCTTCTACAGACGCGCGACTCTCCTCGCTCGATTTTCCGGAGCGCACTTTCTTCAGGACGTCGTCGATGGCGTCGTCAACCAAGGTCCACTTTCCGGGGTTCAGGGGACGCATTCGTGCCTGGGCGTTGTCCCAGGCGGTCTCCAGATCATCGGCGCGTGACTTGGCGCCGGACATATCACCGGCGCGCACGACGCCCAGCATATCTGCCGCGATCTTCTTGAAAGCGGTCAAATCCCCCAGCGGCGCGTCTGGCGCGACGGAGGCTGCGGCCTGGTCACGCAGCTGCGCTCGACGCATGGTGTATCCGGTTCCGCCCAGGCCCAGCAGCAGGACCGCGACCATGACAACCTGCCAGACCACGGCAGACCCTTTCCTTGCGGTTGCGACCTCTTTCGTCGGGTCGGCGATGAAATCTCGCTGGGTGACGGCAAGGTAGATGACGACGCCAAGGATCGCGGCCAGGAATACGACGCTGGTGACGGTCGCGCCAAGACCCAATCCGCCGCTGGCATGAGATTGCGCCAGATAGTCACCCAGCGATGCCCCCAGAGGGCGTGTCAGGATGTAGACGATCCAGAATGCCAGCACCGCGTCCAATCCGAAGCGCCAGGCGATCGCTGTGGCGGCGATGACACCAAGGACGATGAGGCCGGTTGCGAGATAGCCAAGGCCGAGGCCCTCGGCCATCAGGTCGCCCGACGCGGTACCCAGCGCGAAGGTGAAAAGGATGGCCAACCAGTAGAAGGCCTCCCTGCGCCGGGTGAAGATGGAATGAATCGAGAGGGTGCGCTCCTTCGCGTACCACACGGCGAACGTGATGCCCAAGGCGACGCTGAAAATGATCGTGCTCGCTTCCAGGGGGAAGCCGAGCTCGTCGGTCAGAACGTCGGTTACCAGCGTGCCGAACACGCTGATGAGCACGACCGTCAGCCAGTAGATCGCCGGTACGTACTTCTTCGCCCTGAACTGAAAGAACAGCACGACCAGGAGGGCGATTCCCGCGGCGAAGGAGGTCCGCTTGAGGCCTTGACCCAGACTGACATTCAGAAAATCCGAGGCGGTCTCGCCGACGGTGGTGCACAGGACCTTGATGACCCAGAAGAAGACCGTTACCGCCGGGACCTTGCTCAGCATTCCCGTCGGTGGGGTCGCGAACGGAGGGTGAGTTTCAGTCATCTGGGATGGCCTCAGGCATGAGACAGAGTAGGCACCCTACATGACGGCAAGATGACGGGCGGTAAACTTTCAATCGTGACTGTAGGACGCCGGCTGATGTGCCAAGGTCTTCCTGGAAGCGGAGGAAGACCATCGTGAGATTTTGTCGCCGTGTGTCCGCAGTGATTGTCGTTTCGGTCGCCGCCCTCGGCGCGTGCAGGGGGGACCTGGTGCCGGAGGCAGAGACGGTGGCGGCGGCCATCGCGCTCCCGAAGTCATACCCGAGGAAGATCTTCGTCCACATGATGCCCTGGTTCCAGGTCGGTGGGCAGCACTGGTCGATGAACTCGCGCAATAGCGCGACCGGGATCGCGTCGTGGTACGCGCCGATGATCGGCGAGTACAGCTCGGACGACGCCAACGTCATCGAGTACCAGCTCCTGACCATGAAGTACGCCGGCATCGACGGCATCCTGGTGGACTGGCCGGGGCTGAGCGGGGCGTTCGACCTGCCGCGAAACAAGGCGGCGTCCGACGCGATCATCAACCGCACGGCGGCCTTTGGGCTGGAGTTCGGCATCGTCTACGAGGATCAGAACGCGGCCTCGGTCGATGCCGCGCGCACTGACATGTCCTACGTGCGTGACAACTTCTTTTCCAAACCCAATCACATGAAGGTGAACGGCGCGCCCGCGCTGATGGTGTTCGGGCCGCAGAAGTTCAGGAGCGCCGCGGAGTGGACCACGATCTTGTCGGTGTTCCCGGTCAACCCGACGTTCTACGCGCTCTGGTACAACGACCTGGCGGGCAGCAACGCGGACGGCAAGTTCGCCTGGATCGCCCAGAACGGCCTCAAGGGCGTGCGGGATTTCAACGACGGCCTCGACGGCGTGAACCACGGCCTGACGGTCCCCATTTTGTATCCGGGGTTCAATCCGTATTACGCGAATGGCGGGTGGCCGGGGCCGACGTGGAAGATCTCGTACACGCTCAAGCAGGACAACACGGAGGGCGGCGACACCTTCCAGTCGACCTTCGAGCTGGGCAAGTACGCGGGCGATCCGCTGCAGATCGCGACCTGGAACGACTACGGCGAAGGCACGATGATCGAACCGACCAACCAGTTCCAGTACCGGTTCCTGACCACGCTGCAGACCAGCGTCGGCGCCAGCACCACCGACGCCGAGCTGAAGATCGTCAAGATGCTGTACGACCAGCGCAAGCAGTCCAACGGCTCCCGGCAGGCGCAGCTGGATCAGGCATCCGCGGCGCTGGCCAACCTGGACCTCGCCACCGCGTGCGGCATCCTGGGCTGCACGGTGCCGGTTCACCAGGGCACGGGCGGCGCCGGCGGTGCCGGCGGTTCGGGTGGTTCGAGGGACGCCGGTTCGACCGGTGCGGGCGGCGCGAACGGTTCGGGCGGGTCGACGGCGGGGACGGGCGGGCGCGGCGGTAACTCGGGCAACGGTGGCAACCCGGGCGGCACGGGCGGGGCGAACGCGACGGGCGGGAAGGCCGACGGCGGCAACGCCGGCACCCCGGGCGCGGGCGCGAACGGCTCGGGCGGCTGCAGCGTGACCGGCGTCGATCCGGAACGCTCTGCGGTTCTGCTGATCACGGCCGCGGCGCTGGCGCTGGCCGCGACCATGCGCCGGCGCCGCGGGTGCAGGCGCGACCGCATCGCGTAAAGGCGTGCTGTCCCGGACCAGCGGCTGTCTTGCAAGCGCCACATCCAGGTCGAATCGCACGCGAAAGACCGCCCGACTGAAGCCGCCACCGGACTTCGTGTGCCTGCAACCGTGGAACGCGTCTTGCTGTCCAGCCACGCGTGCGCCCAGCCACCCTCGTCGCGCTGTTCTCGGCGCTGCCGGCCCTGAACGGTTGCTACGGAACGCGCGCCGTTCCCGTGACGCAGATCGCGTCGCTGAAGCACGGTGATCGCGGGCGCGAGGCAGTCCTTGCGTCGGGGCTGCGTGGTGTGCGCGTCGGGCCGCGGTCGTGGCTGCGGTTTCGGCGCTGGGACGGGTCGCGCACGCCCTGGTTCGAGGCACGAAAGCTGCGGGTCAACGATCGTCATGTGGTGACGGCAGAACCGCGCGCGCATTCGGCGGCGCCGACCACCGGGATCGAAGGACTCGACTGGGCCCTTGTGGCGGGAGTCGAGGTGAACGAACTGGATCTCGAGGAGAGTCTGGTGGGCATCACGGCAGGGACGGCGGCGGTGCTGGCGGCCATGATGACCGAAGCGTTTGTCATCGGGGTCATCGGCGCGCTTTCGGGAGGTCACCTCCAGGTCAACGACCTCGGCATCACGCGGGGCGCGCTGGAGTCGGTCGCGGGCGAGGCGCTCAAGCGGCCCGACGAGGATCCGGCGGCGCGTTCGACCGTGCTCGCCGCACCGACCACGGAAGAGTCGCCGGCCCGGCCTCTCTTTTCTCCAGAAGCGCGGCGGCGCGACCTGTGTCTCGTCACGGTGTCGAGCGAAGGAGGCATCGACGGTGCGCGGACGTTCACCTCGGTCGGGGGCGTCGCTGTCGGCCTGCGTCTCGTCGATCTGTTCGAGCTGGGCGTGGGCGCGCGATCGTCGTTGCTCGCCCCCACCACCGAGGGCGAGCCGTTTCGCCTGGCCAGCGTGCCCTTTGTCAGGTTCGGCCTGCACCTGGACCTGACCGCGGGTCGCCGCGTGGCCCTGGCGGTCGGCGCCGATCTGGGCGGCGCCTCCGGCAAGGTCAACGCGCGCTTCCTCTACGGCCTGCGCGTGCGCCTCACCGACAAGCTTCAGCTTGGTCTTTACCCCTGGAACCCGGTCGCCACGAGCGGCAGCGTCGGACGGGACGCGCGGTCGCGGCTGAACCTGATTGAACTGTCGTGGCTGCTTTGAACGAGCTCACCCGGCCGAATCAACGATCAACTCGGGGAGCGGGCCGGGCGGCGGCGCGGTCAGGTCGAAGCCGTGGATCTCCTTGACCTGTTTTGCGAACCACTGCGTGAAGGCGTCGTTTCCCGCGGCGAACTTCTGGAAGGCGCCGGACGGGTCGCTGCCTTCCAGCGTGACGACGACGAAGTCGCCCATCGGCGTCTTCTGAAAGAAGGTGCGTTCCCGTACCTCGAGCCGCTTGCGCGACGCCTGAAACTCGGCAAACCGGGCGCCCTTTAGCTCGCCGATAAACCGCTCGAAGGTTTCGGTCTTGCCCTGAAGGATTGGAACCGCGATCGCAAACATTGCCATGGGTAGCTCCTTGGCCAGTGGTGAACTGCGACCGCGACCCTAGGTCAACGCCCCATTCGGTACAAGCGCGGCAGCCCACGCGCCGCGCTACCCGATAAGGAGCACCTTGCCGCCCGCGCCCTTCTCGGCAAATCGATGCGCCTCGCGCGCCTGTGCCAGCGGGAAGCGCTTTGCGATGGGGACGATCAGCTTCCCGTCGGCGACGGCGGCGGCCAGTTGGGCCAGGCGGAGCGAGTCGTGGTGCGCCACGATCGAGCGCACGGTGAGGCCCCGCTCCTTGGCGCCTGCCGGCTCGCCGACGACGCTGCCGATGACGCCGCCTGGCTTCACCTTGCCCAGCAGCTTCTTGATCGTGTCGCCGCCGACCGTGTCGGCGATGGCATCAAGCTGCGGGAGCCTGTCGACGTCGCCGTCGTCATCCAGCGCCACGACGCCCGCCGCGCCCAGCTTCGCGGCCTCCGTCTTGTGCACGCCGCGCACGCCGGCGTAAACCCTGGCGCCCCGCGCCCTGGCGGCGAAGACGGCGACACGACCGACGCTGCCGGTGGCGCCCGTGATCAGCACGGTGGCGCCCTCGCGCGCGTCGACCGCCTCTTCGATGAGCTGGGCGCCGGTGAGGACGACGACCGGCAGCGCCCCGGCATCGGTTACATCCATCTTCGCAGGCACCAGGGCCCAGTTCTCCGTCGGCGCGACGATCAGCTGGGCGTAGGTCGCCTTGGCGCGGCCGAGGACCCGCTGGCCAACCTTGAACGCGGTGACGCCGGAGCCGACCGCGATCACCTCACCGGACGCGTCGTTGCCCAGGACGGTCGGGAGTTGCAGCGGCATGTACGCGTGGTAGGCGCCGCTGCGAAGTTTCCAGTCGATGGGGTTGATGCTGGCGCCCGCCATGCGCACCAGGATTTCGCTGGCGCCGGGGGCGGGGTCGGGAAGGTCGCGAACCTCAAATTTGTCGGCCTCACCATAGGCGGTCAAGACAACAGCTTTCATGTCGGTCTCCTCTCGCGGTCCAATCTGGCCACGCCGTCGGATGCGCGCCGGCCAAAAAGGATTCGCGGCCTGGCTTGCGGCCGGTACTTCGCCGTCGTAGATGAAGCACATGGACAAGGTCAAGCTTGGTTCCCAGGGCGCGGTGGTGTCCCGGATGGGACTCGGTTGCATGGGCATGAGCGAGTTCTACGGCGAGCGCAACGACGACGAGTCGGCCGCCACCTTGCTGCGCGCGCTGGATCTGGGAATCACGTTCCTGGATACCGCCGACACTTACGGCATCGGCGACAACGAGCTGCTGATCGGCAAGACGCTGCGCGGGCGGCGCGACGAGGCGTTCATCGCGACCAAGTTCGGCAACGTTCGCAAGAAAGAGGACCCGACCTACTGGGTCATCAGCGGCGGCCGGGATTATGTCCGCGCGGCGTGTGACGCATCGCTGAAGCGGCTGGGCATCGACCACATCGACCTTTACTACCAGCACCGGGTCGACCAGCAGACGCCGATCGAGGAGACCGTGGGGGCCATGGCTGAGCTGGTGAAGGCGGGCAAGGTCAGGTACCTGGGGCTATCCGAGGCGTCCCCGTCGACCATCAGGCGGGCGCACAAGGTTGCCCCCATCACGGCCTTGCAGACGGAATATTCGCTGTGGGAGCGCCACGTCGAGGCCGAGATCCTGGGGACAGTGCGCGAGCTGGGTATCGGATTTGTCTCGTACAGCCCGCTGGGACGTGGGTTCCTCACTGGAACCATCACCAAGCCGGCCGATCTGAGCGCCTCGGATACGCGCGCGCAACGCTATCCCCGGTTCACCGCCGAGGCGCTGGACAAGAACCAAGCGCTGGTTTCTCGGGTGAGAGCGATCGCCGCGCGAAGGGGCGTCACCGCCGGACAGCTGGCGCTGGCGTGGGTGCTGACGAAGCGGGACGTGGTCCCGATCCCCGGAACCAAGCGGCGCAAGTACCTGGAGGAGAACGCGGCCGCCGCAAAGATCAGACTGACCGCCGACGAGGTGCGCGAGCTGGAGGCCGCCATGCCCGCGACCGAGGTCGTGGGCGATCGCTACCCGCCGGCGACTCTGAAGAACATCGACCGCTGAAGGGGTGCCGTCATGAAGAAGACGTACCAGGGCAGCTGCCACTGTGGTGCGATCAAGTTCGAGGCCGACCTCGACCTGTCGCAAGGAACCACCCGTTGCAACTGCCGGTTTTGCAGCAAGGCGCGATTCTGGATGGCCTTCGCGCAGGACGGCGACTTTCGCCTCCTGCAGGGGGCCGACATGCTGACCGACTACCAGCACACGCCGTCCTCAAAGCCGGAGCCGTTCCTCCACCTCCTCTTCTGCAACCGCTGTGGCATGAGGGCCTTCAGCCGGGGCGGCGTCATGCCGGGAGCCACCGGTCCCTTTCACGCGATCAACATCGCGTCGCTCGACAACGCCACCGACGCCGAGCTCGCGGCCGCGCCCATCAAATATGCCGACGGCCGCCACGACGACTGGCCGTCCACGCCGGCCGAGACCCGCCACCTTTGAACCGACGGGGTTGGCGTGCGCTGGCGCGCGACATTCTTGTCAACATCTGGTCGCCGCCGGCTGGCAGCGAGGCCCGCTCCGTCGCGTGCGTCGGTGTGGCGCGAAGGATGCACTGCCTTACTGCATGAAGCCATTCGGTATCCGAGACCTTGCCCTCTGCTGCATTGCGCTGGTCGCCTCCGCCTGTGGCGAACACATCGCCGTCAATGCGACGAACGGCAAACTGGCAGCCGCCTGCAACTGGAACGGTGAGTGCCTCCCGGAGTTTCGTTTCTTCACCTACAAAGGCCCCGAGGTCGAGCTGAGACTCGTCTTTGGGTCGGGCGTTGACGCCGCGGACAGTGTCCGGTCAATCCGCGCGAACCTGCAGGCGGCCGACGCCGACATCAAGCCTGGTCTGATCCCAACAGACGGGCACGAGGTGTGCGGATACACCCGGCCTATCCCGATCCTCACCGACTACCAGCGCGGGATTTTGAGCGGGCGGCTTCACGGCGGCATCAGGCTCTGTCGATTGTTGGGCGACGTCACCGACGACACCGGCATCGATCCGGTCTCGTTCACGGTTGCTTTCGATCTCGCCTTTGATCCCCACGAGATGCCGCCGCCGTCAACAAAGCCCTGAGGCTT
Source organism: Polyangia bacterium (assembly GCA_035696485.1). Taxonomy (GTDB): domain Bacteria; phylum Myxococcota_A; class Polyangia; order Fen-1088; family Fen-1088; genus DASRQT01. Next base: position 10,072 of record DASRQT010000206.1, on the reverse strand, counting down.
TGGCCGTGAATTGGCCTTGCGGCGATGCTACTCCGATCCGGCGCGCAGCTACGCGCCGAGCAGCTGCGCGGCGCGCGGGTCGTCGTGCAGGGGGGCCAGCGCCTCTTCGGCGTGGGCGCGGCGGCCGGTGGCCAGCAGGGAGCGCGCCCAGTGCAGGCGCGCGTCGGGATCATCGGGGCGAAGTTCGACGGCGGCGCGGAAGACCTGTTCGGCCTCCGCGGGCTGGTGGCGGACCAGCAGCAACATCCCGAGCGCCATGCGCGGCAGCAGATATCCGGCCGGCGCCGACGTGATCGCGCGGCGAAGGTGCTCCTCGGCGTCGGCCAGGCGCCCCATCTTGAGGCGGCACAGGCCAAGCTGCGTCTCGGCCGCGAATGAGGTCGCGCCCGGATCCTGGCGCACGAAGAATCGCCCCGCCTCGGGGGCCAGGCAGGCCTGGAACTGCTCGGCGGCGGCGTCCAGCTGGCCGGCGTCCGCCAGCAGCTTGCCGCGCAGGAAGCGGAGATCGGGCGCGGTCGGAAAATCCAGCAACGCCTGCCCCGACAGCCGCTCGGCCTTGACGCGATCGCCGGCGCGCATGACGACGCGGGTCAGGTTGATCCACAGCGCCGCCAGGTAGCTCTCGTCGCGGTGCCCGGGCGCAAGGGCGTCGAACAGCGACAGCGCCTTCTCGTACACCTCGGCGCATCGCCCCGGCGAGGTGCCGGCCGCCTCCAGAGACTGTCCCAGGCAAAACCACGCGAAGGGATCGTCCGGTCGCGCGGCGACCATCGCTCGCGCCAGCGCGAGATTGCGTTCGATGGTCCGGTGCTCGCGCATCACGGCGCCGGTGTGCCCGTCGTGATCGATGTGCAGGAAGGACGCGTGCGCGGTCACACACGACCGATCGGCGACGGGACTGATTTGCTCGTGCACCTCGCCGCGATAGCGCATGCCGGGCAGATCGCGCCGGAACATACGCAGGATGGGACCGACCGCCACCCCGCCGTCGTCCAGCCGGTCGTGACAGTCGATTGAGAAGGCGGCGACGTCGTTTGCTTCCAGCGCGCGCGACCAGGCTGCCGCGTCGTCAACCACCAGCACCTCGTCGGCATCCAGCACCAGCGCCCAGCGGCCGCCGGCCTCGTTGAGCGCGTGGTTGCGCGCCCTGGAGAAGTCGTTGCACCAGGCAAAGTGGCTGACGCGAACCTTGGGGCCCATCGACTTGGCCACGGCGACCGTCGCGTCGGAGGATCCGGTGTCGACCACGATCGCCTCCGCCACCCACGGCAACGCCGACTCCAGGCAGCGGCCCAGGCGCACGGCCTCGTTCTTGACGATCATGCACAGGCTGAGCTGATGCCGCGACGCGAACCCGGCCGATATGTCGGACAAGGTCGCAGCCACGAGTCAACTCCCTGGCGAGAGGGTCGGGGCGCGCCTGGTTTCTGACACGCTGTCGCCCCCGGTCAGGCCGCTCGGATGCGGGCCATGAACTGCGTGGTGCCGATTTCGTCCAGGACCTTGTCCTCGGCCTTCGAGTGCGCGGCCAGGATCTCCTCGACCCGGGTCGCGGCCACGCGCCGCAGGGCTTCGGCCTTGGCGTAGGCCGCCTTGTAGGCTTCGCGCGTTGCGGCCGCTTCCACGGCGGCGGTTTTTACGTTGCGCTCGGCGCTGCTGACCTCGTGCAGGACGCGGGCATGCGCGACCTCCGCCAGCTGCCAGTCCATCGCGGTGGCGCTGCGACGGTGATCGGTGCGCGCGCGCGACTGGGCTTCGGCAAGGGCGTCCTGCGCGGTCTTGACCCGCTGGCCGGCGACCGCCATCTCCAGCAGCTTGCGCTCCTCCTTCTTCTCTTCCAGCTTGATCACCGGATCGAGCCTGGTCTTCGGGCGCATGTCTTGCCCTTCGGCATGACCCGCGCATGACTTTAGGGGGTGGCGCACAAATTCTTGCGTCATTGCCGCCCGGCACGTTTTGCCCAGTCGATCTTGCCGGGCTCGCGGCCGCCACCGACGGGGTTGGGTCAGAAACCCGACGCTTTCGATTGGCCTTTCCCTTGCTTTAGGGACCGTCAGAGGAATCAAACGTGGCAGACGGACTATATGTAGGGATGGCCGCCGCGGCGGCGCGCTCCGATCAGCTGGATTCGATCGCGGACAACCTCGCGAACGCCGAGACCCCTGGTTACAAGGCCGCCCGCCCCGCGTTCCAGTCGTTCCTTCCCAAGGGGCCCGCCGGCGCTCTGGTCGACAAGGTGTTCTCGGCCGCGGTGGCGACCGGCACCGACTTGTCGCCCGGCACCATGGTCACCACCGACAACCCGCTGGACATTGTCCCGGACGGTGAAACCTTCATGGCCGTCAACACGCAGACGGGGCAGCGCGCCTTCACGCGCAACGGCCAGCTGGTCGTCAACCCGGACGGCATCCTGGTCGCCAGCGGCCGCCCGATCCTCGGCGAGACTGGCAACGTCATCTCGGTCCCGCCCGGCTCGCGCCTGGTCATCAACCCGGACGGACAGGTCACGGCCGACGGCAACTTCGTCGATCGCCTGGCGCTGTTCCAGATGCAGGGCAACGTGGTCCGCGTCGGCCCGCAGCTGTACGCGCCCGGCCCGGGCGGAACGGTTGCCCCGGTCGCGCCCGCCGACACGCGCGTCAGCACGGGACAGCTCGAGATGGGCAACGTCAGCGCGCTGGAGTCGACGGTCGCGCTCATCAATGCCCAGCGCCAATTCGAGAGCGCCACCCAGGCCATCCAAACTTACAAACGTCTTGACGACCGAGCCATGGAAGTCGGGCGAGTCCGCTAGCTCACGAGGAGAGGTTCAAGGAGTACATCATGTTGCGATCGCTTTACACCGCCGCCACCGGGATGGAGGCACAACAGCTGAAGATGGACACCATCGCGAACAACCTCGCGAACGCCAACACCACCGGCTTCAAGCGGACGCGCGCGGAGTTCCAGGACCTGCTGTCGGAGACGATCGTTCAGGCCACTCCCGCCGGCCCTCAGGGCGGCGGCCAGCCCGCGCCCCTGCAGGTCGGCCTGGGCGTCAAGACCGGCAGCACGACGCGGTCGATGGCCCAGGGCGACATGGTCTCCACCCAGAACCCGTACGACGTCGCCATCGAGGGCACCGGATACTTCCGCATTCAGCGCGGCAACGGCGAGATTGCCTTCACGCGCGCGGGCAACTTCCGCGTCGACGAGACCGGCCGTCTGGTCACCCAGCGCGGCGAGCTGGTCGAGCCGGGCATCACCGTCCCGCCCGAGACCATGGCGCTGACCATCCGCGCCGACGGCATGGTGCTGGCCAAGGTGCCCGGACGCGAGCAGCCGACCGAGCTGGGCCAGCTCGAGCTCACCTCGTTCACCAACCCCGGCGCCCTGCAGGCGATGGGCAACAACCTGTTTCAGCCGACCGCCGCCAGTGGGCAGGAGCTGCGGCTTAAGCCCGGCGAGCAGGCGATGGGGACCATCAGCCAGGGCTTCCTCGAGACCGCCAACGTCAAGGCCGTGGAAGAGATGATCGACATGATCAGCACGCAGCGCGCGTACGAGATGAACTCCAAGGTGATCTCGACCGCGGACCAGATGCTGCAACGGCTGACCAACCTGCGTTGATGATGATGCGCGCGGTTGTTCACATCGGATTGCTCATCGCCTGCGGCGCCGTGGCCATGCTGACGGTGACGCCGGCGCGCGGCGCCGAGTCGCTGTCGCCGCAGGTTTTCACGGCGCTGGAACAGGCGCTGACCTTCCCGGGCGCGCGCATCGACGCGGCGACCGAGGAGCGACCGATGGGCCGAACGTGCACGCCACGCGAGATCACCGTGCCGCGCCCGGTTGACGGTTCGGGCCGGTTCGCGGTCAAGGTCAGCGGCACCAAGGCGGGTGGCGCGGCCTGCGAGGTCTGGACCTGGGTTCGCGTGCGCGTCGTCGCCGACGTCGCGGTGACCAGGCGCGCCCTGCGCCCCGGCGAGGCGATCGCCGACGCCGTCACCACCGAGACGCGCGAGCTGCGCGCCGGTCAAGTTCCCGCCCGTCTGATTCCCGGCGTCGTCGCCGCCCGTTCGCTGCCCGCCGGCCAGCTGGTCCAGGCCGACGGGGTCAGCGTCCCGACCGCACGTCCCGGCGAGCAGGTGAAGGTCATGGTGGTCGCCGGCGCTCTGGCGGTCGAGCAGACCGCCCGTTCGATCCCCTGCACCCGCGGTCGTTCGTGCGCGGTGCTTCCGTCCGGCAAACAGGTCGAAGGCGATCTGATCGACGGGCGCCTGGTGGTGGTGCTGCCGTGAGGCTGGCGCTGCCGACCGTGATGCTGATGTTCGGCGCCGCCGCCTGCGGCCCGGCGCACGTGGGCAATTACCGCCCCAAGAAGCGCGAGTACGATCTGGAGATCAAGGGGTCCAAGGACGAGGACGCGCAGACCTTCGGCAGCCTGTGGCACCCGGGCCGTCCCGCCTCGATGCTGTTCACCGACGCGCGCGCGCTGCGGGTCAACGACCTGCTGGTCATCAAGATCGAGGAGGTCGCCGACGCCAAGCGGTCGGCCAACACCGATCTCAGCCGCCAGTCTGATTCTTCAGCGCAGATCACCGCGTTCCTCGGCCTGCTGAGCAAGCTGAAGACGATCAACCCGGCCCTCGACCCCAACCTGAACATCGGCGGCACCTCGAAGAGCAACTTCAAGGGTGACGGACAGTCGGGCCGCACCGAGTATTTGACCGCCACCGTGCCGGCCATGGTTCGCAAGGTGCTGACCAACGGCAACCTGTTCGTCGAGGGGCACCGCGTGATCCTGGTCAACGCCGAGGAGCAGCACTTCTACATCTCCGGCGTGGTCCGCCCCATCGACATCGATCAGGAGAACAGCGTCAAGAGCTCGATGGTCGCCGACGCCGAGATCGAGTTCGTCGGCCGCGGCGTCTTGACCGATAACCAGCGCCAGGGGTGGTTCCAGCGCTACCTCGGCTGGATCTGGCCATTCTAATGAAACGGATCTGCCTACTCATTCTGCTCACCGCCCTGGCGTTGACCGCCGCGCGCGCCGTCGCGGCGCCCACGCGCATCAAGGAGCTGGTCGAGGTGCAGGGCGTCCGCGACAACGTTCTTTACGGCTACGGGCTGGTGGTCGGCCTGGCCGGCACCGGCGACACCGAATCGGTCTTCTTCACGTCCCAGTCCATCAGCGGCATGCTGGGCCGCCTCGGGATCCGGATCGATCCCAAGCAGGTGCGCGTGCGCAACGTCGCCGCCGTGATGGTGACGGCCAAGCTGCCGTCGTTCTCGCGGCCCGGGATCCGCATCGACATCAACGTCAGCTCGATGGGCAACGCCCGTTCGCTGGCCGGTGGCGTCCTGCTGATCACGCCCATGACCGGGCCCGACGGACAGGTCTACGCGCTGGCGCAGGGCTCGGTGCAGGCAGGAGGCTTCGACGTCGCCGCCTTCGGGACCATGATGCAGAAGAACCAGCCCACATCCGGAAGCGTGCCGGCCGGCGCCATCGTCGAGCGCGCCGTGCTGTCCAATCTGGAAAACGGACCGCTGGTGCTGGGTCTCAAGCGACCCGACTTCACGACCTCGAACCGCATCGCCGAGGCCATCAACGCCGCCATGAAGGAAGAGGTGGCGCGCGCCATTGATCCCGCCGCCGTCGAGGTCAAGCCGCCCGCTTCCTTCAAGGGCAAGACCGTGGGCCTGATGACCAAGCTGGAGGCGATCGAGATCGACTCCGACCAGAAGGCCCGGGTCGTGGTCAGCGAGCGAACCGGCACGGTGGTGGTCGGCGCGCGCGTACGCATCCAGGCCGTCGCCGTCGCCCACGGCGGGCTGTCGATCTCGGTCAGCACGGTCACGCAGGTGTTCCAGCCGAATGCGCTCGGCCGCGGTCAAACGGCGCAGGCCAAACAGGCGACCGTCGACGCCAAGGAGCGCGAGAAGCAGATGGTCGCGCTGCCCGCCACGTCCACGATTGAAGAGCTGGTCAAGGCGCTGAACCTCCTTGGCGCCAACCCGCGCGATCTGATCGCCATCCTGCAGGCCATGAAGGCGGCGGGCGCGATCGACGCCGACGTGGAAGTGATCTGATGCCCGGTCCCGTACGCGATGCCGCCGACGCCTACCAGCAGATGGAGGCGATGCTGATCCGGCAGATGCTGTCGTCGAGCGGCGCCTTCAAGGCCAGCGAGATCGCCGGCGGCCACCTGCGCGCCGACATGTTCATCGAGACGCTGGCCGACGCGGTCGCCAAGAGCGGCGGCATCGGCATCGCGCGCCTGCTCGAGGATTCCATGCCGGCCGATCAAGCCGACGATGCGGCAGCGCCCAACGGGCCGAAAGGCCCGCAGAGTCTGAAAGGCCCGCACAGTCCGAAGGGCCCGCACAGTCGGTCATTGCCCGCGCTGGGCCTGCCGGGCGACGGCGACGCCACCAGCGGCTTCGGCCGCCGGTCAGATCCCATCGATGGTGGGAGCACGTACCACACTGGCGTCGATCTGCGCGCGCCCGAGGGCAGCCCCATTCGCGTGGCCGCGGACGGCATCGTGAAGAATGTTGGGCAGCGTGGCGGATATGGCAACGCGGTCGAAATCGACCACGGAAACGGCCTCACGACGCTATACGCCCACGCCTCCGAACTGCTTGTAACCAAAGGGCAAAAGGTAACGGAAGGACAGCCCGTCGGGCGGGCCGGAATGACCGGCCGCGCGACCGGTCCCCACCTGCACTTCGAGGTCCGGGTCAACGATCGTCCGGTCGATCCGACCCGTGCCCTTAATAGCTACAGAGAACGTGCCGAAGACACCAATGCGGGTAAACCGCCTGGTAAGGGGGCACGATGAAAATCACAGATACAAAACCAGTTGGACCGGTGGATCGCGTCACGGCGAGCGATCCAGCGATTGCCAATCCCCCCAAGGACCGAGTGACGGTCCATGAGTCGCGCGCCGCACAGGCGTCAGCAATCTCCGCGCGTAGCGGGGCTGCTGCCGGTCGTGCCAGCCGACTCAAGGACATTGAGCAGCAGGTTCGCACGGGGAGCTTTAAACCCAACCCGTCTCGTGTCGCTGAAGAAATTCTTCAGGACGCCGAGATAGACGCGAAACTGCGCATGCTCATCAGTCACTGAGGTCAATGGATAAGCTCGATCAAGCAATCTCCATAACGGATCAGATTCGCAAGGCTCTCGAAGCCGAAGTGAATCGCGCGCGCGAACAACGGGCGCTCATTCGTGTCATGGATGTTGAAGGACTGGTTCGGCGCGCCACGCTGCGTGCCGAGTTCAACACGTCCGTCGGCCAGCTGCAGCAGCAGCTGACGGTGCAGCTTGGGGCCGTGGCCGCCGAGCTGGGCCTGCCCGAGATGACGGTCGAGGCGCTGGGCCGGCACCTGCCTGGTTCGGCGGAACGCCTGGCCGATAGCCTGGCGGCCATCCGCGCGCTGGCGGGCGCGCTGGCGGAGCTGGATGACTTGAATCGCCTGCTGGGGCAGCGCGCGCTGTCCTACGTGCGCGCTTATCTCGGCGCCGTGAATCCGACCCCCGCGGCCTACGACCGTCGCGGGTCGGCGGCGACGGCGCGGCCGCCAACCACCACCATGAGCCGGGTGGTTTAAGGACGCCATGGGTGACCTGCTCGCCATTCTGTCGCAAGCCAGCTCCAGCCTCGGGGCGCACCGCTCGGCGGCCGCGACGGCGGGCCAGAACATCGCCAACGTCAACACGCCAGGCTACAGCCGGCAGACCGCCAACCTCGAGGCGCTGACGCCAGCTGATCTCATCGCCAACGGCTACATCGGCCGCGGCGTCGGCCTGCAGTCGATCACGCAGGCGCGCGACCTGTTTCTCGAACGTCAGATCCCGAACTCCATCGCCGCCCACGGCTTCTCCTCGACGGAAAGCGACGCGCTGGCCGCCGTCTCGGCGCTGGATCCCGACGCCAGCGGCGGTGTCTCCAGCGCGCTGGCGGCGTTCTATTCGGCGATGCGTGGTGTGGCCGAGCGGCCCAGCGACAGCGGCCTGCGCCAGGCGGCGCTGGGCGCGGCGCAGGCGTTGACCCGATCCTTCAACCGCACCGCGCAGTCGCTGGAAGACGCGCGCAACGGCGTCGACGCGCGCCTGGCCGGGACCGTCCAAGAGGTCAATCAGGCCACGACCGCGATGGCCGACCTCAACAAGCAGATCCGCACCGCGCGCGCCAACGGGGCCGAGCCGAACGATCTGCTGGATAACCGCCGCCGCCTGCAGGACAAGATTACCGAGCTGACCGGGGCCATGCCGGTGTCGAACTCCTTCGGCGACGTCTCCATGGCGTTGCCGGGCGGTGCCGCGCTGGTCAGCGACGATCGCGCGGCCAAGCTGTCGGTGATCGCCGACCCCAACAACGGCGGCCACCTGGCCGTGCAGCTGACCCGCACCGACGGCAGCGGGCCGGTCGCGGTGGCTGCAAGCGGCATCGGTGGCACCATGGGTGGCGCCATCGCCGCGCGCGACGGCGCCATCGCCGGCGCGGTCGCGGGGCTGGATACCCTGGCCTTCGATCTCGCCAACACGGTCAACGGCGTCCACAGCGCCGGCTTCGCGCTGGATGGGACCACCGGGCGTAACCTCTTCACGGTCGGGCTTTCGGCTCCCGGCACCGCGTCCACGATCGGCCTCGACGCGCTGGTGGCGGGAAACCCGTCGCTGCTGGCGGCGGCTTCGGCGGCGGGCGCGCCCGGCGACAACCGGAACATGCTGGCCCTGATCGCGACCGAGCGGACGGCGCTGTCGACGGGCGTCGACGCGGCCTCGTCGCTACAGAACGTGGTTTCCAGCTTTGGCGGCGCCTCCCAGCGCGCCAGGTCGATGGCCGACCAGGACGCCGGCCTGTACGGTCACCTGAGCCAGATGCGCGAATCGGCGTCCGGCGTGTCCATCGACGAAGAGATGATCAACATGACCAAGGCGCAGCGCGCGTTCGAGGCGATGAGCAAGGTCATCACCGCGGCCGACGAGATGCTCGGCACGCTGATGCAGTTGAAGTAGGAGGATCCGGAATGCGAGTCACAGACCGGATGATGTTCGACAACGCCAACACCAACATTGCAGCTGGGCGCAACAAGGTCCAGACCGCGATGCAAGAGGCGTCCAGCGGCATGCGTGTCACCCACCCCGGCGACGATCCGGCGTCGGCTGGCCTCATCGTCAGGAGCCGCCAGGTGCTGCAGCGATTGGAGGCGATCGGGACCAACGCCGGTCGCACCAACGACGAGCTCGGCGTCGCCGACTCCGCCCTGCAGAACATGGGCAACGTGGTGACGCGGATCCGCGAGCTGACGGTCCAGATGGGCAACGATAGCTATTCTGCGACCGACCGTCGCAACGCCGCCGTCGAGGTCGATCAGCTGACTCGCCAGGTCGTGATGTTGATGAACACCGACGTCAACGGCCGCTACCTGTTCGCGGGAACCAACGACGCCAGCCCGCCATTCGACGCGGCCGGCAACTATTCGGGCGACACCAACGTCCGTCAGGTCGAAGTGGCGCCCGGGCTGCTGGAGAACTCCTCGATTCGCGGCGATGTGGCCGTCAAGGGCGCCGGCGGCGGGGTCGATCTGTTCGCGATCCTGCAGACGCTGCAGACCGCCCTGAACGCCAACGACGGCACCGGCGTGCGCAGCGCGCTGCCGCAGCTGGATACCGCCACGCGGCAGTTGACCGATGCCATGGCCAGCGTGGGCTCGATGATGAACAGCTTTGACGTCGCCAAGTCCCTGGCCGCCGCCGGCCACGACGACGCGACCAAGTCGATGGCCCACGAGCAGGAAGTCGACACCTTCGAATCGGCGACCAAGCTGGCGCTGGCGAACCACGCGCTGGAAGTCGCGCTGACGGCGTCGGCGAATGGGTTCCGGATGAGCTTGATGAACAAGCTGGGGTAGCGGGGGGCCGGCTCGGCGATGCCGAGCTGATCCCGTTACGCGCGCGCGAGCGGCGGCGCTTTGTTGGACGGCGGCGGGCGCGCGTTTGCGCTCCTGGCGGAGTGCCCCGGAGGGCACTCCGCCAGGAGCGCCCTTTGACGGATCCGGAGGGGCGCTTGAAGCATTG
>DASRQT010000205.1:0-5471 GCA_035696485.1 Polyangia bacterium | reverse complement strand
CTCCATGAAAGCAACCTCTTCCTCGAGGTCAGAGGCTGCGGATGGTCCACTCCAGGTCAATAAAACGCCAGGTTTTTTCGGTGAGGTTTTTGTCCTGCAGCAAGGCGGGCAGGCGCGCGGGGCGGACGGCGTCGAAGGATTGCAGCATGGCGAAGCGGCGGAGGGAGGCGGGGATGCCGACTGCGGTGAAACCGGGGTGGCCGGTCGAGGGGTACGGCCCGCCGTGGTTCATGGCGGGGCTGACGGCGACGCCGGTGGGCATCTTGTCGTTGAGGAGGCGCCCAACCAGGGGGCGCAGGTGGAACGCGACCTTTTCGTAGGCGGCGTCGTCGGCGCCGCCGCGGTGTGAATATATGCAGCCGGTCAAGCTGCCCTCGACGTGATCGACGATCTGGCACAGTTGTCCCAGATCGTCCGCCACTACCAGGAGCGAGCTGTTGCCGAACGCCTCGGTCTGCAGCGCGGCGTGGTTGCGCAGGAAGTGCTCGCCGCTGGCCAGCAGCAACGTGTTGGCAAAGCTGTACCCCTTGCCCCCGCCCGCGGTGCCTCCGACCAGGATCTCGGCGCCGGCCTTGGTCAACGTCGCCACGGCCGCGGTCAGGGTTTTCTCCACGGCGCTGGACAGCAGCGTGCCAACCGGCGCGGCGCGGAACTTCTCGACGATGGTCTTGATGAAAGCGTCGGTCTTGCCGCCCTTCTGCAAGATCACGAAGCCGGGGTTGGTGCAGAACTGGCCGGCGCCCATCAGGCAGCTCCCGGCGAATTCGGCGGCCACCTCTTCCAGACGCTCCTCCAGCGCTCCCGGCAACACCACCACCGGGTTCACGCTGGACAGCTCGACATAGATGGCCTTGCCGGCGGCGTCGGCGGCCGCCTTCAGCTTCAGGCCGGCGCTGCGGCTGCCGGTATAGCCGGTCGCTCCGACGCGGGGATCGGATACCAGGCGCTCACCGTCAGCGTGGCTGGTGCGGTAGATGAGCTGCACGGTCGCCGCCGGCAGGCCTACCTGGCGCGCCGCCGCCTCGGCCTCCTCGGCGAACAGGCGCGTGGTCCCGGGGTGCGAGCTGTTGGCCTTGGCGATGACGGGATTGCCAGCAGCAATAGCCGCGGTGAAATCCCCGCCCGCCGCGCTGTTGAACGCAAATGGAAAATTGTTGGGCCCGAACACACACACCGGCCCTATGGGCGCCAGCATCGAACGGATGTTGGCCTTGGTGTCGATGGTCGGCAGCGTCCACGATCCGTCGCGCGCGGCGGCCGCCCCCTGCCGCAGCTGGCCGGTGGTGCGCGGGAATTCGACCTCGGCCAGGCGCGGCGCCTTCGGCAACCCGGTCTCTGCGTGGGCCATGGCCACGAATTCGTCCTTGCGCGCCTCGACGCGGGCGGCGAAGGCATCAAGAAACTCACCGACCTTCGCGCCGGACGTCTTGCGCAGCACCACCGCGGCGGCGACCGCCGCGTTTAACGCCTCGTCACACTCCTGCCAGGAGCTGATCGGATATTCGTCCGGCAGCGGCTCCTTGGTGGTGGGGTTATCAGCCCGAAAGCTGCCGTTGGCCTGGGAGGGGCGCCAGCGCCCCGCGATCAACACCTGCTGTGCGCTCATGCGGGCCTTCTTACAACGTCTTTGCCCCCTCGTCGACCACCGCGCGCAGGCCCACGGTACGCACCCGCCGGCGCGCCAGACGCAGCGGCTGCGCACGGTCTCGAACGGGATCGCCAGTTCGGTCGCGATCTCGGGCACGCTCATCTCGAGGATGTGGTGGCGGACAACCACCTGGCGCTGCTCGATCGGCAGCAGCGCCAGCAGACGGATCGCGCGCCGTCGGTTCAGGTACTCGTCTTGAACCACGGACAGACCTTCGAAGGAACCTCTGTTTCCCTCGACGTCCACAAGTGAGCGCGCGGTCCGGCGGCGCCTGCGTTCTCCGAAGATGGCGCGCGTGACCACCTTGTCCACCCAGTGCTCGAAGAAGCCTTCGCCGCGATAGCCCGGCAGGCTGCGCCAGACCGCAACCGCCGCCTCCTGCGTAAAGTCTTCAATATCGGAGTCGTTGCGGACCAGGTGGCGCACCAGCTTGCGCATGCGCGGGAGGATCTCGTCGATCAGCGCGGCGGCCCCAACCTGATCGCCGTGTCCGGCCGCGTTCACTTGACGTACCCGGGCACGCGACTCGAAGCGGCGGGTCAGTGTGCGCAGCATCGGTATGGCCTTCACGGCAACGGGCAGCCTTTGCCGTCGGGGCAGATCATGAGGAAAGTGAAGTTCGTGGCGAACGGGGCACAGCGCTTGATCCGCTCACGGAGGATCGGAAAAACGGCGGGATCCAGTGGAAACGGCGAGCCGATAAGGTTGCGCGTGTTCTCGAATCCGACCGTCGCGACATTCGGCGTTTTGGTTTTGTCGAATCTGATCCGGCCCGGTATCAGGGTCCCCTCGGGACGTTTCGCTTCGCCGTAATAGAGGAAGAGCGCGCGGTCGGGGTCCAGCCCCTGCAAGAAGTCGATGTGGATACTCGCGCCTGGCTCGAACACGCACTCGTAGCTGTCCCAGGGGTACGGATAGAGGTGATCGCTGCTGAGGCGTCGGATGATGAACGAAACAACGTCCTTCCTGGATCCCTGGTCCGCGAGCTGGTTGTAGTCAGCCTCGGTCGCGAGCCTGGTCAGATAGGACGTGCCCGGTGGGGGCCAGGGGGTTGAGGGCCCGTACAGATCAGACGGCGCATCGGTTCGCGCGTCGGCTTCCAACTCACCAGGGAGATCAGCGGGGTCGGCGTCTGGCGAGGACGGCCGATCGACGCTCGCCTCGGGCGTCGGCTGCAAAACATCGGGCCCCGCCGGTGCCGCCGTGTCCGGCGTGGGGGATGGCAAGGCGTCCACTCCACTGCCGGCTGCCGTGCATCCCATCGGCAAGACGATCAGCGCCGCGGTCAGGGCCCAGGTCATGACGGGGATGGCCTTCATGGCAATGGGCAATCAAATTTCAGACCGCCGGGACAGACCGTGAAGAACACGAAGCTGCGGGCGAACGGCACACATCGCATCATCCGTTCCCGGATCTGCCGGCCCACCGTCGCGTCCAGGGGAAAGTCGTTGTTCGCGGACATCAGGCTGGTCGTGTTCTCGAGCAGGATCCTCACGACGTTCGGGTTCATCGTTTTGTCGAGACCGATTCGGCCCGGTATCAGGCTGCCCCCGACGCTCTTCGAGTCGATGTAATAGAGGAACAGCGCTCGCTCGGGGTCCATCTTCTCCAGGAACGATAGGTGGCCATCGCCACCAGCCTCGAACACACACTCGTAGCTGTCCCACGGATAGGGATACGCCCTGTCGGCGGCGCGGCGGCGGATGATGAACGTAAGACTCATCCCTCCGTTGAGCTGGTCGAAGCTTGCGACGGTTTCGAGTTTGGGGAGGTAGGTCGTCGCGCCCGGCGGCGGCCACGCCCTTGCTGCGTCGCCCGCATCCGCGTCGGGCGTCGTCTTGACCGACCGATCAACTGGGCCAGCATCCACGGAGGACGGCTCATCCCCGCTGACCTCGGGCACAGGCGGTAACGCATCGGGCGCCGCCGGGGGCCCCACGTCCGCGCCCGGCGGCGGCATCGCACCCATCCCACTGCCCGCCGCCGTACACCCGATGGATAGCAACGCCGCCGCCAGTGCAGACAACGAGCATGGCTTCGCGAATCTCATCTTTGCTACGGCAGAGGGCAATCGACAGAGGTAACTACCCGCTCGTCCATCACGGCAAGCTCGGTTAGAATGGCGGAAGCTCGCTCAGATACGGTCGCGCCTGTTTGATGAGCAACCGATTGTCGTGCGTGATCTTGAGCTCGATATCCAGCGCCAGCGGCCGCCCCGGATAGACGTTGACCTCGAAGTAGTCCTGAACCGAGAACAGCACCCTGCCCAGCTCACCCAGCCGTTCGGGCGACCACAACGAGGCGTCTTGCGGAGACTCCGATGCGGGGCTCAAGAAGATGTCCTGGGTGACCTCGTTGTTGGCTCCACGATAGAACAGCCGCGCTTCCGACTTGGCGCTGGGATCAATGGGCCTGACGACGCCGATCTCGCCGACCTGGCTGACCAGCGCGTAGAACGGAGGCGCCTGCCTGAAGTGAATGTTGGTGAAGGCGACCGCTTGCAGCTGCTCCGCCTTCTCCGAGATCAGGACCGCCATCGCCATCTTGACCCGCGCGTGGTCGACCGCGTAGTAGTCACGTTCGTCGTACGCGCGATCGTTCCACAGGCTCGCCCACACCTTCCTGATGGCCGAGAGCGCGCTCTTCTCGTCGTTCAGCTCGGACTGCAGATCGGCGATGATGGGGTCGATCCAGGTGAGCAGCGGCTCGCGCGCGCGCCGTTCGGTCCACTTCGCCAGCTCGGCCTCGAAATACTTCTTCTGCTCCGCGTCCACGCAGCGCGACGGCCCCTGCGCGTCGCCGTCCAGATCGTCGGCCAGACAGCCGGCATGCGATTCATACAGCCCCGCGCCGCTGAACGCCTCCAGATCTTCGGCATTGGTGCTGCTGCGAAACCGGATCCGCTGGGTCATGACCTCGCTCCCGAACACGGCGGTCGCGCGGTCGACCAGCATCGCCAGCAAGCCGTCGGGGGCGGGCGTCGCCTCGATCCGCTTGCGGAACATCTTCAGACGCTGTTTCTTCCACGCGGGGTCCGAGACCAGACGCTTGTCGGCGATGACGGCGTCCACCTCGGGCTGAAGGCCGCCTTGACGGATGAAGTCTTCGTAGACCGCTGCCGGTATCCCGAAGCCGCTCACGCGATTGACCACCGGCACCACCTGATAAAGCTCTCCCAGGTTGGCGGTCTTGACGCCAAACGCAGGGGCATCTTTGTGTCGCAGGTCCACGAACGACGCCCAATCGCGCCGCTGTAGATCCAGGAGCAGCGGCCCGACGACTGGGCGCTTCTTGGCCCACAGGGCTTCAGCCTCGGCCATGGTGGTCGGGCGAATCTCGATCGAGGTGTCGTCGACCTTGACGTAGACCAGACGGCCATTCATGGCCATCAGCTCCTTGGACCGATAGATGTCGGGGACCGAGGCGTTCGGGACGTTCTTCTCCTTGAGGCGGAGGCTCAGATGGCTGGCGCCCGACTGCGGGCCTGCCGACAGCAACGCCGCGACAACCGACAGGTCCAGCGGCGCGTCGCGAACCACAATGACCTCGTGCGGTGACCATTCGACCAGCGGATCGCCCTCCGGGAGGATCCTCAGGAAACCGGCACCCTCACCCGGCCCGTACACCGTGGCGTCGAAGCGCACCGGATCAAGCGCGGGCGTGGGCGAATGCTTGTTCGAAGCGTCGGAGCCACAGCCGACGAGCACACCAAGGAACCCGACGCACCAGTACCTCGCGTTGGTCATTGGGTTGTCAGTGGCGAAGTCGCGCAAAACCTTACATACGATCTTGAGCGGCGACCAAGACCCCGCGACTTACCGCG
>DASRQT010000204.1:0-20088 GCA_035696485.1 Polyangia bacterium | reverse complement strand
TTATCAGCGCGCGCGCGACGTCGTATTCGGCCTCGTCGTCCGACTCCAGCTGCTTCTTGTAATCCTGCTGGACCGCAGGCTCTGCGTCGGTATCGAAGAGAACCAGTACGCGCGTCTTCTTCATCGGGAAGAGATCATTGTAAATAACCGATCGGCGCGCGCACGTCCAGATCACCACGCGGCAGGTCAACCTGCGCGGGCTACCGGTAGGTCGCGAGACGGCAGCTACGGCTACGGCGCAGCGGGGTCCGCGACGCCGCCATCAGGTGCGCCGCCACCCGATTGCGACCCGGCGTCCGGCGGCGGTGGCTCGCGATAACCAAGCAGCGTCTTTTTTTGATCGGGCGGCGTCAGCTTCACGGCGATCTTGCCGTCGGCGAACGTGTACACGCGCGTTTGCACCGGCAAGAACCCTTCCGCGCGCACCATCAGATCCAGCGGTCCGCTGTCGCGTGGGCGCTGGACGATGAGCGGCTTGCGCGGCTCGATCAATCCCAGCCGTTTTTTCCCCCAGTAGACCATCGCCTTCGCCGACGGCACGGTGCTGAAGACGATGCGCACCGTCGCCGACAAGGGCGCGGGCGCGGTTGCCGGCGCGCCGCCATCCGGCACCACCGTCGGCGCGGCGACTGCAGCAGGCTCCGCGGCCGGTGGCTCGGCCTGCGCGGGGCCGAGGCCCCCCCACACACAAAGGATCCCGCCGCTGATGAGCGCGAGCGCCGAATACAGAATCTCGTCGCGCCGGCGATTGCTCGGTGAACGCATCTCAGTTGCCTCCCCCGCCGCCACCGGCTTTGGCCTCGGCGCTGTCGGGCGCCGGCGGCGGCGGCCCGGGATACTTGACGCCGGGTTTGGGGATGTATCCCAGGATCGGTTTCTTCTGTTCGCCTTTGATGTCGCCCTCCAGCACGTTCACGGGTAGCGGCGGATCCAGCACGAACTGATAGCCGCGCGATGGAATGCGCATCTCGTAGACCGTCTCGCCCATCAGGAACTGGCGCGAAAAATTCATCGGCTGATCGCCCGCCACGCTCTTGTTGCGATGGCGCAGAATGAATGAGTAGAGGCGGATCGCGATGTGGTTCGGCAGTCGGTGACAGCCGTGCGAAAACCCGTTGGCGCTGTAGATGGACAGGTAATCCGCCGACCCGTGCGCCCGCACGCCGTTGTCAAAGTCGTTGCGTCCGTTCTGCCCTGGGACGACGAAGTAGCCGGCGATGAGCCCGTAGGCCGAGAGAAACCCGGGACCGAACTCCTCGTAGTTCACGACCTTCATCCAGCCGCGATTGATCAACTTGCCCTTGACCAGCGTCCGGATCGGCGTCGACGCCGGGGGGATCCAGACCGGGCCGGAGACCACGTGCCTTATGACGCGCGGGCCGACGTCGGACATCTTGTAGCGGAAGTATTCGTAGCCATCGCTGGCCTGATCGGCGCGCCATCCGCCGATGGTGGTTCGCCAGCGCGCGATCGGGATCTTCTTCCCGTTGTGGGTCACGAACAGGGTCAGGTTGGGGTACTTCTTGCGCGCCTGCACGCGAAAGTTCCCCTTCTCGTCGAACGGCAGGTCGTACCAGATGTCGCCGCGGTCCACGACGATCGACAGGTCCATGTGATCTTCATAGTAGTCCGGGCGCGCCGGCAGCTTGACCGCGGCCCGCAGCGTCCGGAACTGGTCGGGGGAATGCCGCTGGAAAAATGCCAGCGCCGTCTGCCCATCGGTGAGACCAAGCTGGCTCAGGGTCGACTGGGTGTATTCATCGACCACGTTCTTGGCGCCGGATTTTTGGCTCCCGGCCGAACCGTCCTCGATGATGCCTGCAGCCGAGACCACCCGTTCGCGCAGCGACCGGACCAGGCCGTCGTAATCGTTGTCCAGCAGCGGCCGCGCCAGCGCCTCCACCGTCTTGCGGCGGAGGTAGTTGGCCTCGTAGATCATGTGTTTCTGCTGGAACCGACGCACCGCCAGCCGCATGGCATCGTCGTAGATGCCGGCCTGGTGCTTGCTCTTGGGCGTCAGCAACCCCTCACATGACAGCCGCCGCTCGACCGCGGTCATGGCCGGCTTCTCGGCGGCGCGCTTCGCGACCAGCTTGATCTTCGGCGCCAGCGACGGCTGCTTCTCGGCCAGCTCGTCCAGCGTCCTGGCGTGCGCCTTGTGGCGCGCGACCTCCAGCTCGACGCGGATCTTCTCGAGGCGGCGCTCCTCGCGCTTGATCGCCGCCGGCGCTACGTACGCCACCGTCTCCACCGCTTCCAGCGCGTCCACGCTCTCCTGATCGTGGCACGGGTGCTCGGCGTCCTGAACGAACCGCGCGCGCAGGACCGACAGCGACGGGAAGATGCCGTACAGCTCCAGGTAGTTCTTCGAATCGGGCGGAAGCGGTTCGCCGTCGTTGTCCAGCTGGTCGTTGGCCAGTCCGATGAAGACCCGCCGATAGCGATTCGGCAAGGGCGCCCCCTCGGGCGACACCTGCTCGGCGAAGATGTAGGGCGTCCAGTCGTCGCGCAGGTCGACGAGCGTGTACCCGGCAGACGCGATATCCGCCGCATCAACCCAGCGTTCCTTGCCGTCGACCATGACCAGCGCGCGCTGCTCCGCGGGTAGGTCGTCGCGCTCCCGCAGCGCATCCGCCTCGGAAACGTGCCGCGCCGGCTCGGGGGGCGGAACCGGGCGCCCCGGCTGCACGGCGACCTGGTTGCTCGCACCCGCGCCCGGCCGTCCCGGAGGGACGGAGGAGGGTTGCAACCCCGAGGGACCGCGGCAACCCGCCGCCAGCGAAACGGTCAGCAGGGTCATTGCCGCCCGCTTCCAGGGACCAAGGACTGTCATCAGCCCAAGACCATACCAACGACCGCGCCGTGAGGCGAACTAGTCGCGTAGGAACGCAGGCGGCTTTGCCGCCGGAGTTCCATCGTGGGAGGTCTGGAACCCTTTGAGGGTTCCAGGTCAGTGAAGCGGAGGCAGCGCGGCATACGGGCGCCGGCGTGTCGCTCTCCCGGCGGCGAATGCGGTGACCGCAGCTTCGGAGTACTGTGCCCTCCATGAGACAGGTGGTGGTGGCGGGCAGCACGGGTCTGGTCGGCCGCGAGGTGGTACGTCTTCTGGCCAGCCGCACCGACGTCACCGTCACCGCGCTGGTCCGGCGCCTCGAGGGAAAGACCGCGGCCGGCGAGCTGGTCAAGGAGGTGCTGTTCGACTACGCTGCGCCCGCGAGCTACCAGCGGCTCGGCGACGAGATCCCATGCGACACCTTGCTGTGTTGCCTCGGCACGACGCTGAAGAAGGCAGGATCGCCGGCGGCATTTCTCGAGGTCGACCGCGAGTATCCGCTGGCGCTGCTGCGGCGTCTGGCCACGCGAACCAGCCGCCCGGTCTTCGGGCTGGTCTCGTCGGTGGGCGCCAACCGACCGCGCGGCCTCTATCTGGAAGCCAAAGCCGCGGTCGAGGAGGCGGTCCGGTCGAGCGGCCTACCGGCGGTGATTGTCAGGCCGTCGCTGTTGCTGGGTGAACGCGCCGAGCGACGCGTCGCCGAACGCGTGGCCATTGCGCTGGCGGCGCCGCCGTTTCGCTTTCTGGGCCGCGTCGTGGGCCGTCGCGCCGGATGGGTCGGAATGTTGGCCCCGGTGCCGGCCGCCGACGTCGCGCGCTCGCTGGTCGACGGCGCTCTACGCACCAATCCGGGCGCCGCCGCCGCCGCCACCATCCTGGAAGGCTGGGACCTGCGCCCGGCTGCCGCCGCGTCCTAGGGCGCGTTTGGTTTCAGCGGACCTTGCTCTGCAGATCCAGCAGCAGCTTGACCACCCGATCGCGGTCGCGATCGCGCACGTTCTCGAACTGACAGCTGACGGTGTACTGGACCTCGTCTTCAACGGTGGTGGAGGTCACCCGCACCACCTGCGCCGAAAACGACACGGTCTCGGCCGCTGACCGCTGGCCGCGCGGGAAGTCGATGGACATGAACAGAAGCTGCCCCAGCGTCAGCGCCTGCAGGGTCTTGAACCGGACACCGCCAGCGCTGATGTCGTCCGTGATCGCGCGACTGGCCATCGTCACGTTTTCGGGACCGGGAGCCGGGCCGACCCAGAATCCAAGCACAAGGCTGGTCTCCAGCCGAAAGTAGTTTCGCTTTTGAATCGTCTGGTAGCTGCGCGGGACGGTCAGAACCAGGACCCCCGGATGCGGCACCTTGGTCACGCGTGTCACGCGGACCTTTGCCTGGTGCAGCCCCAGGTGATCCCACGCCCGCAGCACCGCCCGCGCCCCCGCCTTGACGAACGGCAGCACCTTGTAGCGCGGGAAGTTCAACATCAGCTCCTTTTCGCCTACCAGGAGCACGGTCCCGTCCAGCTCGACGTGCGCCTCCCCTTGCACCTCGAGGCGAACGTTCTGGCCGACTCTCAGGTTCACGACGACCCGGTCGGCGCGGCACCCAAGCCCGGCCCGGGTGTGTGCGTGCACGCGCGGTTGCGGCCCTGCCGCTTGGCCTCGTACATCGCCCCGTCAGCCGCCGCGATCAGCGCCTGGGGATCGACCAACTTGTTGTCGACCGCGACACCGATGCTGATCGTGACCGGGATGACCTTGTCGCCAAACCTGAAGGTGTGGTTTCGAATGATGTCCAGCAGCCGCCTGGCCAGCATCTCGGCGCCGCCCAGGTCGATGCCCCGACAGACAACCGCAAACTCCTCGCCACCGTAGCGGGCGAACACGTCTTCCGCCCGCAGCGTGGCGGTGATGAGCCGCGACACCTCGGCCAGAACGTGATCACCGGCCTGATGCCCGTGGTTGTCGTTGACGCGCTTGAAATGGTCGAGGTCGATGAACAGCAGCGCGACGGCGGTGCTGTGCCGGACGGCGAACTTCAGCTCGCTGTTCAGCCGATCCAGGAAATAGCGTTTGTTGAAGGTGTTGGTCAGGCCGTCGCGCAGCGCCGATTCGTACAGCTGGCGCTGGAAGTGTTGGTCCAGCTCGTCCTGGTAGGTGAACTTGAGGATGGTGTTCGCGCCGACCGAGACCTTGTCGCCGTCCTTGAGCACCTGCCGCGTCACCCGCATCCCGTTGCAGAACGTGCCGTTCCGCGCCTTTAGATCGACCAGCATGGATCTTCCATTTGCGCCCTCGACCTCGATGGCGGCGTGTTCGCGCGAGACGCCATCGTCGAGGATCTTGATGTCGGCCTTCTCGCTCCGCCCGATGACCGTCCGATCCGGCTTGAGGCGAAAGGTCTCGCCGAAGCCGGGGCCGGCGACGACCACCAAGCAGGCCTGGTCGGCCTGACGGGCGGTCTCCGGCTTCTCGACCACCCGCCCCGTGTTGTTGGTCGTCTCTTTTTCGTCGAACGGGCCGGGCATGCGCAAAAACAGGTTACCAAGGCCGGCTGATTTTCACACTTTGTTCACATTGGGCGGGACCGCGCTGCCTTGCGCCCCATGGCCCCCGGTGACAGGGTTGGCCCGTGCGGCTATCTCTGGGCGCCATGCGGCAGCGGTACGTGGCCCGCGGTCGGCCCGTGCCCGCCGATCTCGAGGCCGCCCTGCGCGCCGATCCCCGCCCTGGCGCCCGCGCCGTCCTGGCCGCCATCGAGGGCCGCCGCTACCGCAACCGGGCGGAAGGACAGCGCCTTCGCACCATCCTGCGCTACGAGACCGCCCTGTGGACCGAGGGCGTCATGCGCGTCGCCGGCGTCGACGAGGCGGGCATGAGTCCCCTGGCCGGTCCGGTCGCCGCCGGCGCCGTGATCTTCGCGCCGGGCGCCCGCATCCGTGGCGTCGACGATTCGAAGAAACTGGACCCGGCTGAGCGCGATCGCCTGGCGCCGATCATCAAGGAGCAGTGTGTCGCCTGGGCGGTCGCCTTCGTTGAACATGACGAGATCGATCGCATCAACATTTACTGGGCGGGCCTGCTGGCCATGCAGCGGGCGGTCGAGGCCCTGTCTCCCGGTCCCGAACACCTGCTCATCGACGGTCGGCGGCTGCGGGACGTCCCCTTGCCGCAACAGAAGATCATCAAGGGCGACGCCAAGAGCCTGTCCATCGCCGCGGCCTCCATCCTGGCAAAGACCGCCCGCGACGCGCGCATGCGCGAGCTGGATCAGCGCTTCCCCGGATATGGGTTCGCGCAGCACAAGGGATATCCGGTCCAGGAACATTTCCGGGCGCTGCGGACCATGGGCGCCTGCGAGATTCACCGTCGCTCCTTTGCCCCCGTCAGGGAAGCCCTGGGTCTGCCTCCCCTCACGACAGGCTGAGGCGGCGCCCGCGCGGCGCGACCTTCACTCCGGTATGCCCAGCCGCATCAGCGGGTGCAGTTCGACCGTGAGCAGCCCGGCCGGGATCGGCTGTCCCGACATCAGGCGCGGCGACATCGCCAGCACAAAAACAAAGGGCTGTTGCTGGATGATCTTGTCGGCAAGCAGCGCCCGGGCGGCCGAGTGATCGGCCACCACCAGATGGTGCGTGGGCAATTCCGTCACCGCCCCCGCGGGCAGCGTCTTGATGCTGTCGACGAACAGCACACCCGAGTCGTCGAAACGACGGGTTCCTTCGGGGCCCACATAAATGTCCACCTGGGGGATGACAAAGGACAGCGTGTTGACCGGAATCGCGTACGCGAGATCGATGCTCCTCACGAGCTCAACGCCGCGCCGCTGCACCTTGGTGCGAAAATCGCTCTGCTCCAGGAGCGACAGCGTCACCGCCAGCTCCGCGTCCGCCTGCACGTAACACCGCCCTTCCGTCGGGCTGCACCCGACACGCAGGGCCCGGATGGTGTCGTCGCTGTCAAGCGTCGCTGATATCCCGGTGCAGGGATCGTCGTCGGCATCGCAAGCGACCACCGGCAGATCGCCGGTCTGGGCCCCGAAGTCGAACGCGTACGACTGCGGCATGAAGGCCACGTCGACGTCGAAGATATCGCGGCTGCAGGCAGCGGCCCCGAAGACCCAGACCAGCAGCAAAACTTTCGCGCGGTTGTGGTTGCTCACCGCACAAACAGTAAGTCCTGGTCGAGACATGCCAATAAGGACCACCGGCCAAAACCTACACCGGTGCCGGGCGGAGGCAACGTCCGCGCTGGTCGGTCCTTCGCCCCCAAATCTCGCGCGGCGCGCATTTTCCACTCGAGGCGCCAATCCTGGTTATGGGACACTGATCCGGGGGACCGATGAAGGAGTTCCGCAGGATCGAACCGCGAATTGCGCATGACGACGACATCACGCTGACGCGGCCCGAGGGCGGTCATCCCCTGTTCGCGCGCTCCGTGAACATCAGCGCCAGCGGAATCTACGTTCACGCCTCCGAGCCCTGCGACATCGGCAGCATCCTGTTCTGCACCGTGCTGCTTGCGGGCGGCCCGCGAAAGTTACTGTCCCGCGTGATGCGCCTCGAGACCCTGCCCGACGCGATCGGCGTCGCCCTGGCCTTCATCAATTTGCGTCCGCCGGACGTCACGGCCCTGCGCAGCTTTGTTGCGCAGCGACAGTCGCGCCTGGTCGACGCCAGGGTTCATCTGGCCGGCATGGCCAACGCTGTACGCTGCCAGGCCGTCCTGGCCGGCGACACCATCCGCCTCAGCACGACGTTGCCCTTCCTTCGCCTCGACTCGGAGGTGGGTGTCCTGATGGAACCCGTGGGCGCGGGCGAACCACGGAGCGGAATTCTGCGGAAGGTCACCCTGGAACCGCCCTCCCCCGACGGCGTCCCTCGCCTCGCGTTCGACGTTGATCTGGCCGACACGCCCGCCGAGGAGGACGCAGAGACCGATGCGAAACCGCAGCCCGCGGTGCTGCGGTTGATCCCGCGCCACGCCTCCCCCCTCGCGCTCCCCACCGTCATGATCTCCCAGGCGGTCGCGGACGAGCGGCGCGCGCGAGCCGCGCTGCCAGCAGAAACCCGCTGCTACCGCCACGACACCGCGCAGGTGTCGCGGCTGCATCGTTTCGCCGACTGGACGTACCCACCAAAGGTGGCGACGCCCGAGCGGCGTGGTACCGCGCGCTACGCCGTCAGGGTCCCCGACACGCTGCTGATCGCCGCGGCCGCCATCGCCGGCTTCATGCTCGCCTTCATGCTCTGCTGACCGGTCCTGGCTGCTCGGCCGGCCCCGCCGTGCCAGCCGGCCCCGCCGTGCCGGCCGGCCTCGCCGTACCTGGCAAATCGCTGCTGCCCACGATCAGGCGCGCGCCGTGCTCGAACCGGATGTAGGCCCAGCACCAGCTGATGAAAACCGCCAGTCGGTTGCGGAAACCGACCAGGTACCAGATATGGACGGTCAACCAGGCCAGCCAGGCCAGGAGGCCACTCATGCGCAGGCGCGACACCTGTGCGACGGCCCGCGATCGTCCAATGGTCGCCATGATGCCCTTGTCCACATAGTGGAAGGTCTCGCGTGGCTCTCCCCGCCCAGCCCGTTCGATCATCCGCGCGACGAAACGCGCCTGTTGCATCGCGACCGGGCTGATCCCCGGCAACAGATCTCCGGTGCCGGTCTTGAACGCGGCGATATCGCCGATGGCGAACACCTCCGGATGCGACTGGATTGAGCAGTCCGCCTGCACGACGATCCGTCCCGATGAATCAAGCGCGAGGCCAACCCGCGAGGCCAGCGGGCTTGGCCGGACCCCCGCCGTCCAGAGCACCGACGTCGACGGAATCAGCTCAGAACCCAGCCACACCCCGCGCGCGTCGATGTTGGTGACGCGGGTTTCGGTGCGGACATCAACCCCCAGCTCGCCGAGCTGCGCAGCCGCCTTGTCGGACAGGACGGGATCGAACGCCGGGAGGATCCGCCGCCCCATCTCCAGCAGGACGACGCGGATCTGCGAGGCGCGCGCGGCCCGAAGCTCCGTCGACACGATCTCGTGCGACAGCTCGGCGACCGCGCCCGCCAGCTCGACGCCGGTCGGCCCGCCCCCGATGACCACGAACGTCAGCAGCTTTTTTCGCTGGGCGTCGTCCGTCACCCGTTCGGCCAGCTCCAGCGACAGCAGGACGCGCCGCCGGATCTCGGTCGCGTCCTGGATGGTCTTGAGGCCGGGCGCATAGGTCGCCCACTGGTCGTGGCCGTAGTAGTTGGTCTCGGCGCCGGCCGCGAGAATCAAAAAATCGTAGGGCAGCGTGGTGCCGTCGTCGATGGTGATCTGGCGCTGGCCGACGTCAACCGCCGTGACCTCGGCCATCAGCACGCGCGTGTTGCGCTGACCCTCGACGATGGCGCGGATCGGCACCGCGATCTCGGCCGGGCTGAGCGCGGCCATCGCCACCTGGTACAGCAGCGGCTGGAACAGATGGTGGTTGGACCGATCGATCAGCGTCACCGTGACCGGCGCGTCGCGCAGCTCCTTGCTGGCGGTCAAGCCGCCAAACCCCGCGCCCACGATCAGCACCCGGGGAGCATGTGCCCTTTCACCCGGCTCCACGCGCTGACGTTATGCCGCCCTCGGCGAAGCGACAAGCCGTACTATATACTCGCTGCTCATCCCCGATGTCGGTTGGCCCCAGAGGAGATATGCCGGAAGGACGCGTTGGTGTTTGGTTGATCGGCGCCGGTGGGAATGTCGCGACGGTGTTTGCGGTCGGCTGGGCGGCGTTGCGGCACAAGCTGGTCCCGACCACGGGGATGGTCAGCGCCCTGCCGCCGTTTTCTGGATTGCCGCTCGCAGATCCGGCCGACTGGGTCCTCGGCGGCCACGAGATCGCGCTGCCGATGCGATCGCTGGAAAAGGCCCGGAGGCTGGCCACCGCCGAGCGACTGTTCGACCCCGCGCTGCTGCCCTCGATCGAAAAGGAGCTGGGCACCTTCGATGCCGAGGTGCAACCGGGTGAGACGTCGCGCGAGGGCCAGCGCGGCCGGTCAGCCTCCGAATCAATCGCGCTCTTCCAGCGCCATCTGTCAACCTTCCGGCAGCGGCATTCGCTGGCCAGCGTGGTGGTCATCAACGTCGCGTCGACCGAGCCGACGCCGGCGGCGCCGTTGCCCGACAACCTGATCGCGCTGCGCAAGGCGATCAACGCCGGCCAGACCCTGCCGGTGAGCACGCTGTACGCGTACGCGGCGCTGGATCTTGGGGACGCGTACGTCAATTTCACCCCGTCCCCCGGAGCCTCGTCGGCGGCGCTGGACGAGCTGGCGACGGAGCGTGCCACGGTTCACGCGGGTTCGGACGGCAAGACCGGCGAGACCCTGATGAAGACCGCCCTGGCGCCGATGTTCGCGCTGCGTAACCTTCGGGTGGCCAGCTGGTTCGGACAAAACATCCTGGGCAACGACGACGGCCGGACGCTGCAGGATCCCGCGGCGCGCGGCACCAAGGTCGGATCGAAGCGCGATGCCCTGCCCGCGATCCTCGGCTATCCGCTGGAGAGCCACGTCGGCATCGACTACGTCGAGGCGCTGGGCGACTGGAAGGTGGCCTGGAACCACATCCTCTTCGACGGCTTCCTGGGGACGCGGATGTCGATGCAGGTGATCTGGCAGGGCGCAGACTCGATCCTGGCCGCGCCGCTGATGATCGACCTGGTTCGCTTCGTCGACCTGGCCCGTCGCCGCGGCGAGCGGGGCCTGCTGCCCTATCTCGGTTTCTTCTTCAAGCGTCCGCTCGGTTCCACCGAACATCGCCTTGACCGGCAGTTCTCGGCCCTGTGCGTGCACCTCGGCGTCGCCTGACGGCGGGGGAGTGGGTTCGCTGATTCAGGAGCGTGAAGGAACGGCGTCGCCCAGGTGTATGGCGCCCGCGTCGTCGGCGCTGACCGTGACAGGCCCGTGTTTCTCGACTGAGGTCTTGTACGGCGCGCCCAGGCCGATGTGAAACGAGACGTTGGGGTGAAGCAGGCGATCGGCCACCACCTTCTGCCCGGGTCCGGTGGCGATCAGCGTCGGGACACACATCTCGGAGCCGATGAATGCCGCGCGTATGGTTCCGCCCGCGTGCAGGACGCCACCGATGATCCCGCCCTTGGTGACCAGCACGCTGCCGCCGGCCGTGATCTCGGAGTCAATGCACTCGACACCGACGGCCAGGTCCTTCTTGCAGTCGACCTTCACCATGTGCAGATAGCGCGCCTTGATCTGGCCGCCTGATTTGAGGTGGCTGGCGCCGTGCCGGCCGGCGACGCCGCCCGTGATGACGATGTCGCCGCCGGCATCAATTGATGCGTTCTCGACCATCCCCTTGACGATGACGTCGGCGGTCGCGTTGATCTTGAAGCCGGCCAGGACGTCACCACTGACGATGACCTGACCGTGGAAGTCGATGTTGCCGACCTTGAAGTCGACATCCCCACGCACCTCGAGCACCTTCTGGACCGAGAGGACACCCTTCTCATAGCGCACGCAGCCGTCTTCGCACGCGATGATGACGGCGTCGTTGTCGGCGCGGGGAGCGACCCGTTCCCCCAGCTTGACCAAGGGCGCCTCGGGGGCGCGCGACAGGTTCTCCTCTGGCACGATCGCCGCGCCGAACACGTCGTACGCGGGCACCGCCGGCGACGAGATGATCTCGCACAGGACCTGCCCCGCGCTGACGTTGACGTATCGCTTGACCTCGTGAAGGTCCACGGACGAGGAGGTCTCGTCGATCTTGCGAACCGGATTGATGCCCACGCGCCAGGCGAGCTCGCGGCGCGCCGGAGCAAGAGGTCGGCCCTCGGCGACCAGGACGGGCTCGTTGCTCGCGGCCAGGACAATGCGCTGGGCGAGGCCGGCCAAACCGCCGGGAGGCTCGGCCGTGATTGAGAGTCCGCAACCGCCGAGGAAGTCGACCACGTCTTCGGGCAAACAGACCGCCGCCGGATCGGATTTTTCGAGCTGGACGTGTGCGGCCATTCCGGTGGCATCGACCAGAAGCTTCAGCACCCATCCAGCGCCGTCGATCTGCCGCGCAATCATCCTGATCTGATCATCGACACAATTGGCGGAACTCTTCATCGTGTAGGTTGCCGCGGCGCGTGCAATGCTGCGATCTCGCAAATCGCACCCTGTGATGTGCGAGATCGCAGGCCCGGGCAGGCGCGCCCGACTGATGGGCCCAGATCAACGCGTTGTTGTTGGACCGACTGTTGCTACACTGCGTGGTCACGCGGGACTGCAACCTCTGCACTGCCGCGGATTTTACGGAATGACCCAGAACTCGGCAATACCTGTTGGCCCGCTCTTGCTGTGTGCTTGCCTGACGGCTTGCTCCAGCAGCAAGACATCCGCCGCCGACGCGGCCCCAAAACCCGACACATCGGCCAGACCGGACATCACTGCCGACAGCACGCCGGGAACCACATCGGACACGGCGCCGGGAACGACGCCGGAAGTCGCCGCCAGCGATATCAGCTGCAATCAGATCCGTATTTGCGCCTCGTCCTGCACCACCGCCGCCTGCGTTACCGCCTGTGGGAATCGCGGAACTATGGCGGCGCGATCGCTTTTCCAGGCATACTTGGCTTGCGTCAGCCCGCAATGCAGCGACCCTGGTGATATCACCTGCCAGTGCGAGGCCTCCTGCTTTGCAACCTCTTTATGTTCGACTGAGACCGAAGCCTGCACCGGACAAGAGACCGACTTCGTTTGTGACGAGCTCTGTCACTGATCGCGTCTAACGACTCTCCGTCACGAAAGCATCGACACGAGAGGGGCAATTCATGATGAACAGCAATCTTCGTTCGTTGTTGGCCGCGAGTGTAATGATCGGTGCCGGCCTGGTCGCACCGTCCTGCGGTGACACCCAGAACGAAGCGAACGTCTCTGACGACGGATCCTTGCGCGGCGAGTTCCTGGTCTATTCGATAGACGGCGTGGACGGCGCCGGCGAGACGCAGTTCTTCTTGCGCATGCCCGACCAGAGCGAACGCCCGCTCTACTTCGACATCGAGCCGGATCTGGCGCCCGGGACGCGCATCAAGGTGTGGGGCGCGCGAGAGATCCAACCCGACGGCCAGGACGGACTGCGCGTGAAGTCGTTTCGGTCAATGGACCCGCCCGCAATCGAAAACGTGACCAGCGCGCTCATCGACGGGCAGGCCTATCCCCCCCGCACGTTCGCGTTCGTGTTGGTCGACACCGGCGGCGGCGTCAACACGACCAAGGCCGAGATGCAGAACCTCCTCCTGACTAACCCGGGCTCGGTGCAAAGCTACTACAAATACGCCTCGTACGGCCGGCAGGACGTCAGCGCGGAGGTGTTCGGGCCTTTCAATTACACGGTCACCGGCTGCGCCACCTCGAAGCTTGCGACGGACCTGCGTCCCATGATCCCTGGCAACTTCCAGCATTACCTCTGGTACCTCGGCAGCCGGAACGCGTCCTGCGGCTGGTCCGGGCTGGCCTCCGTCGGTACCGCGCAGGCGCCGTCGCGCGACACCTGGTACAACGCCTCGACGGGCTGCGTGGTGCTGGTGCAGGAGCCGGGGCACAACTTCGGTATGTCTCACTCGTCGTCCATGACCTGCGGCACGCAGACGTTCTCGGACAACCCGATGACCGACTGCAGACACTCGGAATACGGCGACCGTTTTGATCCGATGGGCGGTGGCTGCCGGCACATGAACGCCTGGCAGAAGGCGTACCAGGGCTGGTACGGCCCCTGTAACGGGGTCAAGGTCGGCGGGTCGGCGACGTTCACGCTGCTGTCGAACGGGCGAGCCTGTAACGGAGCACAGTTTCTCCAGATCCCGGCGCCGAAGGTTCGCATGATGCCGCGCTCTGGTGGCGGCGGATCAGCTTCGGTCGACACGCTGTCGCACTACTACGTCGAGTTCCGCGCACCCGACAACTTCGATGGCGCGCTGGGGTGGCGCAACATGCCGCAGCCGGCGCTGACGCCGCAGGTGCAGGTGCGGATCGGCGGCGATCTGCGAACGCGCACGCAGCGTGGGCTGCACACCTGGATGCTGGACATGACGCCGGCGACGGCCACAAACGCCGACGGCGCGCTGCTGGCTGGCAAGAGCTATCAGGATCCAGGCGGCGGCCTGACCATCACCGTGATCTCGGCTGACGCCAATCAGGCCACGGTCAAGGTCGACATGATGGGCACCGCGCCGTCGACCTGTCTTGATGGGACGATGTTCACCGCGCCCGGACCCGGTCCCGAATCGTGCAGCGCCATCGGAATGCCCGGCGCGGGGGGCATGGGCGGCTTGCCCGGCACCGGCGGAATGGGCGGCGCCGGCGGGATGGTCGGCACCGGCGGCGCCGGCATGGTCGGAACCGGTGGCGCCGGCGGCCGCGGCGGCAGCGGAGGCGCCAGTGGTGCGACGGGAACCGGCGGTGACCCGGGCGAATTCGGTGGCGCCGATGGCGGCAGCAAATTGCCCGACGCAGGGACCGTTGTGCCGGTCGGAAACGGCGGTAGCGGGGCCGCAGGTGCCGGACCCGGAGTCAGCCCTGGCGGCGTCGTTCAGGGTGGCTGCGGCTGCCGTACGGCGCCAGGCGCCAACGTACCGTTCCTTGGCGTGATGCTGGCGGGGGTTTTCGGACTGGTCGGCACGCGCCGGCGGCGGCGCGGCTAGCCCGGAAACTCCACCAGACGCGCCGATTTTCAGCTTTTGGCAAACGTCCCGTTCCGGGGCTTGCCTTTTTGCCTCGACCTTTCTGGTCTGGTCGGTGTACGTTCTTACCCCACAGACTGAGACTGAGCCTTAGCGGGGCGTCTCGGGAGATGGCGGGGATTGGGTGAGCGCGCCGCGGTTGGTCTCGCGCAAATTCTTCGCCGGGCGGGAACTGCCGCACGGCGATTTGTAAAACCCAGGAGGTCCCGCATGTTCTCAGCCCGATCTGCTCTTGTGCCGTTTTGCTTGCTGGCATTGAGTGCTGCTGCTCCTGGATGCACGAGCTCGGAGCCCTTCACACCTCCAGCATCGGGCAGCGGTGGCAATAGCGCCGGCACTGGCGGATCCACCGGCACAGGCGGCAGCACCGGCACAGGTGGATCAACCGGCACCGGCGGCGCCACCGGCACAGGCGGGTCCACCGGCACAGGCGGCAGCACCGGCACAGGTGGCAGCACGGACGCTGGGATGGATACCCCCCGCGATGTACCGGCGGTGGACATGCGTCCCGCCGACGCCGCGCCTGACGGCGTAGCCGGCACCCCCACATTCACCCAGATTTACGCCGAGATTTTGGGCCCCACGCCACTGATTGCGGCCTCCAGCTGCGTCGGTGCCATGTGCCACAGCCCGGGGAAATCAGGCATGGTCGATCTTTCCAGCCAGACGACGGCGTACATGACGCTGGTCCCCGCCAAGGTCAAGGCCATGAATACGGCCACCTCGGCTCTCTGGACTCACATCACCAGCACCAACGCGACGATGCGAATGCCGAAAGGTAAGCCGGCGCTCCCGGCCGCGACCATCGCGAAAGTGACCGCCTGGATCAACGCCGGCGCCAAGAACGACTGACGCGCTCGCACCGCCAGTCGTCCGCTTGAAAGGCCGCGGCGGGACCTGTCTCGCCGCGGTTTTTGCATGTTCTGACGATCAGCGCGGCCTGCGGCGTCGGAGCAAGGCCATCAGGCCAAAGACCAGCGCCAGGGCCGCACCGGGCGGCGTCGAAACCGGGCCCAGATCGCACTGACACCCGCCGCCCGCCAGATAGAAGCGGCGTGTGCCGATGCCGGCCTCGCCAGCCTTTTCGTCGGCGCCCGCGCCATCGCGCGCGTTCACGGAGCCGTCACCGGAGATCGTGCCGTCGATGGGCGCGCCATCATTGGGACGGTTGTCGGCACGGTTGTCAGTGCCGCCTCCCTCGACCGCGCCGTCCGGGCGCGCCTGACCGTCGCTTCCGTCGGCGTTTGCTGAGCCGTCGGGATTCGACGGGCGATCCGAACCGGCCGAGCCGTCGGTGGCGGCGGCGTCGCCGGACGCATCGAGTCCGCCATCGGGCATCTGCATCGGCGGCGGCGGCGTGATGCAGGCGCCGGCCGCGCTGGTGGTTGACGTGCAGGACAGGCCGATGGGGCAGCCGTTGCCGCTGACCGCCCGGCAACCGACGGTACAGGTCCCGGCGATGGCGTTGCAGACTCGGCCGGAACGGACGCTGCCGCAATCGTCGTCGGTCTGACAGCCGCAGGTGCCTGCCGTCAGACAGCGCGCGCCGACCCCCGTGGCGACACACGCGGCCGTGTTGGTCGGCGTGCATTCGACGCAGGTGCTGGTCGTGGCGGCGCAGACGAAGGGAGCGGTGCAGCCGGCGTTGCCGACACACTGAACGCAGCGGCCGGGCATGGATCCGGTGTCACACGTGGGCGTGGGGGCGGCGCAGTCGCTGCTGGCGGTGCACCCGCCGCCGCCGGGAACGCCGCAGCTGCCGGGCGCGCCGGTGAGGTTGCTGCAGGTCTGCCCGGTCGGGCAGCCGTTCCGCATCGGCGCGGAGCTGCAGCCGGGAACGCAGATGCCGACCGGGCCGCTGCAGATGAGGCCGGAGTTCGCCCCGCCGCAATCGCCGTCACCATTGCCGTCCGAGCAGCCGCACACGCCGAACGTGGTTAGGCATCGAGGCTTGGCTCCACCGCAGCGCGAGCTGTCCGTCGCCGAACACTCGCCGCACGCGCCGGCGCTGGGACCGGTCGTCTGACACACGGGCCGCGCGGGATCGGTGCAGCTGGGGGCTCCATCGCCCGCGCAGGGAACGCACAGGCGAGTCGTCGGCGAACAGAGGGGCGAGGCTCCGCCGCAGTCGGCGTTGCTGAGGCAGCCGACGCAGACTCCGACTCCCGACGTGACATCGCACAGGGGGCGGGCCCCCCCGCACGCGGTCTGGTTGGCGTTCGAGCACTGTCCGCAGGCCCCGCTGGCCTGGCAGACGCCCGTCGCGGCCGGGCACTGGGCGTCGCTGCTACAGGTCGTGCAGCTGCCGCTGCTGGCGTCACAGACCGGGCGATCACCGGGACAAGTCGACGAGGTGAAGCACTCGACGCATTTGGCCGCAGCGGCGTCGCACAACGTGCGTGGTGACGCGCAGGCGGCGGTGTTCCCGGGCGCGCACTGGCCGCAGGCTCCGCCCGGCAGGCAGACGGGCGCTGATCCCGAACAGTCGGCGACGGCGGCGCAGCCACGACAGGTACGCGTGACGCCGTCGCAGACCGGGGTCGCCCCGGTGCAATCGGCGGCGGCGACGCAGCCGACGCAGATGCCGCCTGCCACGTCGCATAGCGCCTGTGCGCCGGCGCAAGCCGAGCGATTGTTCGCGGAGCATTGACCGCACACGCCGGTCGTCATGCAGGCGGGCTTGAAGCCGCCGCAGTCACCGTCGCCCGAGCAGGCCCGACAGAGCCGGGTGGCGGCGTCGCAGATCGGGGTGCCGCCGCTGCAGTCCGACGCGGTCAGGCAGCCGACACACACATTGGTGGATGGATCGCAGAGCGCCCGCGGGCCGACGCAGGCCGAGCTGTTGGTGGCGGTGCATTGAACGCACGCGCCGGTCGGCTGGCAGACGGGCGTGGCAGCGCCACATTCGTTGTTACCGGCGCAGCTTCGGCACATCTTGCTGGGGCCGTCGCAGACGGGGGTGGCGCCGCTGCAGTCGGCGGCCGCCAGGCAGCCGACACAGGTTGCCGCCGCCGTGTCGCAGACGGGCACGGCCCCCGTGCAGGCGGTCTTGTTGCCCGCCGAGCACTGGCCGCAGGCCCCGCTCGCCTGGCAGGCCGGCGTGGCGCCGCTGCAATTCGCATCGCTGCCGCAGGGCTGGCAGACGTGGGAGACGCCATTGCAAACCGGGGTTGTTCCCGCGCAGTGGCTGCCGCTGGTGCAGCCGACGCACTGCCCGCTGCCGACCTCACAGACCGGCGTGGCCCCCTGGCAGGCGACCGCGTTGGCTGCGGAGCACTGGCCGCAGGCGCCGCTTGGCTGGCAGGCGGCAGCGGCACCGCCACACTCGCCGTCAACGCCGCAGCCGCGACAGGTCTTCATCGCCAGGTCGCAGAATGGCGTGGCGCCGGAGCAGTCCGCGCTCATCAAGCAGCCGACACATTGCTTGACCGTCGTGTCGCACACCGGGAAGGCGCCGCCGCAGGTGCTGTTGTTGACGCAGGCGACGCACTGATTTCTGCCGGTGTCGCACGCGGGCGTGGCGCCGGTGCAGTGGGTTTGGTCCGAGGCGGTACACTCCCCGCAGCGACCGGTGGGCAGACAGACGGGCGCGCCGCCGGGACAGTCGGCGGTGGCCGAGCAGGTTCGGCAGGCGTGCGTGGTCGTGTCGCAGGTCGGCGTCGCGCCCGGGCAATCGGCGCCGGCGCGGCACCCGATGCACAGGTTCGGATCGACCGTCGTCATGCAATACGGTTTGGACCCGCTGCAGTCGCTGTCCTGGCCGCACTGATCGACGACGATGACCGTCGGCGGCGGCGCCCCCGACCCGCCGCCGTCCCCGCGCGTGAGGTAGTTGGCGGCCGGCGCGCCCGATGCGCCCGATGCGGTGACGACGGCCTGGTTGGCGATCTGCCCGACCGCGCTGGCGTCAACGGTCACGCGGAACACCACCTTGGACGAGGCCCCGATCGCGATGGTGCCGCCGACCGTGCCATTGGCGCCGGTGCCAAGGCGTACCCGAACCGTCCTGGAGGCGCTGAGATATTCGCCCTGATCGTCGCCTGTGCCGTCGGTCTTGGTCCCGGTGTTGGCGCCGGTTGTGATCTGGATTGAACCAGGGAGAAAGGTTAGCCCGGCCGGGATGACGTCGTTCATCACGACCGCGGTGGCGCCGTCGTTGCCAAGGTTCGTCGCCGTGATCGCGTACTCAATGACGTCGCCCGGGAACACGAGGCCGCCGGGATGCGTATTCAGATTGGTGACGGTCTTGGTTATTCCGCTGAAGTCGGGCTTGAACGTCGAGATGGAGGTGACAAAGACGCCCAGTAGATAAAAATCCTGGTTTGTCGACGCCGTGATGGTGGCGGAGGTGGCGCCCTGAGCCAGCCGCGACGTGATGTCGACGACGTCGATGTCAAAGCTGCTCATGCTGCCATGCGCGCCGCTCAACTGCGGCAGATCGCCCACCTTGGAGACCGGCGCACCCAGATACGAGCGGGTCGAGTTGAAGAAGTTGTTGGCCGGGTTGCTGGCATCGGTCAGCGCCACGCCGTTGAACGACAGGGCGTCGCCGGTCAATGTATCGTCGCCCTCGTAGGTGACCACCCCCAACTTGGCATCGAACCCGGCGTTGGGGACCAGGAAGCCCGACAGGTTGACGGTCACCGACGGTCCGGTCGACTGAATGGCGTCCAGGCCGTCGAAGACGGTGAGGTTGCGCGGCGGATCGCTGTCCAGCCGATAGAGCACCACCATGGACCAGGCGACGTAGACCGTGTCGCTGTTGAGATTCACCAGATCGACGGTGTCGATCCCGCCGACGCGATAGGCGCCGGCACCGCGCGCCTGGACCAACGCGGTGACGTCGGCGGTCGACTGATAGTAGGTGCTGCCGTTTCCGGTCGCGGTCTGCGAGGCGTCGGCGTTCACCGTGGCCGAGAAGGCTCCGGCGCCCGCGCGATCGATGACCACGCTGGTGTCGGCGGCCGTCTGCGACGCGCTCCAGTAGAGGCGGGCGTAGGTGATGGTCGCGCCCGCTGGGATGGCGAGTACGGCGGTGCTGCGGGCGTTGGCGACGGTGACGGTGGTCGCCGCCGTGGCGGTGTTGACGTCATCGGAACGCCAGAAGATGTCGGGAGCGGTGTCCGTCCGGTTGCTGCCGCAGGCGTTGCCGGACGCGGTCGTTCCGGTGACCGGCGCGACACCCGAGCCGCAGTCCTGTGCGACCGTGTTGCCGAACAGGACAAAGTCGCCGCGCTGGTCGATCTGGTAACGCAGTGTCGCCGCGTGAGCGCCGGCACCGCAGAGCAGGCTGGCCACTGCCACCCAGGCAGCGAAGGCCCGACGACCGAGCGCGCGGCCAGGCCAGGCGCGCACCAATTGATAACGACGAGCTTCCACCCCTTGGAACTATCGGAACGTCGTGCCCAGACCTTGATAGGTTTCCGTACGGAGTAAAGAACCTACATGCTCCCCGCTAGGGGCAACGGAAACCCGATGGCTGGTCGTGTTAAGGTGCCCCGCATGTACCTCGTGACGGGTGGTGCCGGTTTCATCGGATCGTCGCTG
>DASRQT010000203.1:0-7693 GCA_035696485.1 Polyangia bacterium | reverse complement strand
CTTGTTCAAGCTGGCCCGGATCGGCCTTGATCCTTCCCAGCTCGGGGGCCTTCGTGGTCTTGAGCTGCAAGTCCTCGCCGATCACGCGACGAAGCATTCTGTCCATCCTGTCGATGACGTCGTTGAGGTCGATGGTTCGGGGCGCCAGCACCTGCTGGCGGCTGAACGCCAGCAATTGCCGCGTCAGATCGGCCGCGCGTTCACCCGCCCTCCGGACCTCTCCCAGCCCTTCGGCGACCTCACTTTCGGGGTCGACCTCCATCGCGAGGATGGTGGCGTAGCTGATGATGACCGACAGAAGGTTGTTGAAGTCGTGGGCGATGCCCCCGGCGAGCCTGCCCACAGCCTCCATCTTCTGCGAATGTCGTAGCTGCTCCTCGGCGTGCGCGAGCGCCTCCTGGGTACGCTGTCGGTCGTCGATCTCGCGCTTGAGCTGGGCGTTCGCCTTGACCAGGTCAGCCGTGCGCGTCTCGACACGGACCTCGAGATCCTCGTGGGCCTTTCGCAGCGCCTCGACCGCCAACTTGCGTTCGGTGATGTCGAGAGAAATGCCGAGCAGATGGCGAGGCGTTCCATCCGGTCCCAGGATGGGGATCTTCTTGGTGTGCAGCCACCGCCGCCCTTCGGCGGTGTCGATGGGTTCCTCCGGTATGTCGAGCATGCGATTGGCCCGAAGCACGTCGCGGTCCTTTGCTTGAAAGAAGTCGGCCTGCTCCTTGGAGAACAGCTGCTGATCGTCCTTGCCGTAGATGTCCTCGCGCGCGAAGCCACTCAGGCTCTCTCCCGCTCGATTGAACAGCTCGTAGCGCAAGTGTTCCGCGTCCTTCACGAAGACCATCGCCGGGATGTTGTCGACGATGGAATCCAGAAAGGCGTTGAGCTTGAGGGTTTCAGCCTCGGCGGCGCTCTGGCCGGACGCGCTCTCGAAGATGACGCCGACGCAATCGTTCGGCAGCGGCACGATTCTTCCCGAGACAATCCCCTCTCCGAGCTCCGGGTAGGCTGCCGACTCGAGCGGTCGCTCGATCCCCGAGAGCGCGACTTCGGCGTAGCACTCGTGCCGCCCGAGGGAGATCGCCGATGGAAACAGCTCGCCGATTGTTCGACCGAACATTGCGCCAAAGTCGAGCTTGGCTATCCTCGGCGCCGCGGGATTGGCAGCCACCAGCGTGATGCTGGCGGGATCAGCGGCGTCGTCCAGCCGCCAGACGACCAGGCCCAATCCCATTCGCTGAACCAGCGCCTCGGAGAATGTCCCCTCCTTCTGCACACCTTCGAGGGGCGCGTGTGCTGTTGCCGTTTCGCTCATGGAAAACCGGGCGACCGATCATACGCGAGACTGCCTCGTGGACGCAAAAGGGGTGGTGGCTGTTTGCGTCGACGCCAGCAGCGGCGCAACCGATTGGGCCAGCGGCCACATCGTTTGGTTTGCGCAGGCGCGCCCGGTGGCCTCAGGATTGAAGCCATGTGGAACCGGTCTCGTCCCCATGATCGTCGCCAGCGCCTGTTCGGCGGCACCGGCGCGGTGCTGGTGTGGAACCTGTGCGACGACCAACCCCGGCCGCCGTTCGACGCAATCCTCGCGTGTGAACTGGAGGCCGGCGGCAGCGTCGGCGCTCACCTGCAGGAGGAATTCGCCGAGGTGGTGATCGTAGTCGAGGGCGAGGGCGTGGCGCGGGTGGACGGATTCCCAATGCCCATCAAATCGGGCGCGGTCGTCCAGATCCCCCTCGGCCAAACCCTCGCGCTCGACAATGCGTCGCCCGCGCGCCCGCTCCGCTACCTGATCGTAAAGGCGAAGTGAGTCAGGAGACTGCAACGAGCGCGTGTCCTTACCGCTGCCTGATCCTGTCCTCGAGATACTGATGTAGCGTTTCCGGACGCGCGTCGCGGTCAGCCAGGCCGACGTAGCCGTCGGGTCGCACCAGATACGCAGCATTCTGTAGCAGGCCGGCGCCTGCCACCTCGGCCGTCCAGCGAAACGTGTGGACGGGCAGGCTGTGGGCGGCAGCGGCTGCTTGCAGTGCCAGCGACGCTTCCCCGTAGACGTGCAGTTGCCAGTCGAGCGAGGTCAAGGGCGTGAAGTTGTCTGCGCCGTCTTGCTTGGCGCCGGCGACCCACGGCAGCCGATCGCCACCCCGCACGTGACCCGCGCGGCCCACGCTCAACGGACTCTTGCGATAGTTGAGCTGCGTCTGCGACAGGATGCGGAACATCATTCGTCGTGCCGCACGTCCATTCAACAGCGCCGGCACGGCTAGCGGCACCAGCTTCAGGCGAACCAATCGCGCCAGGGCGCCGTCCCGGGACACGAACGTGAAGGCGCGGTCGGTGGTCGCGACCAGGCGCCGCGCGAAGGCGATGCGTTCGGGCTGGTAGCTCTCCAGGATCTTCGGGTTGGCTCGCCCGCGCACGACGGCGGCCAGCTTCCAGGCGAGGTTCGATGCGTCGCCGATGCCGGTGTTCATGCCCTGACCGCCGACGGGGCTGTGAATGTGGGCGGCATCGCCGGCCAGAAATGTCCGCCCTCGCCCGAAGGTCTCGGCCACGCGGTGATGCACGCGATAGGTCGAGAACCAGTTCAGGCGGTCGACGATGATGCCGATTCGCTGTGCCGCGTGCCCGCTGACGTCATCCCAGGTAAGGGCATGCTGCCCCTCGGCGTCGCGTTTGACCGTGCCGATGATGCGCGCGGCGTGTTCTCCGTTCATCGGGAAGACGGCCAGGAAGTCGGCGTCGTCGAGGGCCAGGTGCAGCTCGTGATTGTCGACCGGGCCGCGTAGCTGGACGTCGGCCACGTAGAACATGCGTTGGTAGGTGCCGCCCGGAAATCCGATGCCCAGCACCTCGCGCGTCCTCGAATGGGCGCCGTCGCAACCCACCAGGTACGCGGCCTCACGCGTTACCTCGGCACCGTCAGGCGCGCGCGTGCGCGCCACGATCCGGTCGCCGCGATCGTCGAACGCGACCAGCTCGGTCTGGCGTTCGACCTCGACACCGACGCGGCGCAGGTGGTCGATCAGCAGTCGCTCGTGCTGATCCTGCGGCACGATCAGCATCGACGGGAAAGGCGTCAGTCCGCGGCCAAGGTCGCCCAGCGCGGCGCGCGCGACCTGCTTTCCACGCACCCACAGGTTCACGGCGGAGAACGGCAGGCCCATCTTGACCATGTCCTCCGCGACGCCGAGCTGGCGGTAAAGCTCCAGCGTGCGCGCGTGGACCACCAGCGCTCGCGATGTTGTCCCCGGCTCGGCGGTCTTGTCGAGGATGCGAACGTCGAGGCCCAGACGTTTCAGCCATAGCGCGAGGACCAGACCCGTGGGTCCGGCGCCCACCACCAACACGTCGGACCTGTCGAAACCAATCGCCACACCGGGAAGGTAGTAGCGGAAGCCAGATTCACCAAGCCGACGGGCCGGAATTCATGGGGTTCGAGGGGTCGTCTGGCGGCCACTCTTAACACTTCTTCACGCAGAGCCGGCTCCGTTCTTAACAGATGGTGTTCATTCTTTGACCCGGGAGCAATTGACGTGCTCTCGAGAAACGACCAGGAAGAAACACAAAGAAAGGAACCGTCATGATCGGATGCATTCTGGGCACAATTGGCGTTATCGGAATCGCGCGGTGGTTTCACTTCCGCAGGCACGGGTGGGGTGGGCCCTGCGGCCGCCACTGGCACCGGCGTCACATGGGGGGCTGGGATGACGGCGTTCCCGGTGACTTCGATCCGCGGGACGGTTTCCGCGGCGGTATGTTCATGCGGGGGGCGCTGGACCCACTGGAGCTTAGCCCTGCCCAGGAGCGCGCCGTCCACGCCGCCGTCGGCGAGCTGCGGGACGCCGCGCGCGAACTGCGCGGCGAGCTGAAGCAATCGCGCAAGGACATCGCGCAGGCCTTTCGCAAGGCCAGCTTTGACGAGGTCCTGCTGGGCGAGCTTTACGCCCGACATGACACCGCCATCGAAACACTGCGCAAGGCCTTCGTCGGAACCGCCGCCCGGATCCACGACGCCCTGGACGAAAAGCAGCGCGCGCGCCTGGCCGACATGATCGAATCCGGTCCGCGGTCGTTTTTCGGCCGCTGGTCCGGCGGCGGCTACGCGCGCCCGTCATGGAGCTGGTAAAGTCCGATACCTTGTCCCTGCGGGTGCTGTGCATCGACGACGACACCCGGCTTTACCAGCTGCTCGCCAGCTACCTGGCCGGAAACGGCGTGACCCTGGTGCACGCCGCCGACGGGCCGAAGGGGCTGGCGGCGCTGGCCGCCGGGGTGTTTGACGCCGTCCTCCTGGATCTGATGATGCCAGGCATGGACGGCGTCGAGGTCTGTCGACGCATTCGCGCCAAGAGCCGGATCCCAATCATCATGTTGACCGCGAAGGGGGACGAAACCGACCGCGTCGTTGGTCTGGAGATGGGGGCCGACGACTATGTCCCCAAGCCCTTTTCGCCGCGCGAGCTGCTGGCACGGCTGCGCGCCGTGCTGCGACGAACGTCGCCCGATGCCGTCGAGACCACGCTGTCGATCGGGGACATCACCATCGACGTCAACGCCCGTGAAGTCCGCGTCGCAACTGCGGCCATCGAGCTGACCGGCATCGAGTTCGACATCCTGCTCACGCTGGCCCGACGCCCGGGGCGCGTCGTCCCGCGCGAGACCTTGCTTGCCCAGGCCGGACGCGATGGCGTCATCGTCAGTGACCGCACCGTCGACGTTCACGTGTCGCACCTGCGCCGCAAGCTGGGTGACGACGCGCGTCCGCCCGCCATCATCAAGACGGTGCGCGGCGTGGGCTACGTGCTGGCGCGCGGAGGCGCCGGGTGATGCACCGGAGGACGAAGATCCGCCACTACTTTGGCGCCCACCTTCATCGCCGCCTTTTCTGGTGGTTCGGCGCATCGATCCTCGCCACCACGGGTCTCACGGCCTTGCTGTCTCATGGCCTGGACGCGCACCGTCCCCGCGGCTTGATCCTGCTGGGCATCTCCGCCGCCATGTTGTGGATGATGTCTGGCAAGCTCGCGCGTCGTATCGCGCGCCCGCTGTACCAACTGGTGCACGTCGCCGAGGAGATAGGCGCCGGCCGCCTCAACGCCCGCGCCCGCCTTCCGCCGCGCGGCATCGGAGAAATTGCGGTGCTTGCCACCGCCATCAACGACATGGCGTCGCGTATCGAACGCCAGATGGCCGACCAGCGTGAGCTCCTGGCCGGTGTCTCGCACGAGATCCGAACCCCGCTGGCGCGCATCCGCGTGTTGCTGGAGCTGGCGCGTACCGGAGGCACCGACGGGAAAACTCTGGACGAGCTCGAGACCGAGGTCATGGAGATCGACGCCCTGGTGGGCGAGCTTCTGGCCAGCGCGCGCCTGGATTTTGCCGCGATGTCACTGCACTCGCTGGACGCCGCGGATGTCGCACGCCGGGCGCTGGAGCGCGCGGGGTTGCCGCCCGAAACCATGTTGGACGCCGGGGCGGGGCAGGGTGACGGCGAACCTGCCGACCTGGGCTTTTCCGGCGACCCGACGCTGATCGCGCGGGCGCTGGCCAACCTGCTGGACAATGCGCGCAAACATGGCGGCGGGGCCAAACGGCTGCGCGTGCGCCGCGAGCCGGCCGCGATCGCCTTCGAGGTCGACGATGACGGGCCGGGATTTCCTGCACCTGGGGTGCAGACCTCCGGCCAGCGACCGGAGGGCTCGCTGGGCCTCGGTCTCGTGCTGGTGCGCCGGATCGCCGACGCTCACCGCGGGTCGTTGACGCTGGCCAACCGGCCGGAGGGTGGCGCGCGGGCGCGTCTCGTCGTCGCCGTCGCTGCCCCGGTGTGACCTCGGCTCGCTGTCGCCGCCACGGCGTTTTCGGTCTATGATCAAGCCGACCTCATGGTGGATTTTCAGTTTCAGGAACTGTTGCCGGTCGCGCACGATGAGACGCCGTACCGGCTGCTGACCAAGGACTTCGTTTCGACCTTCGCGGCGGCCGGGCAGACCTTCCTGCGCGTCGAGCGCGAGGCCCTGACCATGCTCACGCGCGAAGCGATGCGCGACATCGCACACCTCTTGCGGCCCGGCCACCTGGGCCAGTTGGCGGCGATCCTCCACGATTCCGATGCGTCGCCCAACGATCGGTTCGTGGCGCTGGAGCTGCTCAAGAACGCCAACATTGCCGCCGGTGGCGTCCTGCCCGGGTGCCAGGACACCGGCACCGCGATCGTCATGGGAAAGAAAGGACAGCTGGTGTTTACGGGCGGCGGCGATGAGGAAGCCATCGCGCGCGGGGTCTACGACACGTACACGACATCGAACCTGCGCTACTCGCAGATGGCCGCCCTCGACATGTACAGGGAGGTCAACACCGGCAGCAACCTGCCGGCGCAGGTCGAGATCTATGCCACCGACGGTGACGAGTACAAGTTCCTGTTCATGGCCAAGGGGGGAGGCTCGGCCAACAAGAGCTACCTGTTTCAGGAGACCAAGGCGCTGCTGAATCCCGCCAGCCTACTGAAATTTGTCGACGCCAAGCTGCGGTCACTGGGAACGGCCGCGTGCCCGCCTTATCACCTGGCGCTGGTGGTCGGCGGCACGTCGGCTGAATACACGCTCAAGGTCGCCAAGCTGGCCTCGGCCAAGTATCTCGACGGCCTGCCGTCAGAGGGTAACAATCTCGGCCGCGCGTTTCGCGACCGTGCCCTCGAGGCTGACGTGCTGGCAGTGGCGCAGAAGACCGGCATCGGCGCCCAGTTTGGCGGCAAATATTTCTGCCACGACGTCCGCGTGATCCGGCTGCCCCGTCACGGCGCTTCCTGCCCGGTGGGCATCGCCGTCTCCTGCTCGGCCGACCGTCAGGCGCTGGGCAAGATCACGAAGGACGGGGTGTTTCTCGAGCAGCTCGAGACCGATCCGGCCAGGTACCTTCCCGACACCACGGCCGAGGAACTGCACGACGACGTCGTCGCGATTGATCTCGGCCGGCCGATGAGCGAGATCCGGGCCACGCTGTCGCGTTACCCGGTCAAGACGCGTCTCAGCCTCAGCGGTCCGTTGATCGTCGCGCGCGACATCGCCCACGCCAAGATCAAGGAGCGGCTCGACCGCGGCGAGGGCATGCCGCAATACCTGAAGGACTTCATGGTCTATTACGCCGGACCCGCCAAGACGCCGGTCGGCTACGCGTCGGGATCGTTCGGCCCGACGACCGCCGGACGCATGGACGCCTACGTCGACCTGTTTCAGTCGCACGGAGGCAGCATGGTGATGCTGGCCAAGGGCAACCGCTCGGCGGCGGTCACGGCGGCGTGCAAGAAGCACGGCGGCTTTTACCTCGGGTCGATCGGCGGTCCGGCGGCGCGCCTGGCCAAGGACTGCATCAAGAAGGTCGAGGTCTTCGAGTATCCGGAGCTGGGCATGGAGGCGGTGTGGAGGATCGACGTGGTCGACTTCCCCGCGTTCATCGTCGTCGATGACAAGGGC
Organism: Polyangia bacterium; assembly: GCA_035696485.1. Lineage (GTDB taxonomy): Bacteria > Myxococcota_A > Polyangia > Fen-1088 > Fen-1088 > DASRQT01. Next base: position 227 of record DASRQT010000203.1, on the reverse strand, counting down.
AACGATTTCTTCGCCGGCATCACCGGCAGTGGCGACGGAAAACTCAAGATCGTCGGCTAGCCGGACCGATTGACCCGATCGTCGCGGCCCGCGTGGGCACGTTGGTACGGCGCGGCATTCAATTCGTCCGCGGTGCTGATCGTTCCAATGCCCGCTCCACCACTAGTTACAAGGGCCGATGACACTTCGATCCACAAAAGTCGCACCAATCCGCGAGATTCCGCCAT
>DASRQT010000202.1:0-7779 GCA_035696485.1 Polyangia bacterium | reverse complement strand
TTCCATCGGCAGGTGACGGCGTTCCCGCGGAGGCTTCCACCGCCGCGCTGCCGCTGGATCCCAGTGACAAGCCGCGACGCCTGATCGAGCGTCGCAATGACCCCGCGGCAAGTCGGGCGCTTTCCCATGCCGACGGCCGGCGCGACCGCGTCGCAGATTGGATGCTGGCGGCCGACAACGCGCGGCTGTCGGGCGATCCGGCCGCCGCCCTCCCCTACCTGCGCGCGATAACCGAGAAGTTCCCGCGCGACGGCCGCGCGCCGGTGGCCGCCTTCACCATGGGGCTGCTGCTGCTGGAGCAGCTGGGACGGCCGGCGGAAGCGGCACGGATGTTCGCCCAGGTCGTTCGTCTCGACACCGCGGCCGCGCCCCTGACCGAAGACGCGCTGGCGCGCGAGGTGGAAGCCTGGCGGCGGGCGGGCAAGCCCGACCGCGCCCAAGAGGCGGCGACGGAATATCTGCGCCGTTATCCCGACGGACGCCGCGCGAACTCCGTGCGTCAGTTGGGGGGCCTTCGCTGACCGAGCCGCGCGGGCGTTTTCTCGCGAGCCGCCTGAGTTTGATCCGCGCCGTCACGGCGGCGATCCTGATGGTCGCGGGTAGTGCCCGCCTGGGCCACACGTCGCCGGTTCGGATGGACGTCACGCTGTCGGTTGATCCCTGCGTCGATGTCGACGGCGCGGAGGTTCAAAGGCTGACCGAGCTGCAGCTCTTCGGACCGTTCGCGGCCGGGACACCGTCGGCCACCGCCGTAAAGGTCACCATCACCTGCGCGGGCGGCGACGTGACGATGAGCGCCTGGGACCCGACCTCCGACCAGCGGGCGCAGCGAACCGTTCCGCTCGGGGACACGGCCCGGGTTACCCGCCCGCGCCTGCTGGCGGTGAGTGCCGTCGAGCTGGCCGCCACAGTTTTGGCCGAGGCGAACGCGCGCGCCGCTCTGGCTCCGCCGCGGGCAAGCGCCGTCGTGGAAGCGGGCAAGACCGGAGCTGAGGCACGGCAAAACCCCTCTTCGTGGCGGCTGCTTGGGTTCGGGGGCGTGGAACGGTTTCCAAAGCTCGGCGACCTGACCGGCGGTGGGATACGGTTCGGGTGGGATGGCCGCACCATCGGTAGCTTCTCCCTCGACGCACAGGCGGGATTCGTTCGCGTGGCCAGGCCGCTTGGGAACACGGCGATAACGTCGGTGTCGCTGGCCCCGCTTGCGGGCATCCACCGTACGTTTGGGCATTACACGCTCCGGGCCGAAACCGGTCCGCGCCTGGCCGTCGGCCACATGGTTGGCGAGGTTCCAGTCGGATCGATCGTCGATCCGACGACGACAACATTGCCCTGGATCGGATGGCAGCTACAGCTCGGGACGAGCGCGGTCCTGGCGCGGCATCTGGTCATGGAGCTGACCGCGGTTGGCGGCTACGTGATCGCGCCACTGGGCGGGAAGATCCTTGCACAACGACAGGTCGCCATCGAAGGCGCGTGGCTGGGCGCCTTTCTGTCGTTCGGCGGCCGCGCTGACCTCGGCAACTGAACGACAGTTTCCCTCGCCGATTCTGTCGCCGATCCTCTTGCCGATCCTGGACGGTGGCGAAACGGTGATAAAATTGCCCAGCGCCGGCGCCCACCATGAAGCGACGATTGAACCTGCCGCCCCGGCGCGCCGAGCGCCCGGGGCGAAATCCGCTTTGGTACAAGGACGCCATCATCTATGAGCTGCGGACGCGCTCCTTCTTCGACAGCAACGGCGACGGGATCGGAGACTTTCGCGGGGTGGCGTCCAAGCTGGACTACCTCCAGGATCTGGGCGTCACGGCCCTGTGGTTACTCCCGTTTTATCCGTCGCCGCTGCGGGACGACGGATATGACATCGCGGACTACACCGACATCCATCCCGACTGCGGCACGCTGGCGGACTTCGAATATTTCCTGGAGGAGGCGCACAGGCGCGGATTACGCGTCATCACCGAGCTGGTCCTGAACCACACCTCCGACCGGCACCCGTGGTTCAAACGGGCGCGCCTGGCCGCGCCGGGATCGGTCGAGCGCGACTTCTACGTCTGGAGCGACACGCCGGAGCGCTATCCCGAGGCGCGGATCATCTTCAAGGACTTCGAACCCTCCAACTGGTCGTGGGACCCGCTGGTCAAATCCTATTTCTGGCACCGGTTCTACGGACATCAGCCCGACCTCAACTTCGAAAATCCGGCAGTTCACGAGGCGCTGCTGGCAGTGGTCGATTTCTGGTTTGGCATGGGCGTGGATGGCTTGCGACTGGACGCGGTTCCGTACCTGTACGAGGTCGATGGCACCAACTGCGAGAACCAGCCGGCCACCCACGCCTTCCTGAAAAAGCTGCGCGCCCACGTCGACGAACGCTTCCAAGATCGCATGCTGCTGGCCGAGGCCAACCAGTGGCCGGAAGACGCCGCAGCCTATTTCGGCGGCGGCGACGAATGCCACATGAACTTCCATTTCCCGATCATGCCGCGGATGTTCATGGCCATTCACATGGAGGATCGCTTCCCGATCCTGGACATCCTGGCGCAGACGCCGCAGATCCCCGCCAACTGCCAGTGGGCGCTGTTCCTGCGCAACCACGACGAGCTGACGCTGGAGATGGTCACCGACGAGGAGCGCGATTACATGTATCGCGCGTACGCCCATGACGCGGACATGCGGATCAACCTCGGGATACGGCGCCGGCTGGCGCCGCTGGTGGGCAACGACCGCCGCAAGATGGAGCTGCTCAATGGCCTCTTGATGTCGCTGCCGGGAACGCCGGTGCTGTACTACGGCGACGAGATCGGCATGGGGGACAACGTCTATCTCGGGGATCGCAACGGCGTGCGCACGCCCATGCAATGGAGCGCCGATCGCAACGCGGGATTTTCACGAGCCAACCCGCAGCGGTTGATCCTGCCGATCACCATCGACCCCGAATACCACTACGAGTCGATCAACGTCGAAGGTCAGCAGAACAACCCCAATTCGCTGCTGTGGTGGACCAAGCGGCTGATCGCGCTGCGCAAGCGGTTCCATGCCTTTGGTCAGGGGACCATCGAGTTTCTGACCCCGGAGAACCACCGCGTCCTGGCCTTCATCCGCCAGTTCGGCGACGAGAGGGTGCTGGTGGTCGCGAACCTGTCGCGCTTCGTACAGTACGTCGAGCTGAACCTGCAGGCGTGGAAAGGGATGCGGCCGGTCGAGCTGCTCGGCCACACCGAGTTTCCGCCCATCGGCGATCTCCCGTATCTGCTGACGCTGGGTGGCCACGCCTTTTACTGGTTCTCGCTGGAGCCGCTGCCGGTCGGCGAGGAGAGCGAGCTGGCCGCGCAGTACCACCCGCCGGTGCTGGAGTGCCAGAGCGCCGAGAGCCTGCTGACCGGAGCCGACCGCGTGGCGCTGGAGGACGCCCTGCCGGCGTTCCTATACACGCGGCGCTGGTTCCCCGGCCGCGCGCGCAGGGTTACCGGCACGCGCATCGAGGAGGCGGTCGCGCTGGGCAACGTGTTCGTGCTGGTGGCGCGCGTCGATTTCGTCGAGGGTGAGCCGGAGCGGATGGTATTGCCGCTGGCCATCGCCAGCGACGGGCATCCGGTGTCGCCGGCGGCGGTGGTCGCCGTTGTGCGCAGCAAGGTCGGCGAGGCAACCCTGGACGAAGTGATGTTGATCGACGCGATGGAGGACGGCGCGTCGGCGCGCGAGCTGCTACAAACGCTGGCGCAGCAATCGCTGGTCCAGGGGCGCCGATCCGGCGGTGGACCGGGCGTCATCGAGGCCACGTCCTTTGCCGCGATACAGCCACCGGACGCCGAACCCCTCAACATCAGCGCCCAGCACGCCGCGGCCGGCATCCGTTACGGCGACGCCTATCTGTTGAAGGTGTTCCGCCGGTTGCAGGAAGGCGTCAGCCCGGAGCTGGAGGTCAATCGTTTCCTGAACACGCGCGTGCCGGGGCTGACGCCGGGCATTGCCGGCACCATCCAGCTGCGGCGGGGGCGGGCCGAGCCGAGCACGCTGGCGGTCCTGCAGACCTACGTCGCCAACGAAGGCACGGGCTGGAATCACGCGCGCGAGGAGCTGGGCCGCTACTTCGAACGCGTCCTGACCCGGCATCGCGACACGCCCCCCGAGCCGCCGCTTCGCTCACCGCTGGACGTCGCGACCAACGAGTTGCCCGCGGTCGCGCACGAGGTCGTCGGCCCGTACCTCGATTCGGCGGTGCTGCTGGGCCGCCGCACCGCGGAGCTGCACCTGGCGCTGGCGTCGCAGCGCGATGATGCGGCGTTCGCGCCCGAACCCTATTCGACCCTGGACCGCCGGTCGAAGTATCAGTCGATGCGAAACCTCGTGGGCAAGACGGTGCGACTGCTGCGCGCCAACATCGGGCGCCTGCCACCCGAGGCGCTGGCCGACGGCAAACGGCTGGCCGAGGGCGAAGCACGCGCGTTGAAGGTGTTCGATCCGCTGTTGACCCAGCGGCTCAATGCGGTCCGCATCCGGATCCACGGCGACTATCACCTGGAACAGGTGCTCTATACCGGCAAGGACTTCGTCATCATCGATTTCGATGGTCTGGCTAGCGAGACGCTGGCGGAGCGCCGGCGCAAGCACTCCGCCTTTCGCGACGTCGCGGGGATGATCCGCTCTTTTCACTTCGCCGCCTTCACGGGCCTGCACGATAGCGCCAGCGTCCGGCAAGAGGACCGCGCGGCGGCGGCACCCTGGGCCGAGGCGTGGCATCGCTGGATCTCGGGCACCTTCCTGCGGGCGTATCTGGCGACCGCGACCGGCGCGCCGTTTATCCCCGGGCCTGAGGAGCTGCCTTTAGTGCTGGAGACGCACATCCTGGAGAAAGCCTTCTTCGAGCTGCGTGACGAGCTGGTATCGCCCAGCGAAAATACCGCCATTCCGCTGGCCGCCATCGTCGACCTGGCTCAGCTTTAAGCGCGGCCAGCTTCCATCGCCGACTCGATGATCGCGACGATCTCGTTATCACCTGGACCGAGCCGCCCGGCCGCCTGCAAGAGCGGGCCGAGCGCGGCGGCGCCGAAGGCGGCAGGCTCCGTGCGGCGGCGGGCGATGATGGCCAGCGCCAGCGCCAGCGGCAAGTTGACGGCGTCGGCGCGCCGCAGCCTGTCCCGGTACAGGTCCTCGAAGTCCGGCGGCAGCCGCAGCGTCCAGTTCGCGGAATCGACGATGCCGGGGCGGTTATAGACCGCGCGCATTCCGAACAGGTCGGCGAAGAACACCGACACGCGGCGAGCCGGGCCGGCGAACAGATCGGCGAACAGGCCCTGCGCCAGGTGGCGGCCGTCGGCTTCCAGCCAGCGCCGGAACCGCGGACGCAACGCCGTGACCGGCATCAGGCGGTCGGTCAGATAGCCGGCGCGCTCGCGGCCCGCCGCCGTGGCATGCCACGCGTCGGTCAACATCCAGACCGGGCGCGTGTCGTGGTTGCCGACCATGATCCAGTCGCGCTCGGACGCGTTCTCGCTGCGATAGACGTCGTCGGCGCGGGCCATGTCGCTTTTCTGCGTGATGCAAAAACGACCGAGGCCGTACCGTGACATCACCGCGCGCAACGGTGCCGGCCAAGTGCTGAGGACCTCACACACGACGTCGGACGGCTGCCGCCCGGCGGACACGACACGACTCATGATGGCGTCGAACATCACGCCGTAGCGGTCGACCTGATCGGGGTCGAGCTGGCGGACCCAGTCGTCGGCGTAGCGGGCGATGCCGGGGTCCTTCGAAAGCTGATCGACCGTCGGAATCGCCAGCGGCGCCAGCTTCGGATGGTCGGGCAGGTTCGGCGAACAGGTGAGCCGCGCGCCGCGCTGAACCGCGGCGATGGGATCGGGGTCGGCGGCCTTGTAGACCCACGGGCAGACCAGACCGTGGGGATGATCGATCCGCACGCCATCGAAATCAGCCAGCATGCGCTTCACGCGGGCGGCGACGAAGGTCAGAACCGGCCCGGCGCTGCCTGGCGAATCCGTGCCTCGGATCTGGGAGGGGTCGAGCACCGGGTATCCCCACGGCTGTCCCTCCGGGTTGGTGCGGCTGGGGGGAGCGCCCAGCAGGTACTCGGCCCAGAACAGGTTGCGGCGGCTCCAGACGTCGCGGTGAGAAAATCCAATCTGGAAATCGCCGTACAGCGCCAGCCCTTGCGCCTCCGCGCGCAGGGCGCGGTGCTGTTCGTCCAGCACGAACTGGCCGAACAGGTGACGGTCGATGTCGGGTGCGTGGCTGGCGTGTAGCTCGGCGCGACGGCGCTCAGCGGCGGCGGCCTGTCCTCGCGGCGGACACCACAGCAGCTGATCGAGGCTGCCCGAAGTCAGCCCCGGCCACAGGCGCCAGTCGTCGGTTCCGTGGGCAGCGGAAAGCGCCTCGAACTCGCCGTCAGGGGTCAGGACCGCTTCGTTGTCGCGGCGGAAGGCGGCAAAGCGCGCGTGCAGGGGCGACGACCTGGCGGGCTGATGGCCGAAACGCTTGTATAGATCCTGCAGCGCCCGGTGGCTCACGTGCCACGCGTAGGTGTAATTGGTACGGTCGGACAGGCCGGCAGGACGCCCATCGACAGCGGGGGCCAAGAGGCCCTTCGCCAGCGCGCTCCAATCAGGGTCGTCCTGCAAGGTCCCGAGCGCGATCGACAGCGGGCTCCTGGTGAACAGCGCGCCGTCGTAGGGCGAGGGGTTATCGAGGCTGGTCGCCCCCTGGGGACCCAGTTGCAGACCGTCGAAGCCGAGGCTTTGTGCCAGTCGCAGCAGCCGGCGCGCGCCGAGGCCATAGGGTGACCCGCGGCCGATGTCCTCGTTGGGTGAACTGGGAAAGCTCTGGTCGTGGATGGCCAGCACCAGACGCGCAATCCCCAGTACGGCAAGCCCCTCACGTATGGGTACGGTCAGATCTGCGGCCACCACCTGCAATGTACTAGTTTACCTACCGGGGTTGAAAAGCACCGTCCGGAACCTACGTTTTCGCGGTGACTCCCCCGCCTGCGCCGACCCGGGTTGTCGTCGATGCGGTTCGCCCCAGCGTCGACGGCGGGCGTTTCCCGGTCAAGCGCGTCCTGGGTGATCGCGTCGTCGTGCAAGCTGATCTGCTGGTCGACGGCCACGACCACGTCGCCGGCGTCGTCCGGTACCGCCGCCCAGGTGAGAAGAGCTGGACCGAGGTTCCACTGGCGCCCGTGGATGCGCCACGCATGTCGCCGGGGCAGCCAGCCAACGACGTCTGGCAGGCTGAATTTGTGGTCGACGCTCTCGGCCGCTGGGAATATTCGGTCATCGCCTGGGTCGACCCGTGGTCGTCGTGGGCTTGGGGCCTGGCGCGCAAGCGGGAGGCGAACCAGGACCTGAAGGTCGATCTGCAGATCGGCGCCGCGCTGGTTGAAGCCGCCGCCGAACGTGCGCCGGACCCGCAGGCCGCGGCGCTGCGAGGCATCGCCAGCACGCTGCACAACACCGACGATGCCGGGCCGCGCGCGGCGCTGGCCTTGGCCCCCGAGACGGCGGCGCTGATGAAGGCGTTTCCCGATCGCCGCCTGGCCACGACGGTCGCTCCGCCGCTGACGATCGTGGTCGACCCGCCGCGCGCCGGGTTCAGCAGCTGGTACGAGATGTTACCTCGGTCCTGTGGACCTGCCGGACTACACGGCACGTTCAAGGACGCCGAGCAGCGCTTGCCGTACATTGCCGAGATGGGCTTCGACGTGCTGTACCTGCCGCCCATCCATCCCATCGGACGCACGTTTCGCAAGGGCCCGGACAACCGATT
>DASRQT010000201.1:0-13555 GCA_035696485.1 Polyangia bacterium | reverse complement strand
GCTGGTACGAGGAGTGGACGGCGCGCGGTTATTTTCATGCGGACGCGACGGCGCCCAAGGCCCCGTTCGCCATGGTCATCCCGCCGCCGAACGTCACGGGGTCGCTGCACATGGGACACGCCCTGGGCGACACCATCGAGGACATCTTCACGCGCTGGAAGCGCATGGCCGCGTACAACGCGATGTGGTTGCCGGGGACAGACCACGCAGGCATCGCGACCCAGATGGTGGTCGAACGCGAGCTGCGCGAAAAGGAAGGCAAGTCGCGCCACGACATCGGGCGTGAGGAGTTCGTAAAGCGGGTCTGGGCCTGGCGAGAACGCACCGGCGATCGCATCCTCGAGCAGCTCAAGAAGCTGGGCTGTTCGCTGGACTGGGCGCGTACGAAGTTCACGATGGAGCCCGGCTATTCCGAGGCGGTCATCGAGGCCTTCGTCCGCCTGTACGAGGAGGGATTGATCTACCGGGCGCGCCGCCTCATCAACTGGTGCGTGTCGTGCCGGACGGCGCTATCCGACCTGGAGGTCGACTACGATGAGGGGACGCAGGGCGAGCTGTACGAGTTCGCGTACCCACTGGCCGACGGTTCGGGCGAGGTGGTGGTCGCGACCACGCGGCCCGAGACCATGCTGGGCGACACCGCGGTGGCTGTGCACCCCGACGATCCGCGCCACCAGGCGAAGATCGGCAAGCTGGTCAAACATCCCTTCACCGGTTCGACGTTCAAGATCATCGCCGATCCCATTTTGGTCGATCCCAAGTTCGGGACCGGCGCTGTCAAGGTGACCCCCGCGCACGATCCCAACGACTTTGAGACCGGGCAGCGCCACGGCCTCGAGATGATCTCGATCTTCGACGATGCCGGCAACGTGATCGTCCCGGGCGAATTCGCCGGGATCGACCGGTTCGCGGCGCGCAAGGCGGTCAAGGCGCGCCTCAAGGACCTGGGCCTCGAGCGCGGATCCAAGCCGCACGTCCACGCGGTCGGCCACTGCCAGCGCTGCCAGACCGTGGTCGAGCCGACGCTGTCCACGCAGTGGTTCGTCAAGATGGAGCCGCTGGCCAAGCCGGCCATCGAGGCGGTGGAGCAGGGCAAGACCAAGTTCGTCCCCGAGAGCTGGGCGAAGACGTACTTCCACTGGATGCACAACATCCGCGACTGGTGCATCTCGCGCCAGCTCTGGTGGGGGCACCGCATTCCGGTCTGGTACTGCGGCGCGTGCCAGCAGATGACGGTCGCGCGCACGACCCCGAACTTCTGCGGTCACTGCGGCAGCGCCGACCTCCAGCAAGACAACGACGTGCTGGACACCTGGTTCTCGTCGTGGTTGTGGCCGTTCGCGACGCTGGGCTGGCCGCACGAGACCCGCGAGCTCAAGACCTTTTACCCGACGACCATGCTGGACACCGGGTACGACATCCTCTTCTTCTGGGTGGCCCGCATGATGATGGCGGGCCTGCACTTCATGAAGAAGGTCCCTTTCCGTACCGTGTACCTGCACACGATGGTCACCGACGAAAAGGGCGAGAAGATGTCCAAGGTCAAGGGCAACACCATTGACCCGCTGGACGTGATCGCCAAACACGGCGCCGATCCCTTGCGGTTTGCGCTGGCCTGGCTGACGACACAGGCGTCGCAGGGCAAGAACATCAAGTTCTCGATCGGGAACGTCGAGGACGCGCGGCGGTTCGCCAACAAGATCTGGAACGCCACCCGCTTCGCCTTGCTGAACCTGGAAGGGTACGACGCCGATCGTTTCTCCGACCAGATGGCCGAGGGGCCCGACCGCGCCGAGCTGGATCTCCCGGAGCGCTGGATCCTCTCGCGCGTGCAGCGCGCCGCCGACGAGGTCGACAAGGCGCTGGAGGAGTACCGGATCTCCGACGCCGCGCAGGCGGTCTACCATTTCATCTGGGACGAGCTGTGCGACTGGTACATCGAGCTCGGCAAGGCGGCGCTGGCGCGCGGGGACGACGTCAACCGCTGGAAGATCCAGGGGGCGCTGGTGACGGCGCTGGAGACCGCGATGCGCCTGCTGCACCCCTTCATGCCGTTCGTCACCGAGGAGATCTGGCAGCAGCTGCCCAAGGCCTCGGGCGCTCCGCAGAGCATCATGATCACGCTCTATCCGGTACGCGACGTCCGTTTCTACGACGACGCGTCGGAGGCGTCGATGGCGCTGGTGCAGAAGGTGATCGTGGCGCTGCGCGGGATCCGCGCCGAGAAGAACATCCACAGCGCGACCAAGATCAAGGCGCTGCTGGCGGTCACGGACGACTACAAGAAGACCATCCTCGAGGGCTACAAGACCATCATCGCCGAGCAGGGACGTTGCAGCGAGGTGCGAGTGCGCCGCTCCGGCAGCAGCATGGGCGGCGATCTGTCGCTGGATCAGCTGGCGACCGCGCTGGCCGGCGACGTCGAGGTGATGGTCCCGCTCGAGGGGCTCATCGACACCGACGCCGAGGTCGCGAAGCTGGAACGCGACCGCGCCAAGCTGGTTGGTGATCGCGACTATCTGGCCAAGAAGCTGGAGAACCCGAAGTTCCTCGAGCGCGCGCCGCTGGACGTGCTGGACAAAGATCGCGCCAAGCTGGCGGAGTTGGAGGAGGCGCTGGCGCGTCTCGACCTCGCGCAGTTGCGGCTAAAGAAGAGTTAGTCCTCGACCGGCGGGGCCGCGGGGGCCGGACTGTCGTCGGCGGACTTCGCGGCCGGGTCGACCTTGGCCGGTTTGGCGCGCTGGCGCCGCGCCGCCGGGGGGCGGGCGCGCGTCGGCTTCTGCTCGACGATGATCCCCGGTGGCGGCGGCGGTGTGGCAGACGGTGCCGGCGACGCCTGCGCGGCGGTTTCCGTGCCCGGCGGCGGCAGAACATAGTGGCCGTATTTTCTCCAGGCGGTGATGCCACCAAACACCACCACCGCCGCCATCGCCATCCCGGCCAGGACCGCCAGCCGCGGCCGCCAGCGCGCGCGCTGCAAGCGCAGCTTCTCGGCGTCGGCGGCGCCCAGAAAGACCGCGGGGGGCGGTGACGCAGGCACCGGCTCGCCTGGCTTTTGCGTCGCGCCGGAGGCGGCAAGCAGGGCGGCCGCGCGATGGCGATCAGTGTCGGCCTCGCCGGCCTCTGTGATGACCAGCGGGTCCTCGGCCGGCAAGAACAGCTCGGCCAACATCTTTGACAGATCGCGGCTGGACGCGCGCGCTGCGATCAACGTCCGTTCCAGATCGTTGGCCATCGCCGCCGCCGAGGGATAGCGGCGCTCGCGGTCCTTCTGCAGCGCCTTCATCACGATGCGATCCAGCTCGCGTGGGACCGAGGCGTTGACCGCGGACGGCGGATGGATCGTCGCCTCCAGCAGCATCTTCATCTTCCCGATGTCGTTCTTGGGCTGGAACAGGCGCGCCCCGGTCAGCATCTCGTGCATGACGATCCCGAGGGCGAAGATGTCCACCCTGTGGTCGAGCACCTCGCGGTTGAGCTGTTCGGGCGATAAGAAAGCAACCTTGCCTTTGATGAGCCCCCGCTTCTGTTCGTCCTTGGCCACCGACGCCGCGCGCGCGATGCCGAAGTCGAGGATCTTCACGGTTCCGTTGTGCGCCAGCATGATGTTGGTGGGTGAGATGTCCTGGTGGACGATCTCAAGGGCGGTGCCGTCCTCCGACGTCAAGGTGTGCGCGTAGTCGAGGCCGACGCAGATCTGGCGCGCGATCTCGGCCGCCACCAGGAACGGCATCGGGCGGTGCAGTTCGCGCAGCCTGGTCAGCGCCGTCCGCAGCGTCACGCCGTAAACACTCTCCATCGAGATGAAGTAGCTGCCTTCGGCCTCGCCGAACTCATAGATCTGGACGATGTTCGGGTGGCTCATCATCGCCGAGATCTTGGCCTCGTCGATGAACATGCGGATGAACTCCGGGTTGCCGTTCAGACGCGGGAGGATTCGTTTGACCACCAGCTCGCGCTTGAAACCTTCGGGTCCGGTCATCAGCGCCAGAAACACCTCGGCCATTCCTCCGGCGCCGACGCGGTCAATGAGGTGGTAGCGCCCGTAGGGCACGGGTATGAACGGGACCGAGCCGGACGAGGACAAGCCGTCCGTGGCGCCATCCGTTGTGCCGCTGGCGCTGCGATAGCTATCCACCGGGCCCATCAAGACTTAGTGTCGTCAGTTTTTGGCGGCTTCGTAAGAGTGAATCTTCTTAAATGGGACCCTGAGAGGGTCCCATACCCCCCGCGACGGGATCCGTCGAGCAAAGCTCGCCGGCTCCCACGCGATCGGCCTCCCGGAGGGTGCGACTTGTCGGGAGATGTAGCTATTCGGACAGGTCGCTGCCGGTCGCGGTGCCGCCGGAAATGCGCCCGTCGTCAATCGGCTCCAGGTGCTGCTGGGTGCCAGTGATGATATCGGGGGCCCGCACCGGTTCGCTGGCGGCACCGCTACCGACCGCGTAGCCGCCCAGGAGGCCGGTGATTCCGACGAAGCCGGTCCAGACGCCCCCGGCCAGCGCCCATAAGACGTCGTGTCCAAATGCCGGGACGGAGCCGCCGGTGCCGTCCGGCCCCATGGCCGCCGCCAGCGCTCCCCAGGCCGCAAGCGCGAACAGGACGGCGGCTGAGAGGGCGATGGCCAGCAGCGCCGCGCAAACCGCTGCCGGTGCCAGCGTCCGCCCTGGCACTAACCCCCGCGGTCCCCAGATGCGCCGCGCCTCGAGCTGGATCTGAACGCCAAGCTGAACCCCCGCGTGCGGGGTCACGGCGGCGTGGGCCAGCAGGGCCCCCATGCCTGCCCAGAGCGCACCGGCCGCGGCCAGCAGTCCCAGCGCCTGCACCGGGGCGCTGGCCTGCGAGAACAGGGCCGCCAGCTCACCGCGCTGGGCGATGGCGATCAAGGAGGCCACGCTGATCAAGGCGAAAACCGCCACCATCGCCAGCACCAGCGACTCGCGGATGCTCGCGCGCAGCAGCGGCCGCCGCCGGGCCAGGAGGCCGCGCAGGCTGGCGCCAAAGGACAGCGGGCGGCGTTCGACGATCACGTCGTGCAAGGCGTTCGCCACGGTGGCCGTGCTAATCGCCGCCACCACTGCAAACGCGATCAAGGCCACCGACAGCTCGAGAAGGCGCGTGAAAGGGCCGGCGGGCAAGAACCAACGAATCGGCCAGCGCAGGGATAGCGCCACCAGGTTGAGCATCATCGCGGGTAGCACCAGGCGCAGATCCCAGGCCGCGCCCAGCGCCGGCCACAGCAACGCCGGGCGTCGCGCCCGGACCGGGTCGGGGACGGTGTCACCCCGCGTCTCCATGCCGAGGCCGTTGCGAAGGCCATTGTGAGCCGAGTCGAACGCCCCCGCGCGCCGTTCGACGCGGATGCCGTAACCCAGGGACAGGATGTCGGCGTTGGTCAGATCCGGTGACGTGTGCGACCGTCGTTCGCCCGGAGGGTCCAGGATCAGGGTGGCGCCGCAGCGACAGGGGACGCGTCCGGCCGCGTTCATACGCGCCGCCGGAAACGCATGCCGTCTTGCGCAACGCGGGCACTGAAAGTACATCGCGCGGCAGTCTAGCTTAACAACGGCAATTAGCGGCCGGCGCCGGTGTCGATCCAGTCGGCGATGGTTCGAAGCGCCGCCTCGTCCAGGCCGGCGCCGGGCGGGTCTCGATGGCCCGGCGTGGAGGGGACCGGTGGCCCCGACCGCTCGGCCGAGAGCAGCTTGCGCATCAGGAAGCTGCGCGACGAATCGTTGGGGGCGACCAGTTTCAGCCGGCTAACCTCCCGGGACGGCACCCCAACCAGGGCGTCGTAGGCCTGCGCATCACACAGCGACAGCCCCTTGGCGGGGGCGTCCAGGCAGCCGGTCCCGACGGCTGCCGAATCGGCCGCGGCGCGATGGCACGGCGCGCCGCCGCAAGAGGCCGCAAAAATGGGCAACACCGCGGAAAATGGCGTCGCCGGCGGGTCGGGCGGCGTTGGTCCGGGCAGGGCTCCGGTGTGGAAGCTGCGCTGCTGCTGCGTGGTGGCGCATCCCTGCAGCGACTTCAAGGGAGGGAAAACCGTCACGCTGTAGCCCAGGTCGGGGCGCAGCGGGGTCGGCGTGCGAAAGTGGACGGTCCTGGTGACCAGATCAACCCGATAAATGCCGGTGTGCCAGAAGACGCCGGTGGTGACCAGCAGGCTGGAGGCGTTGACCGTGTCGGGATCGGGGTAGTCGGAAAAGGTGAGTCCCACAGCCGTGTTGGTCGGCACGTTGTCGGCCATCCCCAGCGGGCTCCACTTCACCACCTCGAAGGAGATGCAGGCGCCCGGGAACGGCTGGACGTCGGTCGGCTGACTGCACCCCGACCCCGCGAGCAGCGCCACTGCGGCGCCCAGGGGGCAGGCGGCCGCGAATGCGGCGCTGGCGATGCGGTGAGGGCGGCGCCGCCGCACGCCTCAGCTTTCGCTGTAGAGGCGAATCTGTTCGCGCACGACCTCTTCGTTGAGGCCGGTCTTGAGGTAGTCCTGCAGGCAGTCCGCCAGCGTGACCACCATGTCGTCCACGCCGCGGTCCTCCACCAGCTTGCCCAGCACCGCGCGCGACTCGGGACTGTCGTCATCGCGGAGGAAATCCCGCACCATGTCGAGGGTGAGGTCGCCGGAGAAGTCAAGTATCGCGTGGTCGAGAAGGTAAGCGATAAGTTGTTTCACCGAGGGACCTCCGAAAGGGTTGGGGCGGCAGAAAATGTCAGAGCGAAACTTCGACGTCGCGCCGGATGAAACGGCGCTCCGCCAGACGACGCGTCTCACATATCGCGGATGACTTCGCTGCGCAAGAGTTCAGGGCGGCGCCGGTCCACATTTGACCGGACTGGGCGGAGTTGTTACGGTCGCCGAGCTTTGCGCCGACATCGCTACCTTCCGACAGGAGCGCTGGCGCTGGCCGCCGCCGTTACGGTTGTCTGCGTCGGCGGCTGCGGTCCGATCGAGTACCTCAACCAGGTTGGTTACAGAGCCGCCGGCGCCGTCGCCGCCGCCAAGCGGGCGGAGGCCGAGCGCTATGCACCGTTCGAGTTCACCGCCGCGCAGGAGTATCTGCACAAGGCGCGTGAGGAGGCCGGCTACTCGCAATACGAAACCTCGATAGAATACGGAAGGCGGGCCGAGGAGATGGCGAACCGTGCTCGCGCCATCGCGATCACCGCGACGACGCCGCAGTCGTCGGTGGCGCCCGACCCGGCAGCGGCCCCGCGGCCGGGAAGCGCGCCTGGCCCGGGTGCGCCGGTAGAGAAGACGCCATCGTCATCGTCGCTGCCAGAGGGCGTCGACAATGAGGTGCCCGGCCAGGCGTCCAAGAAACCGGCGGCACCGACCCAGGCGCCGGCACGGTCGCCGAAGAAGCGGCCCGGAACCGAATGAACCGCGGCACGTTTTCAACACCACGTATGGCGGGATGTCGGGCGCGATGTCCCGCGTGGGCGCCGGTTGCCGTCTGCCTGGCCTCCGCGTGGGTGGTCGCCGGCTGCGCCGGGATGGAGCTGCAGCGAAACGTCACGCAGGTGCGCGCCATTGCCAAGGAGGCACGCGAAAACGGCGCCTATCGCTGCGCGCCGCGTGAGCTGGCGCTGGCCGAGACCAACCTTGAGTTCGCGGACAGCGAGCTTGGCCAGGGCGACTACTTTCGCGCGCGCGATCACGTCCAGATCGCCGATCGGAACGCGCGCGAAGCCTACCGGCTGTCCCCGCGCAATCAATGCGTGGCGGTGGTGGCGCAGAACGGGGACAGGGACGGCGACGGCATCCCCGACAGTGTCGACAAGTGCCCCAGCGATCCCGAGGATGTAGACGGCTTCGAGGACGAGGACGGTTGCCCCGATCTCGACAACGACAACGACGGTGTCCCCGACGTCAGGGACCGATGCCCCATGGAGCCCGAGGACAAGGACGGCTTTGCCGACGAGGACGGCTGTCCCGATCCCGACAACGATACCGACGGTCTGGCCGACGCCAAGGACAAGTGCCCGAACGAACCCGAGGACAAGGACGGCTTCGAGGACGAGGACGGCTGTCCGGATCCGGACAACGACAAGGACACGGTGACCGATCTGGTCGACAAGTGTCCGAATGACCCCGGTCCACCGGACAACAACGGCTGTCCGAGGAAATACGCGCACATCGTGGTCACCCAGGACAAGATCGAGCTCAAGCAGAAAATCTTCTTCGAGACCAACAAGGCGGTCATCTTGCCGCGCAGCTTCCCGCTGCTGGACGAGATCGGCTCCGTCCTGCGGTCGCGGCCGAGTATGACGGTGCGCATCGAAGGACATACCGATTCTCGCGGTTCCCAGGCTCATAACATGACGCTTTCGCAATCTCGTGCTGACTCGGTCCGGCAACATCTGATAGGGATCGGGGTCGACGCGTCGCGAATGGAGGCCAGGGGTTACGGTCCGGACAAGCCGATCGAAACCAACAAGACGGCGGCGGGGCGGGAAAAGAACCGGCGCGTGGAATTTTTCATCACTGCGCAATAGCCACTCGGTAACAGTGAGGCCCCACATCATGATTCGCGGCAACACGGTCGCTGCACTCGTCTGGATAGCCGTCGCCGCCGCCGTCCAACCTGTCGCGCGCGCCGAAGATGCGGCGGTCGTCGACAAGCTGGTGGCGATGAACAAGAAGGCGCTGGACGATTACGACACGCTGGAGTGGGACGCGGCCAAGAAGACGTTGCTGGAAGCGCTGACTATCGGGAAACGCGCCGGCCTGGAGACGCACCCGGTGATCGCGCGGACCTACGTTCACCTGGGCGCGGTGTACATCACCGGGTTCAAGGATCGCGGCAAAGGCGTGCAGGCCTTCGCGCGCGCGCTGGAGATCGACCCGACCATCAAGCTCAGCAAGAGCATGGCCACCGCCGAGTTGAACGATGGGTTTGCCCAGGCGGCGCGCGACGCGAAATCCAAGACCGCCGCCGCGCCGCCGCCAGCGAAGAAACCGGTCGCCGAGGAGGCGCCGGTGAAGAAAGCGCCGACCGCCGATGAGGCACCGGCGAAGAAGACGCCTGTGTCCGAGGAGGCACCCGCCCGGAAAGCACCGGCCGGCGAGGAGGCGCCACGCAAGCGGGCGCCCGCGCTTGAGAACGAGGCCGGCGAGGCGCCGCCGCCGCCGCCCCGCCGGGTCATCGCCGACGAGGGGGACGATTCGGGCGAGCCGGATCTGCCGGTGCGGATCAACGCCCTGGATTGCCCTGCCGCCGACGAGACGCCACCCGATAAATCAGTCGCGGTGCGTTGCGCGGTGGCGCCCAACCTTGGGGTGTCCAAGGTCTTCCTGTTTTTCCGCGAACCCGGCAAGGAAGATTTCTCGTCGGCGCAGATGGAGAAGACCCGCAAGGGCTGGTTCATCGGCAAGATCCCGAAGCGCGTGGTCAAGGGCAAGTCGCTGCAGTACTACTTCGAGGGGCGAGACAAGAGCGGCAAGCCGCTGGTCTCCAACGGACGCAACGACAGCCCCAACCTCATGCTGATCCGCGAAGGCGCGGCCGAGGACGTCGAGGCGCTTTCCGGCGGCAACAAGGAGGCCGACAGCGACGAGAACCCGCTCGAACACCGGGAGGACACCGGTCCGCGAATGCTGCTGGGGAAGATCGATCGTTCGAAGGTCGGGGTCGACACTCGCTACGGAAAGCGTTCGTGGTGGATCGGCATCGCTGGCGGGTCCGGCATGGGGTACGCCAAGGGCAACGGGCCGGAGGCGCGCCCCGATCTGAAGAGCCTGTTCGTTCCGGGCGCGGGCTGGGCGGGGCTCGGGCAGCTGGTGCCGGAGGTCGGCTATCAATTTAGCCCCGACGTCGCGGTGTCGATCCAGGGCCGCCACCAGTACATCCCGCAGCCCAAGCAATACGCTCCGTACACCGCCAGCGGCGCCAATTCGATCCTGGCGCGGCTGCTGGTGTTCACCAAACAGAAGAGGGCGCGCCTTTACGGCGCGGTCATGGCCGGAGGCGGCGAAGGCTTCCGCCTGGTGCTGTATCCAGATCCGATCCGGCCCACGTTCAAGGACACCGTCCGCGGCGGCCCCATCGTGCTGGGCGTCGGCGTGGGCTTCCTGTTCGAGATCTCGAAGGCGCTGTCCTTCGTGACCGAGGTCAATGGCCTCGGGGGGTTGCCGTCGATATCGGGCGTCGTCGATCTGAACCTCGGCGTCCAGTTCAACATCTACTGACACCGTTAGAGCGCGTCGTCGCCCAGTTGCCGGCGGGCGACGATTGCCGAGGGGCGGCGCCGGGGATCGGGATCGGTTAGCGCTTCGATGAGGAGCGCGAGGCGGTCGGCGGTCGGGCCCAGGGATTCGAGGTTGTGGTGCTGGTGGCGGGTGGGGCGTTCGAGGCTGTTGAGGAGATCGGTTGGGTCGCGGAAGGAGCGGCCGGTCACGAGCTCCCAGAGGATCGCCCCGGCGGCGAACAGGTCGGTGGCGGGGGAGCTGGGGGCGCCACGAAATTGTTCCGGCGCCAGATAGAGCGGGGTCCCAGCCGGGCCGTCTGGCTGATCGACACCGGCCAGCTGGGCGATGCCAAAGTCAGCCAGCACCACCACCCCCGGCGCGCGCAGGAGAAGGTTGGACGGTTTGAGATCGCCGTGGACGATCGAGCGCTGGTGCACGTAGGCCAGGGCGGCCAGAAAGCTGCGCGCCGTGGCCAGCGCTTCGGCGGGGTCGATCGGCCAGGCGCCGCGCAGACGCGCCCGCAGCGTCCCGCCCGGGATGTACTCCATCGACAACGTGCGGGTCTTCTCGTCGACATCGTAGACCGCGATCACGCCGGGGTGGCGTAGCGCCGCCGCCAGGCGCGCCTCTGCAAAAAAACGGCGGCGCGCCTCCGATCGCGTGGGACCTGCCAGCTGCGGGTGCAGCACCTTGAGCGCGATCGGGATGCCCAGCATCTCGTCGCGGGCCAGGTACACCGCCGCCGAGGCGCCGCGCCCCAGCTCGCGAACCAGGCGGTAGCGCAAGGTCTCCAGCCCCTCGGGAGCGATCAACGTGGCGGACGCTCCGCCGCCCGGTGGGGCGTTCTCCCCCGGACGTAGCAGCCGCAGGTGCGTGCGCGCCTGCGGGTCGTCGATGTCGTCGGCCAAGAGCCGCTCCCAGCGTTCGGCGGCTGCCGTCAGCGCGCCGTCGGCCTCGTCCAGCTCGGCCAGCGCGCGGTTCGCCTCCACGGCCACCTGCAGCGGCCACGGTCCTTCCCGATCCAGCGGCAGCAGCGCGCGCCGGGCGGCGTCCCGTTCGCCCACGCTGAGCAGGAGTCGGGCAAAGCGCAGGCGGGCGGCGGCGTCATCGGGGTGCTGGTCGTGATACTTGCGCATGATCGACGTGGCGGCGGCCAGGTCACCGTTGCGCTCGGCGCGGTCGGCGTCGTGCAGAAGGTCACGCTCCGGCGGCTGGCGCGGTGGCGATACCGGCGACATCAGACGACCTCCAATCGCAAGGCGGCACCTGCCCCCGCGCGCACATCGATGACGTCACCGTGCAGAAGGTCGCAACCGCCGCTGATGTACTTGGCGTCGACCCTGACGGAGACGCCGGGCGCGCGCGTCAGGCGGGCGACGCCGGTGTCGAATGCCACCGACAAACCGGCGGCCTCCGGCAAGACATCGCCCAGCGGCAAGGCGCCATGTCCGACCACGGCGCGGAGCTGGCGGTCCAGTCCCGAGAGGCCGGTCAGGATCACGCGTGTGGTGTCCGCGGTTCGATATTCGATGCGGCAGTCCGCGCCCAGCGCGAACTCGCCGCCGCCGCGCAGGGGCAGGGGTGCCGCCAGCGAGGCGCCGCCCAGACGGACGCCGCCGCGCGAGCCGACATCCTCCAGGGCCAGCTCGCCGGCCCGCAGGACAATGGCGGCGTGTCGGCGCGAGGCGCCGGGATCGCGCACGGGCACCTCGGCGCCGAGATCGCGCCCCAGGACCGCGGGGACAGCCGCCAGCCGGATCGTGCGTCCGTCCGCCGCGCGCAACGTCACCGCGGTGCCGCGGCACAACTTCGTCTCCAGCCGGCGCGCCAGCTCGTGAGCAGTGGCCGCCTCCGCGATCCCTTCGGGGATGTTGCCGGCCGCGGCGATGGCGGCGACGCGCTCGCCGGCTCCCAGCAGCTCCGCGAACTCGTGCATTGCCTCGACGGCGCTGGTGCGGCTCCGGTGTCGCGCCTCGTCGCGCGCCAGGGCGACCTCCATCTTGTCCAGATCGCCCATCGCGCCGAACGCGTCCCCGGCGCGCGAATCGTCGCCCAGCTCCTCGTACAGGGACGCCGCCCGTTTGAATTCCCCGGCATCAAACAGAAGCCCCGCCGCCACCCGCAGCGAGGACCTCTCCAGCTCGCCCAGACCCGGGCGGGTGATGCGGCGAATCAGCGCCTCGGCGGCCATCAAGCGCGCGTTGCGCAGCTCCTCGTGCAGCGGCGAACGCGCACGGCGCTGAGGCGGGAACGCCTGCAGCACCTCGTCCAGCATCTTCACTGCGCCGTGCAGCTCCAAGAGCGAGACCTGCGCCACGCCGGCGGGCTCGCAGACAAAGGTGAACAGCATGGCGAGGGAGCTCCAGCTCCGTTCGCGCGTGAGGCGCTCGACCAGGCCCGCCAGGTCGCGCGCCGCGGCCGCGGCCTTGACCTCGTCCAGCGAGATCTGACGATCGTCCGTGGGCGCCGCCATCAGGACCATGGTAGCAGGTGATGGGTCGCGCGAGCCGCGGCGCCGTGGTGCTACACTAATCGGCATGCTCCAGCGAGTGGCGCTCGGGCAGATTCGTTTCAATCTGCCGGGATTGGGGGTGGACGGACGCGGCGTGGTCGCGGGCAAACAGTGCGCCGCGCGTTTTGGCGCCATTGATCGGCTGGTCTCGTTTTTTCGCATCCTGTCGTCGGCCCGCAGCCTCGACGACCTGCAGCCGGGCCTGCGGATCATTCATGCCCGGGCGGTAGGGGGGACACGCGAGGCGATTGTCTTGATCCCCAGCGGCTCGACCCACCTCATGGACGCCGTGGCGCGGGCCGCGCGCACGGCGGGCGGTCAGTGCTTCACCGGGAACGGAAGACACTTCGTGCAGTACCGCGACGCCCGCGCGCCGCTGGGGTACGACGCCGTCGCCGTCTCGCAAGAACCCGGCGAGCTGACCTTCTACGGCGCCGAGAGCGTCATCGCCTATCACATCGACAGCGAGCTCCCGCTCGGTAGTCTCCTGTTGCGCCTGTCGCTGCAACGCCAGCATGGCGCCCCCGCCGAGGCGTCGGGCGCAGGCCCGTTCTATCTGACCGCGCGTCGAGGTCTGGGGACGCTGGTGGCGGAGTATCTTTACCGCGCGCAGTTCCTGCGTGGCGCCCCGCCCGAGGGCGGCAAGGTGGGCGCGCCGCCGCTGCGCGCATCGGCCGCGTTCTGTGAAGGACCGGCGGATGGGACCTTCGCGTCCAGCGGCGCCTTCTGGCTGTTTCGCCTGGAGGGGGTGCCGCCGCGGATGATGGGTCTTCTGACGCGGACGCCGGGGCTCGCGCTTTACGCGCCCGTGATCGACAACGTGGTCGTCGCGGTTGGCTACCGGCATC
>DASRQT010000200.1:0-2054 GCA_035696485.1 Polyangia bacterium | reverse complement strand
CGTCCTCGCTCCATTTCCAGCTCTCGGCGAGGTCCGGCACGATCCCGTCGAGGCTGTTCTGCCTTGTGTGCTGGTCGAACATGACGAGGTTGTTGAACACCCCCATCATCGGCAGCACGACGGAGATCGTGCCTTCCTCGTGGATCGACATGCTGGCCGGGCTGTCGCGGTGGGTGATGCGCAGCACGCCGCCCTGCTTCTGCGCCCAGGCGGCGGTAAACGGAAAGACAAACGCCAGCATTGCCGCAAGCGTAATGACTCTGACTGAGACAGCTTTGATCACTGCTTCCCCCTATGACGTTTCCTGCGAGCGCCGGTCTTGGTGCCTGGCTCCTGCCGCTCACCATAACGAAAACTTTTAGGCCGGTCACTTCAGGCGGCGGCACCAGGTGGTGACGAAGTCGCCCAGGCGGGGGATGTCGGCGGGGGGAACCTTGTAGTCCTCGGTCGGGAAGATGATGATCAGGCCCTCGGCCGAGCGCTGCTCGCGCGTCGAGTGCTCGACCTCCTGCTTGTCGATCCAGTCTTCGGTGTTGCCCCACAGGTGAAGATGGCCGCGGAGATAGAAGCCGCTGGGCATTCCGACGGAGAACTCGCGATCCATCACCGCACCCCCGTAGCGGTCGACTCCCGGGAAGCCGAGGCTCAGCATGCTTCCCCCGACGCCGATCCTGAGGTCGACGCGCTCGACGGAGATCGATTCTCCCTCGAACTCCGAGATCGCCATGTCATAGTCGGTCTTGAACCAGACGCGCTTCCGGCCGGTCGGCTCCTCGGTGGAGAACGGGTTCAATTTCGGGCGTGCCGCCCCATAGAGCTTGGCGGTCGCCAGCACTTCCTTGCCGGTCTTGCGGTTCCGGATGCAGATCTCGATGCCGCCGACACCGAGAAAGGCGCGCACCACCTTGAGCCGGTTGATCGTCACGGACCACAATCGGGTCTTTGCCTCCTCGGACGGCAATGAACGGCCCGACTTCACGTCCAGGGTCTTCAGCAGGTCGATGCCGACCTCGACCCTGCGGTCGTAGTCGTCGTCGCTGCTCCTGGGCTTGTGCTTGTCCTGCAGCGCGTCGCGGCTGCCCTCGCCGCTGGCGTTCAGCACGAGGTCGGGCTGCTCCATGCCCGGCACCACGGTGACGTTCTTGTCGATCACCACGTCCTGGCCGAGGCGCTCGCGCAGCAGCGTTGCCGTCATCGCGAACACCGATTCGGCGCGCTGATTGGCGAGCTTCTCGTTGCGCTTGTCGGCGTCGGCGTCGTTCGCCGCCCCGCGCCAGCGCGGGCTGGCGTGCCCTACGATGGTGACGCGCAGCTTGCGCGGGAGCTTGGGCGTGGCCACGGGTCCAAAATGATCCCGCCGCGCCGCGCCGCCATCGGGAGTTCTCCCTATTTTTTGACCGGGCCGGCACCTGTCGGGCGATCCCCGGGGATTGTCCCCGGTCGGCGCGCCTGCCACAGTCCGGGCGCTGGCGTTGCGTTGCGTTGTCCCAATTTGATGGGAGAACCGCCATGAACCGGCCCGGTACTTTTGCGCCTGCTTTTGCTCGTTGTTGCAAACGGACCTTTGTTCGCTGTCTGGCAGCCGTCGCGGCGCTGCTGGCCTCCTCCGTTGCGGTCCAGGCTGAGACGGTGCTGCGCATCGTCATGAACTCCGACCTGAAAATCCTCGATCCGATCTGGAACACCGCCTTCGTCATCCGCGACCACGGCTACATGATCTACGACACGCTGTTCGCCACCGACGCCGCGGGCGAGATCAGGCCGCAGATGGTCGACAAGACCGACGTGTCGGCGGATGGTCTCACCTATACGTTCACCCTGCGCGATGGCCTGCTGTGGCACGACGGCCAGCCGGTGACGGCCGAGGACTGCGTCGCATCGATCAAGCGCTGGGCCGCCCGGGACGCCGTCGGCCAGAAGCTCATGACCTTTGTCGCCGCCGTGACGGCCAAGGACGCGCGCACCATCGAGCTCAGCCTCAAGGAGCCCACCGGGCTGGTGCTGCCGGCGCTGGGCAAGGCCAATTCCAACGTGCCCTTCATGATGCCCAAGCG
>DASRQT010000199.1:0-2894 GCA_035696485.1 Polyangia bacterium | reverse complement strand
GTCGCCAATTCGGCGCGCGGGCAACGGCTGCACCAGCTGACCCACCCTGGACAGATGCGCGCGATGACGGCGCTGCTGCTGCTTGCGCCCGGGACGCCGATGCTGTTCCAGGGGCAGGAGTTCGGCTCGACGGCGCCGTTTCTATATTTCGCCGATCACAACGATGCCCTGGGACAGCAGGTCGCCGCTGGGCGCCGCGAGTTTCTGTCACAGTTCCCGTCGCTGGCCACGCCCGAGGCGCAACGAATCTTGACTCTTGCTGATCCGCGATCCCACGATACCTTCACCCGCTGCAAGCTGGACTTTGCCGAGCGCGACCGACACGCCGAGGTCTACGCCCTTCACCGCGACCTGCTGGCGCTGCGCCGTAACGATCCGGCGTTTCGGCAACAGCGCTGGGATCGGCTGCACGGCGCGGTTCTGGGCCCGGCGGCCTTCATGTTCCGGTTCATCGTCGAGCAGGGACAAGACGATCGCGTGCTGATCGTGAACCTCGGACGCGACTTGAATCTGCGCGCGGCGCCGGAGCCGCTGTTGGCCCCACCCGTTGGCGGCTGCTGGCGGACGCTGTGGTCCAGCGAAGATTCCCGTTATGGTGGTGGCGGAACACCGCCCGTCGAATGCGAGGACCAAGACGAGAAGGACACCTGGCGCATCCCGGGACGAGCGGCAGTGGTGCTGGCCGCGCAACCGGTGACGACGTCATGACCATTGTCCCCCCAGTGCGGGTAGGCTGG
The DNA here is from genome assembly GCA_035696485.1 of Polyangia bacterium. Classification (GTDB taxonomy): domain Bacteria; phylum Myxococcota_A; class Polyangia; order Fen-1088; family Fen-1088; genus DASRQT01. The sequence goes on along the minus strand of DASRQT010000199.1, from coordinate 2,157 downwards.
CGCCGCGGAGAGGACGGGGATGCTCTGGTGACGAGGGAGTGGCTGGTGGCCAACGGGCTTGGTGGCTATGCGTCGGGCACAGTGGGCGGATTGCCGACCCGCCGCTTTCACGGGCTGCTCATCGCCGCGCTGCCGGCACCCCTCGGCCGCACGATGATGCTCAATCATCTGCGCGAACACTTACGCCTTCCGGACGGCGCGGCGCTGGCCATGACCGGCATCGAACCGTTCCTGGGACGGCTTGAGCTGCCGGAGCAATTTCTTGCCGAATTTCGCCTGGAGAACGGCCGGCCCATCTGGCGCTACCAGCACGGCGGGATCGTCGTGGAAAAATGGATCGTGGTGCCCAACCGGCAGAACACCGTCCACGTCACGTACGCGCTGCGCGCGGCACCGGCGCCGCTGAAATTGTCCATCCACCCCGAGGTGGACGTCCGTTCTCATGAAGGCAAGGTTGGCGGCAAGGTCCCGGACCTGCGCGTCAACACCGGCGATCAAGGTGTCGAGCTTCATTCGCGAGACGACCGCTATCCGCCCCTGCGGTTGCTTTGGCCCGGGACCTTCGTGCCGGAGCCGAACCCGGAGCAGCCCCCGCGCGATTTTCTGTATCGCCACGAACGCTCGCGCGGCTACGACTTCCACGGCCCGCTGCAGTCGGTCGGTGGCTTCGAGGTCGATCTCGGCGTCGGCCAGACCGCGACGCTGACCGCCTCGACGGAGAGCTGGGAAGCCGCCACCGCGTTCGGACCCGATGACGCGCGTGGGGCTGATGACGAACGCCGGGAGCACCTGCTGGCGCAGGCCCACCCCGCCGTGCGCAACGGCCTCGGCGCCGAGCTGGTGCTGGCGGCGGACGCGTTCATCATCACACCCCACACGCGCGTCGCCGACGAGGTCCGCCTGCGCGCCGAAGGCGACGACGCGCGCACCGTGATCGCCGGCTACCACTGGTTCACCGACTGGGGACGCGACACGATGATCAGCCTCGAGGGACTGACGCTGGCCACCGGACGACACATGGAGGCGCGCGACATCTTGCTGACCTTCGCGCATCACATCCGCGACGGCCTCATCCCCAACCTCTTCCCCGAGGGTCAGAACGAGGGCCTGTACCACACCGCCGACGCGACCCTGTGGTTCTTCCACGCCCTCGATCGCTACGAAGCCGTCACCGGCGACACCGAGACCCGCAAGGAGCTTTTACCCAGGCTGGTCGACATTATCCAGCATCACATCGATGGTACGCGCTTCGGTATCGGCGTCGACACCCGCGACGGTCTCCTGCGCCAGGGGGAGGAGGGTTACCAGTTGACCTGGATGGACGCCAAGGTCGACGGCTGGGTGGTGACGCCGCGCCGGGGCAAAGCCGTCGAGATCAACGCCCTCTTTTACAACGCCCTCCGCCTGTTGCAGGGCTGGCTGGCCGAGGAGGAGAGCACCCCCGCCGGCCGGCAGCGCCCGCTGTCGCTGCACGCCGATGAGATCGACGTGCTGGCCACGCGCGTCCGACAATCGTTCAATCGCCGCTTCTGGTACGCCGCGGGCGGCCATCTCTACGACGTCGTCGATGGCGCCGGTGGTGACGATGCCAGCATCCGTCCCAATCAGATCTTCGCCATCTCCCTCCCCCACCCTGTCCTCGACCCGTCGCACTGGGCCCAGGTGATGGGGGTCGTGCGCGAACAGCTGCTGACGCCGTTTGGTCTGCGATCGCTGGCGCCCGGCCACCCGGACTATAAACGAACCTATGACGGCGATCTTCGCTCGCGCGACGCCGCCTATCACCAGGGGACGGTCTGGGGGTGGTTGATGGGGCCGTTCATCGACGCCTGGCTGAAGGTCTTCCCCGACGACCGCATCGCCGCGCACCGCCTGGTGACCGGCCTTGCGCCCGAGCTGTCGCAGGCCTGCATCGGTTCCATCAGCGAGATCTTCGACGCCGGGGCGCCCTACACCCCGCGCGGATGCATCGCGCAGGCCTGGAGCGTCGCCGAGGCGCTGCGCTGCTCCGTCCTGACCAGTGATTTTCGGGTAGAGTAGCCCGACCACCCGATGGATCCCCTCTTTCTTCGCGCGTGCCGCGGCGAGGCCACCCTGCGCCCCCCGTTGTGGATGATGCGGCAGGCGGGACGCTATCTGCCCGAGTACCGGGAGATC
>DASRQT010000198.1:0-9630 GCA_035696485.1 Polyangia bacterium | reverse complement strand
GTGTCGGTGCCGCTCACGACCTTGAGCAGCCCGGTCTGCGCCAGCTTCTCGACCAGCAAGCGGTACTTCGGCAGCAGCCCCGCGTGGTGCACGCCCAACCCGTGGCGGATGAAACGCTGAAAGTCCTTGCCGTACGGCGTGTCGAACGAGACGTGGGCGGTGGCCAGACGGATGGCCTCTTTCTCGTCCTTGCTGCAGATGTCCACGGACAGCAGATTTTGCGCCTCGTCCGCGCAGGAGCGCTGGGTGAAGTTCACCAGGTAGATCGGGTAGCGCCGGGTGGCGACCAGGTCGGCGATGGTCTCGTGCAGGGGCGTCTCGCGGTATTCAAAATCCAGCGGCACCGGACGGTCGCGGCTGCGCACGGCGGCGATGTCGCGGCCGGTCAGCGCGCGCAGCCCCTCCTCGATGCCGCGAGTCTCGCCCAGCGTGGCCGACATCAGCAGGAAGGTGGCGTCGCGCAACGACAGCAGCGGGATCTGCCAGGCCACGCCGCGCTCGCGATCGGAGTAATAGTGAAACTCGTCCATCACCACGTAGTCGGCGCGCGCGTCGGGATCGCGCAACGCCATGTTGGACAGAATCTCCGCCGTGCAGCAGATGATGGGCGCGTCGCGGTTGATGCTGGCGTCGCCGGTCAGCATGCCGACGTTCTCGGGCCCGAACAGCGCGCACAGCGCGAAGAACTTCTCGTTCACCAGCGCCTTGATGGGGCAGGTGTAGATCGAACGCTTGCCCTCGGCTGTGGCCTTGAAGTGCAACGCCGTGGCGATCAGTGATTTGCCAGAACCGGTCGGCGTGTTGAGGATGATGTGTTTGCCGCCGAACAATTCCAGCAGCGCCTCCTCCTGCGCGGGGTACAGCTCCAGCCCCGTGCTTCCGACGTAGCCGACGAACTGGCTCAAGAGATCGTCGGCGGTCGCACCGGGGTGGTCGGCCAGCAGGCGGGCCAGCGGCGCCGGCGCGCCGGGCGCCGGTGGAATCGCGGCCGTGGTGGTCATGGTGACGCCAACGGCGGCAATTATGACGCGTCGTCAGCGCGCGTGCGGTGCGGGCGCAGGCTGCGGGCAATCAAACCCAGCCCCCCGGCGATCAAGACCAGCATGATCAGCGTGTTGAACAGGCTGGTGCGCTGGAAGTAGATGTCCATGTTGACCAGGATTCCGGCAAAGATGATCAAGAATCCGGCCACCGCCAGCAGCCAGCCGATGATCGATTTCCCGTTGAAGAATAGGATCCCGATCCCAAGCAGCATCGGGATAAGCGTGATCCCGAAGCTGTTCTCCATGCCAGCAAAGCGCCAGTAAGACGTATGGACCTGCACATGTGTGAACAGCAGATAAAGCCCGACGATCGCCATCCCCAGGCCCAGGAAAAACTCACCCATTCCCCCGGGCGTTCCTCCCGCCCCGACGAACCGTTTGCCGCCGTTACCCATCTTTCCGCCAAAACTTCCGCCGGTTTCCGCCATGTTTGCGACCGGATAATACCCCGTTCCGCAGTGTTCCGGACCTCACGTCGTCCGGCGACGTAGATGAATTCCAGTGACACGCGCCCGGGCGTGGATAAGGCTCGAGGCAATTGCTGGCCTGCTGCTGCGGCCTCTCGCTGTCTTTATCTTGAGGAGGTCTTCCCATGAAGCTCAACTCCCTGGCGCGCATCCTGGTTGTTTCCCTCTCTCTGGCCAATTTTGGCTGCGGTAGCAGCGGCAGCGGCGGTGGCACCGGCGGCGCCGGCGGTAAGGGCGGCAGCGGCGGCGCGACCGGCACCGGCGGCACAACCGGAAGCGGCGGGGCAACCGGCAGTGGCGGGGCGACGGGCAGCGGCGGGGCGACCGGCACCGGCGGCGCGAGTGGCGGCGCGTCGGGTAGCGGCGGCGCAGCCGGCAGCGGCGGTACCGCGGGTTCGGACGCCGGCATGGACGCCCCGCCCGAGGTCAACCCGCCCGTCGATGGCGGCGGTGACGGCGTGATGAGTCCCACGACCAGCTTCTTCGTGACCAGTAAAGGACCGGGCATGGGAGGAAATCTCGGTGGTCTCACTGGCGCCGACGCCTTCTGCAAGACACTGGCAACTGCCGCCTCGGCTGCGCTTGGCGCGAAGACCTGGCATGCCTATCTCAGCACGGCAGCCGCCAACGCGCGCGATCGGATCGGGACAGGTCCCTGGCGGAACGTTGCCGGAAAAATCATCGCGAACAACCTTCAGGATCTCCACGATCAGCTCGCCGCCAACGCGGCTTTGAATGCGACCTGGCCGATCGCGGCTACTGACGTGGCGGTTGACGAGAAGGGCGCCGTGGTGCCAAGCAACCCGCTCGTTCACGACATCCTGACCGGATCAAACACCGACGGTACGGTGATGGCGGGAGCGACCTGCAGCGACTGGACGGCGACGACGGGCATGGCCCAGGTCGGCCACTCGAACCGAACAGGCGGTGGCCGGCCCCCGTCGTGGAACGCTGCCCACACGGTCGGGTGCGCCGAGCCGACGGCGGGCATGGACTTTCAGGCCGGCACCGTGAGTTCAGGCGGCGGGCGCGGTTCGATTTACTGCTTCGCTGTTCCGTAGACCCGCGGCGGGTGCAACTGTCCGCCTCGGGGCGATCGACCGCGGCGTTTACTTGGCTTGTTTGTCGCCGCCTTTGGCTGGCTTGTCGCCGCCCTTCACTTCAACCGCGGTGGCCGTCATGCGGTATTCGATGGTGACCTTGGAGCCGACCTTCAGATCGCCGGTGATCTTGGTTTCGGGCGTGCGCGCGATCTCCCATTTCTCCTTGCCCTTTTGAACGACGACGACGTCGTCCTTCACCTCGAGGACGGGACCGGTCACCTGGTAGGTCTTGGTCGCGCCGGCGAAGGCGGCGGTGGTCGAGAGGAACAGGGCGAGGGCGGCGGTGCTCAGGATCTTGGTCTTCATGAAACCTCCTTTTTTGGGAGGCGAGAGTTGAGCACGAAGCCGCGGTCGGTGCACGCGGTGGCGGCGAAATCACAGGAAGGCGACTATTCGTTTCAGGGCGGGCACAGCGGATTGGGGCGGCCGGGGGTTCCGTAACTTCCGCCGGTACCGAACGAATCCTGGGCGGGGCAGCCCTTGCGGGCAGGATCCGGCGACGGCGACAGGATCAGCGCGTGGCCGTCGTAAGCAGTACCCAGCGTACCGTAGGTGTAGCGATCGAGGACCACGCCGGTTGCGCAGGCGCCCCAGCAGAGGGAGATGGTGTCGCCGTCGTTGTTCAACGAGACCGTGGTTCCGTAGGTGACGGCGATGGGGGCGCCGCCGTTCTTGGTCGCGTCCAGTGACTGGCCGAGCAGAAGAACGTCGCCGGGCGCCAGCACGCCGGCGGACACCGCGACGTCCGTCAGCAGATCCGCGACGTGCAGCTGCGCCAGGTTGAGCGGCACGGTGGCCAGGTTGCGCACCTCGATCCATTCGCGACCGATATCTGTCCCGGCCGGGTTGACCAGCATCTCGTTGATGACGATCTCTCCCGGCAGCGGTTCACGATTGCCGGGCGGCGGCGCGGCGTCGTGGATCGGGCACGGGCAGGGGGCACTCATGTCGGCGCCGGCGGTCTCCGAAGCCGCCACGTCAACGATCTCGGGGCCACTGTCAGCGACGGTGGTCCCCATATCAACTCGACCTGCGCCCGTGTCGACCACCTCTGGACGCACGTCAACCGCTTCTGGACCCGTATCAACCACCTCTGGACCCACGTCAACCGCCTCTGGACCCGCGTCGACTACCTCTGGACCCGCCGCGACCACGTCTGGACGCACGTCGATCACAGCGGCGCCGGTATCAATCCGCTCCGTTACCGCATCAACCAACTCCGCAGCCCCGTCGGCCGCGGCCGGTGCGCGTTCGGCGGGCGCCGCGTCCGGTGAGGGCGCCGGTGGCAGCAGCCCGGCCGGCGGCGTAGCAGTCGCTGGCTCTTGCGACGCGTCCACCGCGGCGTCGGTCGGGACATTCACCGCCGCTGCCGGCGCTTCGGCGGCACTGGTGTCGATCGGCCTCGGTGCTTCCTTGAGGGCGTCGCTACTGGCGCCGCCGGGAACCTCGGGCAGACATCCGGTGGCCACCGCCATCAACGCCGTGGCGACCGAGGCTAAAATCAGGAGCCAGGAAACCGATACCGACTTGAACATGCCGACTCATCGGTTGACCGATGCGCCGGTTGCCGCGCTAGCGGCGGAGCTTCTTTTCCAGCAGCTTGTAGGAATCGGTCAGCTTCTGGGTCAGCTCGTTGGCGGTCTTCTGCTTGTCGGGGCGGTCCGCGTGCAGATCCGGATGATATTTGCGCATCAACTGTCGATACGCCTTCCGCACCGCCTCGAAGTCCGACCCGGGAGGGACCTCCAGCGCGGCGTAGGCTTTTCGAACCGCGGCGTCGTCGCTGGCGCTCCGGCGCGGCGGGGGGGCGTTGCTGCGTCGGGATGACGATGCCCCCGCGCCGCTCGACGGTCGCGGCCCATGCGCCGCCTGCTCTGCCTCCTCACGCGCGCGCCGCCGCCGGTCCAGCTCGGCCTCCAGTTCCTGATCGCTGAGCACGTCGGCCGACGATCGGCTGTAAGCGCCCTGGTCGTCGTCGTCGTCCTCGCGCGCGGCGCGGTCCAGCAATGAATTCAGCTCGGCCCGCGCTAGATCGATGAGGCGCCGGCCGATGCTCACCGCGGCGACCCCTCGAACAGGCTCTTGCCCGACATCTCGGCCGGTTGCGGCAGGCCCATGTATTCCAGGATGGTCGGCGCGACGTCGCACAGGCGCCCGCCCACCCGCAGCTTCCGCGTGAGGAGGTCCTCGCCGATGGCCAGGAACGGCACCGGATTGGTAGTGTGCGCCGTGTGCGGCTGGCCCGTGATCGGATCGGTCATCATTTCGCAGTTGCCGTGGTCGGCCGTGATGAACACAGCCGCGCCGACCGCCTTCGCCGCCGCGACGATTCGCCCCATGCAACCGTCGACTGTTTCAATGGCCGAGACGGCGGGACCGAGTTTTCCGGTGTGACCGACCATGTCCGGGTTGGCGTAGTTTACCAGGATGAACTGCGGTCCTCCCGGCGCCAGCGCCTCGACCACCGAATCGGTGACCGGCGCCGCCGACATCTCGGGCGCGAGGTCATAGGTGGCCACGTCGCGATTCGACGGCACCAGCCGCCGTTCTTCGCCAGGAAAAGGGGTCTCGACGCCGCCGTTGAAGAAGTAGGTGACGTGCGCGTATTTCTCGGTCTCGGCGGTGCGCAGCTGCGAGACGCCCTGCTGCGCCAGCGCCTCGCCCAGGATCATGCTCAGGCTTTGCGGCGGGAAGGCGACCGGCACCAACACCCTGGCGTCGTACTGGGTCATGGTCGCGAACCCGGCCAGCTTGGGGCGGGGGTCGCGCTGGAAGTGGGTGAAGTCGTCGGCGACAAACGCCAGCGTCAGCTGCCGCGCGCGGTCGGAGCGGAAGTTCCAGAAGAAACAGACGTCGCCGTCGCGGATGACGGTGCCCGGCGCCGGCTTGCCGTCCTGGCCGCGCAAAAGCATCGGTTTCACGAACTCGTCGCTGACATCGCCGGTGTAGCTGGCCTCGACGGCCGCCGCCAGATCGTCGACCAGCGTACCCTCGCCGCGCGTCAGCAGCTTCCACGCGATCTCCAGGCGGTCCCAGCGTTTGTCGCGGTCCATCGCAAAATAGCGGCCGACGGCGCTGGCCAGGCGCCCGGTCCCAATCTCGCCCAGCTTGGCCGCCACCCCGCGCAGATAGCCGGCGGCCGATCGTGGCGGCGTGTCGCGTCCGTCGAGGAATGCGTGCCACGACACCCGCGAAAGGCCGCGACGTTTGGCCAGCTCGCACACGGCGAAGGCGTGATCCAAAGACGCGTGGACGTTGCCGGGGCTGGTCAGGCCCATGAGGTGCAGCGTCCCGCCCGAGGCCTTCGCCGCCTCGATGATATCTATCAAGACTGGGTTTCCGAAGAAGGTGCCGTCCTTGATGGCGAGGTCGATGCGCACGATGTCCTGGTAGACGATGCGCCCCGCGCCCAGGTTCAGGTGTCCGACCTCGCTGTTCCCCATCTGGCCATCGGGCAGCCCGACGTCATGGCCGGAGGCGCCGATCAGCGTCCAGGGATAGGTGGCAAACAGCCGCGTGAAATGGGGCGTGCGCGCCATCCGGATCGCGTTGCCGTCGACGTCGGGGCGCTCGCCGAAGCCGTCGAGGACGACCAGCACGGCGCGGGGCGATTGACTCATGCCACGAATCTAACACGCCCGGTTCAGCGGCTATAAGGCTGGTCGCGCAGCAGCGACAGCGCGCGGTAGATCTGTTCGCAGATCACGACACGCGCCAGGCGATGCGGCAGCGTCAACGCCGACAGCGACAGGCGGACGCGGGCGCGCCGCACAGCCTCGCGCGGCAAACCGTCCGCGCCGCCGATCAGGAACACGATCGACCGGGCGCCGTGCAGCATCCGGTCGCCGACAAAAGCGGCGAAGGCAGGCGTGGTCCAGCTTTCGCCACCGGGCTCCAGCGCCACGACGTCGGCGCTCTCCGGGATCCGCCGGGCCAGGGCGTCGTCGTCCGCGACCTCGACAATCTCGACCGGGACGTGACGCCGCGCGCGCTTGAGATAGTCCTCGCACACGGCCGCCAGATGGGCGTCGCGCATCTTTCCGACCGCCAAGACGACGATCTTCAACGACGCGATCCTAGAGCGCGCCGTACAGGGCGTCCGGCTGCGTGAGCATCGACTCGGGCGGGATCTCCATCTTCACGCGCGGGGCCTCGATCCACAGGCTCTCGAGGTCATAGAACTCGCGCACCGGGTGGTAAAAAACGTGGACGACAAGGGAGCCAAAGTCCAGCAGCGTCCAGCGCCCGCCGCCGCTCCCCTCCTGACCCAGTACGTGGCGCCCGCGGCTTTTCATGAAGGCGATGATGTTATCCGCGATGGCGTCGACCTGCCGGTCGCTGCGGCCGCTGACGATGCCGATGAAGTCCGTGTAGCTGGCCAGGCCGGAGACGTCGATCAACACCGGCATCAGCGCCTTCTTGTCCAGCGCCGCGTCCATCGCCTCCAGCGCCAGCGCCCGCAGCTCCGGAAGGTCACGGTGCGCAGCGGCCGCGGTCGGCGTCTGCTGTAGCTCGCGCGAGCGAACGCCGCTGCGACGTGCCAAAAACGCGTCGGCCCTGGGTTTGGGTTTCTTCCTGGCGTCGCCGCGAACCGGGATGCGGGGTGTGGCCTTGCTTGGGTTGGCTTTGCGGCTTTTCTTGGTGGCTGGTTTGGCAGCGCGTTTTATTTTCTTCACCCGCTGCAATCGTAGCAAAGGGCAACCGGGGTTGCTACTGCCGGTTGGTTGCGCCTTTGTGACGTCAGGGCGGCGCGGTATCGGGCCCAGACTTCTCGGCCTTTTCGCGGGCCTCCTCGGCGTCGCGCCAGCGCCGTTCGAAGATCCGGATCAGGGATTCGAGGTACGACGTACCGAGGCGTGACAATCCACCCTCGACGGAGGCGCTGGCCCGGTCCAGCCAGCGCGCGTTTTCGGGCGAGATGTCATCGATGTCGTCAGCGGCAGGCGAAGCTCCCGGCTGGCCGCCCCCGCGCATGTATTGCTCGGCGGCTTTTTCGAAGCGCTTGGAGACCCACTCCGGCGCCTCCAGCATGGAACGGCCCAGGATGCGGCCACCATCCCGGAAGACAGCCACGACCGCGCTGCGTTCCGCCTCCGACAGCGAGGCGTGAATCACGTTGCGCAGCGCGAAGGCGCGCGGACGGTCGATCCCCGCGCCGACGTGCAGCTTGGTGCAGAAGTGATCGAACAGCGTCCCCATCTGAAAGGTGGTGGTCATCTCGTCGGCGCGGCGGCCGACCGCCAGCAACGCGAAGAACTTCTTCCAGGCCAGCTTCAGCGCCAGCAACGTCGCCGCGGTGAGCGTCGCGTTTCGGACGGCGGTCTCCTCGCGCGGGTCAGCCAGCAGATCGGCGGACGATTGCGCCAGGTCGACCTGCCGTCGCTCGGCCAGCTTCATCAGCATGCCGGCGCGAATCCGCCCGGCCAGGTAATCGTCCATCACCGGCAACGGGACCAGGCCGCCCACCGCGCTGGCCAGCAGCGAACGCCGGACGATCAGGCGGCGGTGCACGCGCAGGTGGTCCAAGCGGTCCGCCTGCTCCTGCATGCGTGACCCGGGAAACATGATCAGCTCCGGACGGGTGGCGGTGGTGCCGGGCGGTTTGCCCGAACCGTTGCCGTTGCTTTCGCCGTCGTCGGGGGTCATTTGCGCTTGCTCGATTCCTTTTTCTTCTTGGGCTTGGGCGGCTCCGGAACCGGCGGTGGCACGCGCCCGCCCAGCCCTCCCAGCAGCTCTTTTTGCTCGGGTACGATCCGCTGGCGAAACGACAGCTCCTCGGACGCCGGCTTCTGGATCGGCGGGATGGCGGCCGCCTCGGTCAGGTTGGCCTGGACGTCGATGGTGCCGTACATGGGCCGCCCTTCCTGGGTCAGCGTGTACGCCGCGCGCAGATCGGCCTTGATCAACGCGCCCGAGCGCTCGTCGACCAGCATGTGCCCGTCCAGCTGATGGACCGTCACCGTCCCGCGCCACTTTCGCAGGCGCGGCAGCTCGCGTGGTTTCGCCGCCACGGCCGCGGCCTTGGCCAGCCGGTATTCTTGCGCCCGCGCGCCGGCGACCAGCTGCGGCTGTCCCGGTTCGATGGCGGCGGCGGGGGCGATGACCTCCCACCCCGCCCAGGGACCACCCAGGGCCTCTTCGAGGATGCGCGTCGGTTCCGGTTCTTCTGCGATGCGCCGGATCATCTTCCCATAGCGTAGCGCAACGTGCAGCTCGTGGCCGGCAAGGACGACCTCGCGGCCACCGTCGTGATCGTTGGACTCGACCACGCGGTAATTGCCGGCGCGATCCAGCCAGACATCGGTGGTCGTGGTGACGCTGTCGGGACCCTTGCCATCGGGACCGATCGCAAACCGAGCCGAGCCGCGATAGTGGCCGCCCCCCATCTTGCGCACGGCCGCGGCGAAAAACGACGGGCGCAACGCCTGTTCCAGCGACGCGGTCCGGGCTCGGGCCTGTTCGCTGGGGCCGCGGTCGCAGCCGGCCGCGACCGCGGCGACAACCATCAGGGGGGCGGCAATTCGCTTCACCGGGGCCAGACACTAGCACCATCTTCGCGCGGGACCACACCCCGGCCCAGGCGCTGTACCAGATCGTGATGAACGTTCCGGGACTGCCTAGTTAGTCCTTTCCCTCATACTTGAAGGACACCTTTACCTTGGCGCGGTAGCTGTCGACCTTGCCGTTCTTGATGGTCATGTCGAGGGTCGTCACCTCGGCGACCCGCAGGTCGCGCAGTGACTTGGAGGCGCGGCTGATGGCAGCGGCGGCCGCCTTCTCCCAGGACTCCGTGCTCGTGCCCACCAGCTCGATCACCTTGTACACAGTTTCGGCCATGATCCGTCTCCTCTCGCCGTGAATCGAAACGCGTCCGCCGGGTTCCACCAGGGACCCGCCCACGCCTTCGCGGCGCCCACAATACAAGACCAGAGGAATCGGGTCGATGCTAGTGCACGACCGCCTAGTGCACGACCGCCTAGTGCACGACCGCCTAGTGCACGACCGCCTAGTGCACGA
>DASRQT010000197.1:0-2808 GCA_035696485.1 Polyangia bacterium | reverse complement strand
TGGACACCCTCCGCCAGCGCGTTCCCGCCGCCCGCCACTTCCGCCTGGAACTGCGCAAACTGCACCCCCCGTCCTGCGCGGGGCACCCGCAGTACTCCGCCGTCCGCCTACAGGCCGAAGGTGGCCGCGCCGTCTAGACAGCGGCGTCAGTAGTTACGACGCCCCGCTATGTCGTCGCGAGGCCGCGGGTCATCAGGATCTTGCCCGATCGGATCAACTCGACGACGTGGTAGGGCTGCAGCAGCATCAGGAAGGCGTCGAGCTTGTCGCTGGCGCCGTAGACGCGGAGGATCAGGGACTGCGCGCCGTAGTCGACCACCTTGGCGCTGTATTGCTCGCCGATCTGCAGGATCTCGGTGCGCTGGTTGATCTTGCACTCCAGCTTGACCAGCGCGATCTCGGTCTCGATGACGGCCTGGCCGGTGTGATCGTATGCGTGCACCACGTCGATTAGCTTGGTCACCTGTTTGATGATCTGTTCCAGCGTCTCGGGGTCGCCGCTGCAGGTGATGGTCATGCGCGACAGCTGCCCGTCCAGCGCGTCGGGGCTGACGACCAGGCTCTCGATGTTGTATCCGCGCCGCGAAAAGACCAGCGCGACGCGCACCAGGACGCCGGGTTTGTTGCGCACCAGGATCGACAGCGTGTGAATCGGCGCGCTGGCTGTCACGCCAAGGACGCCGGCGCCGGGGCCAGACGGGGCGGTGGTGGCGGTGGATTGTCCGGCGGTCGCGTTCATCTCTAGGTGCTCCCTTCGGGCTTGGCCATCTTCAGCTTCGGCTTCTCGATGATCATGTCGCGTAGCGCCGCGCCGGCGGGGATCATCGGGAACACGTTGTCTTCCTTGATGACCTCCGCCTCGATGAGACACGGACCCTCGTTGTAGTCCATCGCGGCCTTGAGGATGCGGTCGACCTCCGACGGGCGCTTGATGTGCCAGCCCTTGATGCCGTAGGCGGCCGCCAGCTTGACGAAGTCGGGGTTCCCTTCCAGGTCGACGCCCGAGAGGCGGTTGTCGAAGAACAGCTCCTGCCACTGGCGCACCATGCCGAGGTAGCTGTTGTTGATGATCAGGATCTTCACCGGCAGCTTGTGGATGGCGGCGGTCGACAGCTCAGCCAGCGTCATCTGGAACCCGCCGTCGCCGACGATGGCCCAGACCTTCTTGTCGGGCCGCGCGAATTGCGCGCCGATGGCGGCCGGGAAGCCGTAGCCCATGGTGCCGGCTCCCCCCGACGACAGCCAGTGACGGTTCTTGGTGGTCAGGCAAAACTGCGCGGCCCACATCTGGTGCTGTCCGACGTCGGTGGTCAGGATGCAGTCGCGCCCGCCCAGCTCGTCCAGCCGATCGAGGACGTGCTGCGCGCGCAGGCCGCCCTTCTTGGGGTACTTGAGCGGGTACTGGCGCCGCCACTCCGCGATCTGTTTCATCCAGTCATCGGTGTCGAGCTTCGACACCAGCGGCAGCAGATCCTCGACGGTCAGGCGCGCATCGCCCGCCAGGCTGACGTCGGGCTTCACGATCTTGTTGAACTCGGCGACGTCGATGTCGATGTGGATCTTGGTGGCGCCGACGCAGAACTCGCTCAGCTTGCCGGTGATGCGGTCATCCCAGCGCGCGCCGATGGCCACGATGCAGTCGGTGTTCGTGACCGCCTTGTTGGCATAGGCGGTGCCGTGCATGCCCAGCATCCCCAGGTGCAGCGGGTGGTCCTCGCGACAGGCACCCTTGCCCAGCAAGGTGTTGACGATCGGCGCCTGAAGTTTCTCGGCCAGCTCCAGGATCGCCGCGCCGGCGTTGGCGATCACGGAGCCGTGGCCGACATACAGCACCGGCCGGCGGCTCTTGGCGATCAGCGCCGCCGCCTTCTTGACCCCGTCGCGATCGGGGTGGCCCGGCACGTGGTAGCCGGGCAGCTCGACGGTGTCGACGAACGGCGCGGTGCAGGGACCCGAGGTGATGTCCTTCGGTAGATCGATCAGCACCGGGCCGGGCCGCCCGCTGTTGGCCAGGTAAAACGCTTCGCGTGTGATGCGCGGGATGTCGTTCGGGTTCTTGACCAGGTAGGAATGTTTCACGACCGGGTAGGTGATGCCGGTGACGTCGGCCTCCTGGAAGGCGTCCTTGCCCAGCATCGGCGTGATGGTCTGTCCGGTGAGGACGATCATCGGAACCGAGTCCATCAGCGCCGTCAGCATGCCGGTGACGGTGTTGGTCGCGCCCGGGCCAGAGGTCACCAGCACGACGCCCGGCTTGCCGGTCGCGCGCGCATAGCCGTCGGCCATGTGAGTGGCGCCCTGCTCGTGGCGAACCAGAATCAGCTTGATCTTGGAATCGACCAGCGCGTCGAAGATCGGCATCGCGGCGCCGCCCGACAGACCAAAGACGTACTCGACCCCTTCCCGTTCCAGGCACCGGATCAGAGCCTCGGCCCCCGTCTGCGCCTTCTTGACGGCGACCGGCGGCGCCGCCTGCGTGGTGGGGGTCGACTGCGGGGCTTTGGCGGACAAAGGGATCGGCGGTGATGACAAGGCTGGCTCCAGAGGGTTGTTGAGGCGGGGGAGCGAACCTAAGTCGAAATCAGCCAAAAGTCGACATGATTTTGACGTCATGCTCAGCCACGGGGACAAAATGGAGCCATTTGACGCGACGCACGTATTCCTCTCGCCGCTACGGCGTCTTCTTTCGTGTGATCCACCACGTCTTGCCTGGTGCGTCAATCTGGAAGGGGCTCCAGGGCTCCTGGACTTCAACGATGAAGCCGGCCCGTGACAGCAGGTGGCGGATGTCGCGATCGGGAAAGCAGC
>DASRQT010000196.1:0-8021 GCA_035696485.1 Polyangia bacterium | reverse complement strand
CCTCCCGTGATTCGCCAGATCGTCGCCTCACTCTTGTTCGTCGTCTACACACTGCTGGGGATCTTCTCGGCGCTGGGGAGCCGCCTCTACGATCGCAGCGGGGACACCGTGTTGCGGCTGGCGCGCATCTGGTCGTGGCTGATTCTTTCCGCCGCCGGCGTCAAGCTGACCGTTCGTTTCGCCCAACCCCTGGATCCGCGGCGGCCGTACGTCTTCATGCCCAACCACGTCAGCGTGCTGGACATCTGGGCGCTGTACGTGGCCGTGCCGATCCCGCTGCGGATGATCGCGAAGAAACAGCTGGGCGACATTCCGCTGTTTGGCTGGGCCATGCGGGCCGGGCGCTTCATCTTCATCGACCGCCAGAACCCGGTGTCCGCCCGGCGCAGCATCGACGACGGCACACGCTTCATACGCGAGGGACATTCGGTGCTGATCTTTCCCGAGGGGACGCGCACGCGCGACGGCAAGCTGGGGCCGTTCAAGAAGGGCGGTTTCTACCTGGCCATCAACTCGGGCGCCGCCATCGTCCCGATCGCGATTCGCGGTGCGCGCGAGCTGATGCCGCGCGGGCAGCTCAGGATCAAGGGCGGGCCGGTCACGGTCGACATCGGTGCCCCCATCTCGACCGACGGCTTGACCGAGAAGGATCGCGAGCCGTTGTTGCAGCGTGTGCGCGGCATCATCCTCGAGATGACGGGAGAAGCGCCGCCGTCCGGCGGCACGGACCAGGGCATGGCGTGAGCCGCCCGTCGTTCACCAGGGTTGCCAGCGAGGTGTGCGTGGCCGCCGCGCTGCTGATGGCCTCATGCGACGCCGATCGGTCGGGACCTTCCGATGGCATGCCCACGCCGCGCTGTTTGCCGCCTGCCGGGATCTCGGGCGCGCCGACCTCGATCGCCGGGGCGGTCGCGCTGGTCAACTCGTTGCCCCGGCCGGTCACCGTGGGCTGCTTTCTCGAGAGCCTGGATCGCCCCCTGGCCGCGAGCGCGACGGTCAGTTTTTTCAGCCTGCAGCCGTCGACCGGCCGCCGCAGCCCGCGCATCTTTCTGTTTTTCGACCCGCTGGTCATGTCGATCGTCCCCGAAGGCCGCGGCACGCACGCGGTGGAGTTCGGCCAGATGGTCAGCGATACCAACTCCGTCAAGGGCGAGCTCGGCTTTCCGATTGTCGAGGAGGTGACACCGGCCGCCCCGTTTGACCGAGTTCGCGATCTGACCGGCGACGCCCCGGTCACGATCTGCCGCGGCTGCCACGCCGACGAATCCCGGTATGACGGGATCGACTACGCGCAGGCCTTCACGTCGGTCGCGTTCCGGCCGCTGCCACGCAACCAGGTCACGGTGCAAGATTTGCGGTCGGAGCGGCGCAGCTGCGATAGCGCCCTGGAACCGGAACGTTGCGCGTTCCTGCGCTCGCTGTTCGACCACGGCGAGGTGATGGCGCGGGATTTCCCCGCGAATCTGAGAACGTTCACCGACAGCGGTCAGTAGAGCACGCGCACCAGGGTCAACCCCTGGGCGGGGGCGGTGACGCCGCCGATGGCGCGATCTCCCGTCCGCAACATGGTGGTGACGATGTCCTCGGCGATGCGGCCGCGGCCCATGTCGACCAGGGTCCCGACCAAGATGCGCACCATGTTCTTGAGGAAGGCGGTGGCCTCGATCTCCAGCGACAGCAGCGCGCCCTGGCGGTCGATGTCGAACCGGCGCACGTGCCGCACCGTCGACCGGCGCTCGCAGTCGGAGGCGCGGAACGCCCGGAAGTCGTGCTCGCCGCCGAGCTGCGCCGCCGCCTGGCGCATGATCTCGAGGTCCAGCGTGCTGCGGCAGTGCCAGCTTCGCCGCGCGTAAAGCGGCGACCGCACCAGGTGGTTCCAGATCAAATATCGATAGACCTTGCCGCGCGCCGAGAATCGCGCGTCGAACGTCTCTGCGACGGCCGCGACCTCGAGGATGGCGATGTCCTTGGGCAGGATGGAGTTGAGCCCGCGCAGCAGCCCGGCCTCGGGGATGGCGGCCGTGAGCGTGAAGTTGGCCACCTGTCCGGCGGCGTGAACCCCGGCGTCGGTGCGGCCCGCCCCGCGCACCAGCACCGTCTCGCCGGTCATCTGGGCGATGGCCTTCTCCAGCGACGCCTGCACGGTGCGCATCTGGGGCTGGCGCTGCCAGCCGGAAAAATCGGTGCCGTCGTATTCGACCAGGATCCGGAGGTTGCGGCTCAAAACTCGAACATCAGTCCCATCGTCCAGGTGTTGTCGCCGAGGTGCATGCGATTGGACTGGCCCAGGCCGGAGATGTCGTAGTGATTGAGCTCGAAGAACAGGTGGGTGTGGTTGACGCCCATCTCGGAATCGAACACCTTGGCCGCGTCCGGATCGATGAAGTCCAGGATCAACGACACGCCGACGGCGCCGTGCCAGCCCAGCGTGCCGCCGCGGGCGCGACCGCCCACGCCGTCGGTGGCGATCTCGCCGTTGCCGTCGGTCACCTGCCAGATGGCATAGTCGAGCCCCAGCTTGGCGTACGGGACCAGCGGGATGCCGCGCTGTTCGTAGAGCACGTCGAAGCGATAGACCGCCGACAGCGAGAGCGGGAAGATCTTCAGCGTCGAATCGTCGGCGGTACGCGTCCCGCTGCCGCGTCCATCGAAGGCCTTGCCGGTGACCGCGAAGTACCCGATGCCGAAGCCGATCCCGGCCGAGCCGAACTTCTGGAAGATCTGGTAGTCCAGCTCCAGCTGCATCATCAGCTTGTTGCCGTCACCGAAGAACTCGCGATAGGGGGCGCGCCCGGCGAACTCCGAGTCGACGTCGGGGCGATAGGGGCCAAAGCGCATCTCCAGCGCGAAGTGCTGTGGGGTCCGCAGCCGACTGGCCTCCTCAGCCAGCATCGGCTGCGCCCGCGCCGGCCGGCCCGCCACGGCCAGCAGCGCCACCGCCAGCGCGCCGGTTAGCAACCGGCGCCACGCCGCCGCCGTCGGGATCGTCACCGCCGCCTCCGCCGTCGCCGCATGACGACCCCCGCGGTCACCACGACGACGCCGAGGCCCAGCAGCGGCGCCGCCGCGAAGCCACCCGAATCCGATGTGCCGCCGATCGTGCAAAAGCCGCCCTGGTCGTGGCCGGGGTCAGGCATGCCCCCTGGCGCTCCGTTGGAGCTGTTGCCGTCGCGATAGAACCCGTAGAAATCCGTGCTGGCCACCGGGTTCCCGTAGAAGACGTCGGGCAGGCTGGGGTTGCCGTGCTTGTCGATGGCGACCACGGTGACGCCGTAGGTTATGTAGTTTTGCAGGACCTTGATTCGATGCGCGGTCGCCACCACCCCGAGCAGCCCCGAGCACAGAAACTTGGGGTCGAGGGCCTCGACGCTCCCGGTGTCCGTCGCCATGTCAGGACACTGGGTCGCCGTGCTGGCGTACGCCGGGGAATAGCTGCCGGTCGGGAACACCTGGAATTCACCGGCGCGGTTGCACAGCAGCTGGTAGCCCAGCAGGTCGGCGGACTCGTCGACGGTGGTGTTGATCGGCTTCCAGTTGACGACCAGGGCGTCATTCCCGCCGCGAATCGTGACGTCGGTCGGCGGGGGCGGCGGGTTCACGTCGATGTCCAGCGTCTGGGTGGGCGCCAGATCGAACGCGCCGTCGGCGTCCTGATCAACCAGCAGGAAGACCGTCTGCGTGAACTTCGCGGTCTCGTTACACGCGGTGACGATGCCCGTGGTGCCACCCGTGCCGGTGACCGCGATCTGCCGTGTGCTCAGCGCCTTGGCCGTGGTCTTGATCGATACCCCGCCGCGCGCGGCGAAGTCGGTCAGCAGCACGGAGGCCGCGATCTGCGTGCACTGGGTGGGGCGCAACACCGTCTGATCGCAGCTGGTGCCGACCCAGACCTGGGCGTTGCCGCGGGTGATGGTGCTGCGTTTGGCTAAACCGGTCTGGCTCAGCGCCACGAAGATCCAGGTCGGCTTCTCGCAGTCGCAGTTGGCCTTGTTGAAGTAGATCCCGCGCTGGTACTCCGACAGGTTGACGCCCTCGTCGCCCTGCACGCCAATGAAGAAGTCGGTGGTCGCCAGGCTGGTGGTGGTGCCTCCGATGCCCCCCGTCCCGCCCACGATCGTCCCGCCGGTCCCCACCAGCTGCGCCTGGCTGCGACCCGGAAGGCCCAATAGACCAACCCCCAGTACGAAGAAACCGGCCAGGACCTTGGGCATGCGACGACTCACCCGCGAGGCTTGTTGCAAAGGCGGTGCCTCGATGACGTGGGGATCAAGCGCGCGCGCGTGGGCGAAATTTGCCGTGATGACCCGCGGTCGTCGTGGGTTGTGCCATTTTGGCAGCGCACCCGCGCATCCTAACCCAGTTTAGCCACCTTGCCGTCCCGCCGAACCAACGGGGCATCGGGGGATAGCGGCAGGCCGACGTTACGGAGCCCGCGCCCCAGCTCGACCAGGACGTCATCGTCGACCACCCGCCGGCCGAACCGCGCGCCCGTGTACAGGTCGCAGAGGCGCGACAGGGCGTCGCTGCCATACACATTCGCGTCGAGCACCCGCAGCGCGAATTCGCGCGGGGTCTCCGAGGCCCGCTTCGGCAATCCGCGCCGCGCCAGCCGGTCCAGCGCCCGGTTGTAGACGCGCGCGACCGGCGCCGCCGCCGGTGAAATTCGTATCTCGCCGGTTCGAGCCACCCGGCGCTTGATCCGCTTGCCCAGCCGCCACGCCAGCGCCATCGCCACCATCAGGCCGACCGCGATGGCGATGCTACGGCCAACCCGGAATTTGAACGGCGCCGCTTGTCCCGACTCCCCCGAGACGCCGATGCCGCGCCCGACCTTGCGCGCCAGCTCGAGCTGGCGGCCGATGTCGTAGCCCACCACCCAGCGCGTCCAGAAGAAGTCGATGGAATCAAACAGCTGCCGCAGCCGCCCCATGCGAAAGCCCGCCGGCGTGGGCGGCGTGCCGTCGACGCGCACCCACCCGATCTCGCCCAGGTAGGCCTCCGTCCACGAGTGCGCGCGGTTGTCGCGCACCGTGATGTAGTGGCCGATGTCGTTCCACTCCCCGCCCAGAAACCCGTTCACGTAACGGCTGGGGACGCCGTTGGCGCGCAGCAGGATGGTCATCGCCGACGCGAAGTATTCGCAGTGCCCGGACCGCCGTTCGAACAGAAAATCCTCCAGCGGATCGATCCCGGGCGGATGTCGCGGCAGGTTGGTCGTGTACTGGAAATTCGAGTGCAGCCAGTCGATCAGCGCCACCAGCTTGGCCGGTGCGTTGACCTTCCCGGCCGTGACCTGGCGCGCCAGCTCGCCCACGCGCGGTGACAGCGACGACGGCAGGGCCAGGAACGTTTGCATCACCACCGGATCGATCTCGCGAATCGGCCGCCCCGCCGACGCGCGCGCCATCGCCAGCGAATCGCGCGAATACGCGACATACCGGGTGCCGCCGTAACCGCGCGGGCCGTCACCGTCGGGCAGCCCGTGCGGCATGCCGCCGATTCGCAAGGCCACCTCGCCCGACCAGCGCGGCGCCAGCCTCAGCTCGGCGAAGGCGCCGACCTTGCCGGCCGGAAGCTGGAAGCCGACCGGATGGTCCAGCGCGAACACCACCGGCACCGAAACGCCCACGATGTCGATCTCCTGGCGATCGGTGCCCTTCAGCCACTCCGGCTGCGAGGTCGGCGGCATCCCCGAAAACAGCGGCTCGTGGATGGCCAGCCGCGTGCCGACCTGTTCGATCTGCGTCCGCAGCTCGGGCCGTTTCGATCGCACCCAGTGCCCGCGATCGTAGGTGTCGTAGACCGTCCCGCGCCAGTAAAGCCGTTCAATCTCGCGATCGCGGGCCTTGTCGGTCGGCAGCGCGGCGATCCGCTCGACGGTCGCGCGCAGGGCCACCGCCTGGTTGTCGCCCGACAGGATCCCGTACTGCCCCAGCGTCACCTCGTCCGAGAACCCGACCAGGTTGCGGGTCGGCCGCGGGTTGCCCAGCACGAATCCGGCCCCGATGCGCGGCACCATCGCGAAGGTGACGACCGCGCCCGCGAACACGGCGATGGCCATCAACCCGGTCGCCGCGAAGAACGCGCCGCCGACCACGCGGCGCGAGTTCAGGATGCGATTGACGCCGACCTTGTGGCTGGGCGCCTGCGCCGAATGCTTGACCAGGTAGTTCTCCTCCATCTCGCGGCGCAGGTGGAACAGGATCAACGTCCAGGTCGCCAGGATGACGTACACGGCGAAGCTGACCGCGAACATGAAGCTCTGCGCCAGGGCGGCCGCCGCCAGCACCAGCAGGAACGACAGGATGTAGATCTGTAAGTAATCGCGGTTGCCGCGCCGCTGGAACAGCTTGTACCCCAGCAGGAACATCACCAGGTTCAGGATCGGCGCCAGATCCGGCTCGGGCAGCCGGTTCCACAGCTCCCAGACCGTCAGCCCGAAGAAGGCCAGCGCCACCACCCGCAGCACCGTCGCCGACCGATCCAGCGCCTGCGCCACCCGCCCGCCGCTGTCGACGAACCAGGACAGCGCCCCGAAGACCATCAGCAAGAGCGCGCTCTGCGGCGGCAGCGACTCCGAGCTGGCCAGCGTCCCCAGCGCGCTGCACACCAGCAGATACGACATCAGCTTGTGCGTGGCCTGAAACCTCACGCCGGCCTCTTCTGCGCGTGCTCACCGGGGATCTCGATGTGCGCCGAGCCGTCGGCGCGGACACGGATGCGCGGCCCCGGCAAGGCCGGCTGCCCCAGGTCGGTGGCGGTGGAGGCGCGGTCGATGATCGCCAGCGCCCGCAACAGCCGGCTGGTCTGCCCGGAACCGCCCGCGGGGGGCAGATCCAGCCCGCGCGCCGCGAACGCCACCCGGTACCCTCGGCGCAGAAGCTCGACCGCGATCGACGCCGCCATCGACACCGCGCCCTCGAAGGTCGCGTCGGTGACGCCATCGGCGGCGTTGTCGAAGATCAGCGTCGCGACCAGCCCCTCGTCGTCCTCGCTCTCGCGAATGAAGGGTGCCCCGCGCCGCGCCGACGTTCGCCAGTGGATGTCGCGCGGGTCGTCACCGGGGCGGAAGTCACGCAGCCCAAAGAAGTCACCGCTGCGGCTGCGCCAGCGCGCGCGCCCGCGCCCATGCTCGGCCGGCAGCCCGCGCAGCACGTTCTCGGGCACCGGCACCAGGCGCGGGTAGACCATCAGCTCGATCGGTTCCAGGACGTCGCGCGACTTCTGGATCAACCCGAACGGGAACTTGGTCGACAGCCGCAACCCCGACAGCGCGTGCCGCCCGCGCCGGGCCATGATGTGGCGGTAGGCGGTCTCCTGGGTCCGCCCGGCCGGCAGCTTCAGGAAGTAGCACCGCTTCTCGATCGGTTTGCCCCCCATCAGGTCTTCGACCTCGATGGAAAATGACGGGAACCGTTTCTTGCCGTTGGTCAGCGCGATCCCCATCAGATAGGGCGAACCGGCATGGATGGTCGGCGGCAGCCCGCGCCGGACCTCCAGCCCGCGCAGGCACAGCTCGGACAGCACGCCGCTGGCCAGGATCAGAAACAGCAGCATGCCCCAGACCAGAAACAGCAGATTCAGCCCGGCGTTGATGGCCGCGAGGCCAATCAGCAGCGTCGCGACCAGGAACCACCAGCCCTCGCGGGTGGGCGGAAAGCGCCGCCGCGGCCGCATCCACCCGAACAGCCTGACCAGGAGCCGACGGAATCGCACGGTTGGTATGGTTAGCCGGGCGCCGGCAGCCGTTCCAGAATCTCGAGCAGGATCCGCTCGGCGTCCTGGCGCGACCGCCCCAGCGAGTCAGCGTGCGATGACATCACCAGACGATGGGCCAGCACCGGCAGCGCCAGCGACTTGAGGTCGTCGGGCAAAACGTAGTCACGCCCGTCCGCCAGCGCCGTCGCGCGCGCGGCGTTGCGCCAGGCCAGCTCACCCCGCGGCGACACCCCCAGCGTCAGGTGCGGCGACTTGCGCGTCTCGTGCGCGATCGCGACGATATAGTCGGCCAGCTCGGGCTC
>DASRQT010000195.1:0-5007 GCA_035696485.1 Polyangia bacterium | reverse complement strand
CCGGGATCGACGACGGGTAGCCGAGCTCGCCCAGGATATCGGCGGCGTTGCGGGCCTTGAGCGAATCGGGCTGCCCGAGACGCTGCAGCATGCTCACGTACACCTGCCGGCTGGCGCCCCGGCGAGCCAGCCACCACGCCGCCACCTTGCGGACGCGGTAGTCGGCGTGATCGACCAGCGGCACCACCAGGTCGGTGCAGGCCGCGCACACCAGATACTCCGACCGTTCCAGCTCTGCCTGGATCGCGTCGATGGAGTTTGCGCCGATGGCGCTCTTGATGGCCTGCGAGCTGCCGCCGCGGCCGGCCTGGGCGGTCCCTGTTGCGACCGCCAGCAGCAGCGCGAACGCGATCAGGGATGACGAGATGGCGGCAAGTGCGCGCATGTTAGTTCTTCCCCGCGGTGTAAGGGTCGGCGTCAGCCCCGTCGCGGTTTTCGCGCGAGAAGAACTGGCCTCCCATGTCGATGCTCAGGATCAACCGGTAATACTCGTCGGGCGTCAGCTCGACCCCCGTCGGGTGGACGCCGCCCGCGAACGCGCGGACGCCCGTGTTGACGTCCGGGAAGCGCTGCGGGGGATTCAGCTTCTTGATGATCTTGGACGACTTGGCCGAACCGGGCTCGGCGTAAGCCGACGCGTCGCCGGTGATGGTGACCAGGTTTTCGCCCAGCAACTCACCCAGCCCCATGATCGACAGGTACGACTTGGAGAAGGCGGCGGTCATCCGCTCGCCGACGGTGACGTTCAGCTTGTCGCCGCGCAGATCGAAGGTGAAGGTCTGGCTGGCCATCGCCGTCATGTCGACGACGGTGTAGGACTTGTTGCCCGGCTTGGCCGGATCACCGTCGTGGCAGCTGACGCACTTGGCGTCGAAGATGGGCTGGATCGCCTTGTCCCAGGGGACGCCGCGGATCTTTCCATAGCTGAAGTCCATCGACAGCCGCTGCAGGCGCGGTACATCCAGATCGACGGCGCCGCGCAGAACGTTCTCGGTGACACCCGGCGCGATCTGGGCGGTCTTGCTGCGGTTCTCGTGGCAGCCGCCACAGAAACGCTGCTCGCCAGCGCGGCCGCTGATCCAGATCTTCTCGTTGGCGACGTTCATCGCGAACTTGTCGATGAGCTGCATGTGGAAGGGGACGTTGGCGGGCACGCGCGCCGCGAAGGAGTTGTCGGGCTGAACATTGACCTCGCCGTACAGCGACTGGCCGTCGAATTCGCTGGTGCCGAAGTTGCGGATGCCCTCCTCGCCCGAGAAGCCCTCGATCAAGCGCACCTTGACCACGCTGCCCGGTTCGATCTTCAGGCTCTTGTCGGAGGTGTCGTAGACGTTCAGCGCCCCGACCACGGTGCTGGTGCCCATGATCGGCGTCTCGGTCGGCGGCGGTTCGATGCGCGCCTTGACCGGCCGGGCCAGGACGTCCCAGTAGTTGTGATCGTCGTAGATCGGGAACTTCTGCCCGCTCTTGCCGTCGAACAGATAGATGCCGAAGTCGGCCAGCGTCTTGCCCGCGTCCAGAACTTCTGACTCGACCGGACCGCCGGCCCACGACACCAGGAATTTCTGGTTGTTGGGATCGCCGATGATCTCGGCGTCGTAAAAACGCCCCATGGTCAGCGGGCTGGGCCCGCGCTCCGGGATGAGCGGGGTCATGTCGACCGACGTCGACGCCGCCTCCGACCCGTTGAGATTCAGCAGCATCAGCTTGCCCGCCTGCAGCGTGCGATCGCGTTTGGTGCCGACGGCCACGAGCTGGTAGTTGGGACGCCCGTCCGGACCGGCGTTCTGTTGAACGAACCGCGCCTTGAGGTAGGCCTCCGTTCCGGCAACTCCCGGCGCGAGCTCGCCGCCAAAGGCCTCCGACATACGGGTCATGTCGGCGTTCATGATGCGGAGGTGGCCGTCGTTGACGTCGCCCATGTGCCGCCATTCCGAGTAGACGACGCGCCCGTCGGGCAGGAGCGCCGGCGCGACCCGGTGCGAGACGTTGCGCGGCCCCAGCGTCTCGGCGGTTCCGTCGATGTTGATGATGCCGACCTGCGCGGCCACGGCGCGTTCGTATTCGTCGCGGAACTGCTTGACGCCCGGCTCGACGTTCTTGCTGGTCATGAAGAGGATCTTCTGACCGGGGACGTGGATAGGATAGACGTAGTCGTACGGCCCCTCCGTCAGCTGCTTGATGTTCGACCCGTCGAGGTTCATCGAGAACAGGTGATAGGTCTGGGCGCTTTTGAGGCGCGCCGAGAACACCACCGACTTGGCGTCGAACGACAGGTCGTACGACATGATGTCGGCGTCGGTAAACAGCGGGTCCCAGGTCAGCACGGTCAGCCTGCCGTCGGCCGACGGCGGTTCCAGCGTCACCAGACGCCCGCCCGCGACGTAGCTGGTGTAGTCGAACACGTTGCCGTTGTCGTTGCGGGCCACGCGCTGGAGAAAGATGACGGAGCGGACGTCCTCGGGCAGGGGACTCGACTCCTTCGAACAGGCGCCGGTCAGGGTAACCAGGGCCAGGAGGCCCATCCGGGTCATCGCGGGTGAAATGTGGTTCGCCATGGCCCCCTAGCTCAGCAAGACCGGGGCCAGTGAAAACCACGGTTTCCAGGCGGGTTCTGCCGGTCATGGGAACCGCGCGGCGGCGGCAGCGAAACATGTTGCGCAACAAGTGTTACGCTGCAGGGGGGCCCCTTGACCACACAGCAACTTGGCAGATACCAACTGCTCCGGCGCCTGGCGGTGGGCGGCATGGCCGAGATCTACCTCGGCCGGGTGCTGGGGATCTCGGGGTTCGAGAAGCTGATCGTCTTGAAGCGCATCCTGCCCCAGCATGCGCTCGACCCGCAGCGGCTGCGCATGTTCCTCGACGAGGCGCGGCTGATGGCCACGCTGACCCACCCGCAGGTGACGCAGGTGTACGACGTGGGGACCTCGAATGACGTCCCCTTCTTCTGCATGGAGTACGTCCACGGGGCCAACCTGCGCGAGATCCTGGACGCCGCGGGCCGCAACAGGGGCGCGGGCGTTGGCGGTCGAGAGGCCGAACAGGCGGCGCTTCCGCTGGCTCACGCGGTGGGGATTGTCGCGGCGGCGGCGGCGGGCCTGCATTACGCGCATGAGAAGGTCGGAGCCACGGGCGAACCGCTGGGCATTGTTCACCGTGACGTGTCGCCGTCGAACGTGCTGGTCACCTACGACGGCAGCGTCAAGGTGTCCGACTTTGGCATCGCCAAGTGGGCATCGCAGCGGTCGGAGACGCAGGACGGAACCCTGAAGGGCAAGCTTGCCTACATGTCGCCCGAGCAGTGCCGCGGCCAGGCCGTTGATCGCCGCAGCGACGTGTTCGCGCTGGGGACCCTGCTCTATGAGCTGACAACCGGCGAGCACCCCTTCGCGTTCGGCGGCGGCAGCGAGTACCAGCTGCTGACCCAGATCGTGAATCAACCGCCGGCGCGGCCGCAGCTTCCTTCCGGGACGTACCCGCCCGAGCTGGAGCGGATTGTGATGCGGGCGCTGGCGCGAGACCCCGCGGACCGGTACCCGACCGCGGAGGCGCTGCAGCTGGACCTTGAAACGTTCGCGCGCGAGCAGAAGCTGGTGGTCTCGGCGGTGGCGCTGGGCGCGTACATGCGCGGCCTCTTCGCGGATCGCCTGGTCGCCTGGCAAGAAGCACAGAACCAGGGCAAGTCGCTGGGCGATCACCTGACCGAGACGGAGGCGGCGGCAGCGGCGCTGGCGACACCGACGCTGACCGACGCGTTCGCGGCGCCGGCTCGCAGCAGAAACTCGCCGCCGCGGGCGACGGTCCTGGCCGGGTTGATCGCGGGCGGCGCGCTGCTGCTGGCCGCGGGAACGATGGCGGCCTTGAAGCTGCGGGTCACAACCAGCGCCGCCGATCGGAGCGGTGACGTGATCGGCAGCAGCGTCGCCGCGCCGGCCGAAACAGTCGCCCACACACGCCAGCCGGTCACGCGCAACGAGACGGCGGCGCCGGCGCCGGGGTCAGGGTCGGGCAACTTCTCGAGATCGCCGGCCGACGCGGGCATCTCGACAGGCGCGGGCGCTGCGCATACTGTGAAGGACCATCCGTCCTCGCCTGCTCAAGCCTCCGCGCGCCCGAAGCGGCTTGACCGCGTGCGCCCGAGCTCTGCCGACGTCCCAGCATCAGAAAATGGGGCGCGCGAAAATGCCCCGCCGGCCGCCGTCAAGGTTTGGGATCCCGATTCTCCCGTCCCGCCGTGAGCGGCCAGGCCGACCTGGGACGTCCGTCATCACCTGGTTGCTGCTGGCGGCGATGGTTGCGCAGGCGCTGCCGGCCGGGCTGGCGAGCGCCCAGCCCGCGCGCCCCGAAGCGCCGCCGCCGGCCATGACCGATGAGGCGCGCGCGTTCTACGAACGCGGCCTGCGGCACTACGCCGACAAGAACTACGCGGCCGCCATCGGCGAATTTCACGCCGGCTACGCCGTCGAACCGCGGCGTGAATTTCTTTTCGCCGAGGCGCAGGCGAAGCGACTGTCGGGCGATTGCCCCGGCGCGGTGGGCCTCTATCAGAAGTTCCTGGAGACGCAACCGTCTGCCGCGCAGGTGAACGCGACCCAGATGGGCCTCGCACGCTGCGCGCAGCAGATGGCGGCGACCCCGGCGCCGTCCGCCGCCACGCCACGGGAGGCGCCGCCGCCTGTGGCAACCGCACCGCCGTCGACTCCGCCGTCGACGGCGCTGCCCGCGGGACCACCGGCGCCGCCGTCTCCCCGGGCGCAGCCCTGGTTTCGCGACGCGCCCGGGACGGCGCTGCTCGGCGCCGGTGTGCTCAGCCTGGGCGTCGGTGGCGGGTTCCTGGCCGCTTCATTCGCCGCACGCGGTTCGGCGTCGAGCTACGACGATTACCACCGCCAGTGGCAAACCGTCGAAGGACGCTGGAAGGTGGCGATGGTCGGCCTGGTAGCCGGAGGCCTGCTGACCGGGGCCGCGATCGCGCGCTACGCGCTGGTACGCCGGCGCGCGCAC
>DASRQT010000194.1:0-2444 GCA_035696485.1 Polyangia bacterium | reverse complement strand
CCTTCGCCTCGTCGATGACAGCGCCAGCCACCTTGATGTGCCACTTGTCCCAGCGCTGCTGCACCACCGCGAAGCGCTGCGAGGCGATGTCTTTCGCGTCGCGCTGGCCCTGACCGCTGATCACGCCCTGGGGCTTGCTGCCGGTACCGAGGTTGCGCGCGACGCCAGGGATCTCCCACAGCTTGTCCCAGTGCCGCTCCAGCTGGCGGTACACCTCGGGGCTCAGCGCCTGGGGCGACAGGAACAGGGGCGGCTGGCCCGTGAACTCGATGTAGCTGCCCTCTTTGTTGTTGATGTGCGACTTGATGATTTTGCTGCCGCGGGGCAGCGCCACGCGGGGCACGCAGGCGAGCCGCTCCGACCGGCTGATCTTCTCGATGAGGCGGCGGATCTCCAGCTGCGTCGGGGCGATGATGTCCGATAGCGACTTGCCGCCGAACCCCATGGTGGCGTTGGCCCAGCGGAAGAACAGGAACGGGAAGCGCTGCCGCTTGTACTTCTCGTCGAGCAGCGTGCCGCCCGTGCCCTCGATGGCGATGCGGTGCCGCCCGTCGCTGCCGTCGGCGCGCCAGGGCAGGTGATAGCCCTCCCACACCCAGATGAGTCGGCTCTTGCCGTTGCCGCCACGCCCAGCGTCGACTGACGGCGCGGCCTCGATGGCCCGTTCCAGCAGGACCTGTTCCTTGACGCTCTTGCCCCCCAGGAACTGACCGCGCACGGCGTCCTTGTCCATCGGGCGGCGGCGGTACAGGCTGCGCGGCATCTGGAAGGCGCCCTCGGTCGGGTCCACCAGGATTTCGAACGGCAGCACCCGTTGGGCCGCGACGCGATCCTTGTCGCGATAGACCTGGATGACCCCGTACTTGAAAATGCAGGCATCCACGAACGCCTGCTGGGTCAGTTCGTACATGTCGGTCTCGTCGAAGATGGCCGCGACGAACTTGGCCAGTAGCTTCGCGCGCCGCTTCAGCGTGTAGTTCCCCCCGTTCGTGACGGCGCGGATCCGCGGCGTCTTCGAACTGATCTCAGCGCTGGCGGTGTCGACGACGGCGCGCAGGCCGTTCCAGATGTCCGTGCCGTCGCCGCTCAGATCACCACCCGAGCTGGCCGACACCTTCGGGCCGTCGCCGAATTGGTACAGCGAGACCAGCGCCGGGTCGTTCTCGTAGAGGCGCACCATCCGCATGTCGACGCCGCGGTCGCGCATCGTTTGCGGCGACGACTGGATCGCCTTGCAGACCTGCACCATGGCGGCGCCCGGCTCGGTACCTTGCAGCGCCCTGTCGTCCCACCACTGGTTCGTGGCCAGGACTTCGCCGCCGTTCTCGTCCCTCATGTGGGCGGCACCGTCGGGTCTCCGTCTTCGTCGCCTGGCTCAGCCGGGAGCGGGCCGCCGTCCAGATCGTCGGGGTCGATGGGCATACGCTGGCGCGGGACGGCGCCGAGCGGGGCCGCGTCGCCGAACTCCAGGCTGTGCGGAAAGTCCGCGCAGCCGTTGGCGAGGTCGCCACGCGGCTCGGTCCACGCGTACCGTTTCACGCCGTTCTTGCGTAAAACCTTGCAAATGGCGTCCAGTTCCTTGGGTGTCACACCCAGGCGGCGCCGATTGCTATCGCCTCGCGCCGAGGCGAAGCTTCACTGCGTCAATCGTCGTCGTCCATCAGGCCAAGCGGGTCATCGTCCTCCTCGTCGTTGCGGTGTCGGGCGGCGTAGGCGAGGCGTGCGCCTTCGTCCAGCTGCGCCTCGGGCGCCTGGTAGGCGTCGTAATACCCCTGGTCGGCGTAGCGCTTCGCCTCACTCGGGTCGGGGTGCCACTGCGAAGACCACTTCAGCTGGCCGCGCGCCAAGGCGTCGGGATCGAGGCGCGCCTTCTGATAGTCCTCCTCCAGCGCGCTGCCCTTCATGATGCGGGACCACCCTTTCTGGAACAGGGTGTTTTCGCGGGCGATTTGACCACGCATGTCCGCCTTCGCCGCGGCCTTGATGACCGGCAGCCCGTAGTCGTTGCCGAACGTGTCGATCTCCATGTTCGAGCCGCCGCCGTCGTAGCGCCACGCCTCGATGTCCAGCTTGCCGTTCACAAACCCGGCGACGCCAGCGATGTCATCCCAGGTCGCGCCGGCCTTGCGCGGCGTGGACCACTCGAAAACGTGCTGGACCTCGTGCGTCTCGTCGCCCCACCCGGTTATCTGCAGCGTCGCCCGGTCGCTGGTGCCGGGATCGATGGCAGCCGAGAAGCGCGTGATGCCAGGGTGCGGCTTGGACGCCTTCACGCCGTACCGACACTTCCCGTCGTCCTTCGTGGGGTGGCAGAACTTAAAGCCGGTGGCGAACAGTTCCGCCAGCCACCCTGGCGCCTCGGCGTCATAGCCGTTGAGCGCCACCTGGTAGCGGTAGGCCGTGGCGGTGGGGTCAAAGACGAACTCGCCGAACCAGTCGCGGCG
>DASRQT010000193.1:0-11394 GCA_035696485.1 Polyangia bacterium | reverse complement strand
AGGCGGCGCTGCAGGCCTTTGTCGAGAGCCACCTCCCCGACCAGCGCGATGCCTTGCCGGTTCTGCTGGGCGCGGTTCCGTCGGTGGCCACCGATCGCGCGCGCGCCGCCGCGCGTGTTCGGGCCGCGGCCAGCGCCGCCGTCCGTCTGGCGGCGGTCAAGGATTACCTGGCGAAATTTGGAGATGAAGCTCCCGTGTGGGACGTGGCGGCGGCGACATATCGCGAAGCCCCTGGCCTTCTGGAACGATTGCCCGCGCTGCCCGCCGCGCACACTCCGAGCTATCCGCGGCTGGGTGACGCCCAGCCTATTTCGCCGGACGGCGAGATGAGCTGGCAGCGGTCGTCGCGCGCGATCGACACGCGACTGCCGGCGGAGGCGCGCGCGATCTGGCCGCGGCTGCTGCGCGAGACGCGCGACGCGGTCGCAGTCGCGGAGGAAGACGACCACCTTTACGCCCGGCTGCAGGCCGTGGTTCGCCGCGCGCTGCTGCGCGAGGGCGAGAAGCTGCGCGTCGAGGGGATATTGACCGCGGCCGATCAAGTCTTCCTTCTGCCCCTCGACCGCGTCAGAGCGCACGCGCGCCGGATCTCAATCCTGTCGCGGGACGACGCCGCCGCGCACCTGCAGCGCGCGCGGCTGGCCGAGCAGGCGGCCCGACGCGAGCCGCCCCCTCTGCCGCCGCCGTCGGCGCGGCGCGCGGCCGGCCTTGCCGGCGACACCATCATCTACGGGCTGGCGGGGTCCGGGGGGCGGGCCGTCGGGCGGGCCTTTCCCTATCCGCCGCCCCCCGGGGCGCAAGCGGTGCCAAACCGGGCGTCCATCATCGTGGCGACGACGCTGTTACCGGCGGAGCTTCCGCTGGTCGACGCCGCGGCGATCGTCGTCGAGACCGGGGGAGTCCTGGGGCACGTCGCCGCGCAGGCGCGGGAACGCGGCATCCCAGCCGTCGTCGCGGCCGCAGGTGCGCACGCTGCGATCAAATATGGCGACGAGCTCCTGGTCGACGGCGACGCGGGCTACGTCTTGCGACTTTAGTCGCCGCCGATTCGCCGGTCGAGCTCCCCGGAGAACGCGAGCGCGGCCAGTTCGCGGTAACCCCCGATCGGTTCGCTGTCGAAGAAGATCACGGGCACGGTCCGGCGCCCGTGCGCGCGCTCGACGAGCTGGTCGCGCATGCGCGGATCGTGGGTGACGTCAACGCGCGTGAACGGGATCCCTTTTCGCCGCAGCAGATCCTCGGCGCGGGTGCAGTAACCACAGTACGTCGTGCTGTAAACCGTGACCGTCATCCAGTCCTTTGGATGCTCGGGCTACTCCTCGGTTTCGTCGGACAGATACTCGAGAATGACCTCGTCCAGGCTCTTGTCCAGGATGAGCTCACTGTTACCAAATGATCTCTCGGGAGCGGGCGTCCGCGGCTTTGCCGACGCCGCGGCGACCGCCGGCTCAGGCGTCGCAACGCGCGGCGACGGCGTTCCATTTGTCGGCGGATGAGCTGCGTCGCGGGTGACAAACGGGACGGAAGAGCGGCCACGCGGCACCGAGATGGAAATCGACGGCGCGGGCGCGCCGACGCCGATGACGATGTTGCGCTGCACGACCACGCCGTCGGCCGAGCTGGACAGCACAACCGGCGACCGCCGCACATCGGGCGGACGCGCGACCACCGCCGGCCGCGGCGTGTGCTGAGCGCGCGATCCGCCGGGCGGCGTCGCCGACACGACCGGCTGGCGCGGCGGCGCGGGCAGTGCGTTGTACATTCCCGAACCCATCACGACGATGGGACCGGCCGGCGCACCTGCGGCATCTGACGGCGGCGCGGTGTCCACCGGTGGCGCAGCCGCCACCTGCGCCCCCTTCTCGTCGACCAGGATGGCGGGTTCACCGCGGGCGGCAAAGAAACCGGCGATGCCTTCGTCGTAACCGCCGCGCGTGAGCTCCTTGATCACCTGCTTGTGCTGCTGCTGCATCAGCAGCTTCACAGCGTCTTCGTGGGCCTCCGCGTCGTATGCGTGCTTCTTGCTGACCAGGATCGTCCCGCCAAAAAACAGGTGTGTGAACACGCGCGGATTGATGGGTCCCGAGTCTTCGCTTTGCACGTGGAAGACGCGGCCGTGATAACGGATGTTGTGGTTGTAGCCGAGGACAGGGCTACGCAGTGGCTTCGCCATGATGGAACTACCGGATATTATATCGACAACTTCGCCCAAACCTTGTGGAATGGGCGAGCGCAGCTAGAATTTGCCGCCCAGACGGGGTACCCATGCGTCGGTTCAAAGTCCAGCGAAACACCAACGAAACCCAAATTGAGCTTACGGTCGGGCTTGACGGGACCGGCGTACGCCGCGTTGCGACACCGATCCCGTTCTTCAACCACATGCTGGAAGCCGTGGCGAAACACGGCCTTTTCGACCTGGACGTCGCCGCCGAGGGGGACGTGGCGGTCGACGCTCATCATACAATTGAGGATGTCGGGATCTGCCTGGGGCAAGCGTTCCGGGAGGCGCTGGGCGACCGCAGCGGCATCACCCGTTACGGGGACGCCATGATGCCGATGGACGAGACCCTGGTCACCGCGGCGGTCGATTTTGGCGGCCGCGCCGCCTTCGTCTACAAGGCCGACGGCCTGAAGGGCAAATGGATCGGAACCTTCGACGCGGAACTGGCCCGCGAATTCTTCGGTGGCTTTGTCAGCACGGCCCTCTGCAACCTGCACCTCGAGGTCCGTTACGGAGAGAACGCGCATCACATGGTCGAAGCGCTGTTCAAGGCTTTCGCGCGCGCCACGTCGGCGGCGGTCCGCCTGGATCCGCGCGTGGTGGGTGTCCCTTCCACCAAGGGGACGCTGACCGCTTGACGGCAAGGCCACGCGTCGCTGTCGCGGACACCGGCAGCGGCAACCTACGCAGCGTCGAGAAGGCGCTGGTCGCGGCCGGCGCCGACGTGGTCGTGACCACCGACGCCGACGCGGTGGCGCGCGCCGACAAGCTGGTCGTCCCCGGGCAAGGGGCCTTCGGCGGCTGCGTCGCCGGTCTGTCGCGCGACGGCGGCGCCCTGCGCCAGGCGGTGCTGGGCGCGATCGCATCCGGCCGCCCGTACCTGGGCCTGTGCCTGGGACTGCAGATCCTGTTCGAGGGCAGCGAGGAGGATCCGAGCTGCGCCGGCCTCGGCGTGCTGCCGGGGCATGTCCGGCGGTTCGCCGAGACGCCGGGGCTGAAAATTCCGCACATGGGTTGGAACGCAACCTCGCGCGGGCCGGCAGCGGCGACCACACCCGTGCTGGCGGCGACGCCGCCGGGGGCGTTCTTCTATTTCGTGCACAGCTACTACGCCGCGCCGGCCCGTGCCGAGGACGTCGCCCTCGAGACCGAGCACGGCCGGCGGTTCTGCGCGGCGGTGGCGCGCGACAACATCTTCGCCTGCCAGTTTCACCCCGAGAAGAGTCAGGGGGCCGGGCTGGCGCTGCTGCGCAGCTTCGTCTCCCTGTAGAATCGCCGCATGCTGGTCTTCCCCGCCATTGATCTCCTCGACGGCAACGCCGTGCGCCTGCAACAGGGGCGGCGCGACAGTGCGAAGATCTATTCGTCCGAGCCGTGGGCCATCGCGCGCGCCTGGTCGACCGCCGGCGTGCCGCGCATCCATGTCGTCGATCTGGACGCCGCCTTCGCGCGCGGCAGCGGCGGCGCCGCCAACAACCGCGCCACGATCAAGAAGATCGTCGAGGCGACGCCGCTGGACGTGGAGGTGGGCGGCGGGATCCGATCCATAGACGACTGCCGGCGGCTGTTCGACGTCGGTGTCCGATTTGCCGTGCTGGGAACGGCGGCGATCAAGGACCCGAACATGGTGGCGGCGGCGTGCGGCGAATTTCCGCAGCGAATCGTGATCGCGGTCGACGCGCGCGAGGGCAAGGTGTCGGTCGAAGGGTGGACCGAGGACACCGCCCGCGACGCGCTGGACATCGGCCTGGCGGTGGCGCGCGCCGGCGCGGCGGCCGTGCTTTACACCGACATCGGCCGCGACGGCATGCGCAGCGGCCCGAATCTGGAGGCGACGGCGCGCCTGGTGCAGCGGATAAAGCCGTGCCCGGTGATCGCGTCGGGCGGCGTGTCGCGCCTGGAGGACATCGACGCCCTCATCGCCACCGGAGCCGTCTCGGTGGTGGTGGGCAAGGCGCTTTACGAAAAGGTGTTCACCGTCGAGGAGGCGGTCGCCCGCGCGGCGGGTGCCGGCAAGCCTGATGCTGTGTAAGCGCGTCATACCGTGCCTTGACGTCGACGGCGGGCGGGTCAAGAAAGGGATCCGTTTCAAGGAGCTGCGCGACGCCGGCGATCCGGTGGCGGTGGCGGCGGCCTACGATCAGCAGGGGGCGGACGAGGTCTGCTTCCTGGACATCTCGGCCTCGTCGGACGGGCGTGCCACGACCCTGGATGTCGTGCGGGCGACGGCGGAGCGGGTGTTCCTGCCGCTGACCGTGGGCGGCGGCGTCCGCTCGGTCGAGGACGTGCGCGCGCTGCTGCTGGCGGGCGCGGACAAGGTCGGCATCAACACGGCGGCGGTCTCCGATCCTGAGCTGGTCCGGCGCGCCGCCGACGCGTTCGGCAACCAGGCCATCGTCGTGGCCGTCGATGCCCGGCGCGAACCCGGCGACCCCGAGCGCTGGCAGGTGTTCACGCACGGCGGCCGGCGGCCGACGGGCCTGGACGCCGTGGCCTGGTGCGAGCGCATGGCCGCCGCCGGGGCGGGCGAGATCTTGCTGACCAGCATGGACCGCGACGGGACGCGCGACGGGTTCGATCTGGCGCTGACCCGCGCGGTGGCCGACCGCGTGGGCGTGCCGGTGATCGCCTCGGGTGGTGTCGGGACGCTGCAGCACCTCTACGAAGGCATCGCCCTTGGGCACGCGGAGGCGGTGCTGGCGGCCTCCATCTTTCACTTCGGCGAGTTCACGGTCGGCCAGGCCCACGAATACTTGCGCGCGCGCGGCGTCGCGGTCAGAGATCAGGCATGACGGTCGACGGGACCTTTATTGGGGAGGTTGCCTTCGACGCGCAGGGGTTGGTCCCGGTCATCGCCCAGGAAGCGGCCACCGGGATGGTAAGGATGTTCGCCTGGGCGAACCGCGAGGCGCTGGAGAAGACCGCAGCGACCGGGATGGCGCACTTCTGGAGCCGTTCGCGCGGGACGCTGTGGCAAAAAGGCGAGAGCTCCGGGCACACGCTGGCGGTGCGCGGCGTCCGCCTCGACTGTGATGGCGACGTGGTGCTGTATCTGGTCGACCCGCAGGGACCGTCGTGCCACACGGGAGCGACGTCCTGTTTCTTTCGGGCGCGCACCGCCGACGGGACGCTGGCGACCGACGACGGTCCGCCCGATCCACCGGCGCAGATCATCGCGCGCGTGGCGGCGATCGTCGCGCGCCGGCGGCGCGAACGGCCGCCGAAGAGCTACGTGGTCTCGTTGCTGGACGCCGGCTGGCCTCAGATCACGGCGAAGATCATCGAAGAGGCGGGCGAGCTGTGCGCGGCCTTGCCGGAGGCCGACAAGGACCACACCGCGCACGAGGCGGCGGACGTGATCTTTCACCTGCTGGTCGGCCTGGAAGCGGCGGAGGTCCCGATCGACGCCGTGTTCGCCGAGCTGCGCCGGCGCTTCGGTGTCTCGGGCATCGACGAGAAGGCGAGCCGCCAACGATGATCCGGGAAGTGCTCGGGCCGGGGGGGCTGGTCGCCTCAGCGCTGCCCGGGTACGAGTCCCGACCCGGTCAGCTGGCGATGGCCGAACGGATCGCCGAGGCACTCAAGCGCGACGACCGCTTGCTGGTGGAGGCGGGCACGGGGACCGGGAAGACGCTGGCCTATCTGGTGCCAGCGCTGCTGTCGGGACGCAAGGTCGTGATCAGCACCGGAACCAAGACGCTTCAAGACCAGATCGCGACCGTGGATTTACCGCGGCTGCAGCAGATCTTGACCGGCGTCCTGTCGCCGGCGCTGGGATTCGAATCGGGCCGCGACGACGCCGGCAATGCCCCGCCGCCCCCGTTCACCTGGGCGGTGATGAAGGGCCTGGGCAACTATGTCTGCCTGCGGCGGCTGGGCGAACAGCAGCGCCAGCTTTCGCTGACGCCGACACCCGAGCTGGATCGCATCCTGGCCTTCGCCGGCGAGAGCGCCACCGGCGATCGAGCCGACCTGCTGGATCTGCCCGACGACGCCCCGCTGTGGCGCGAGATCGCCGCCACGCCGGAGACGCGCATCGGCCCGCGCTGCGCGTACTTCGAACGATGCTTCGTGACCGGGATGCGCCGTCGCGCCGCCGAGGCGCAGCTGGTCGTGGTCAACCATCACCTGTTCTTCGCCGACCTTGCGCTGCGCAGCCAGTGGCCCGAGGCGCAGGTGCTGCCGCCCTACGAGGTCGTGATCTTCGATGAGGCGCATCAGATCGAAGAGATCGCGACCGAGTTCTTCGGCCTGCACGTCTCGACGCAACGGCTATTCGCGCTGGCGCGCGACGTGGGACGCGCGGCGCGGCTGCCGGCCCAGCGCGCGCATTCGGCCGCGACCCGGCTGCAGGGCGCGGCGGCGGCGCTGGCCGACGCGCTTCGCGACCGCCTGCCGGCGCCGCGTCCCGGGACCGACGAGGTGCGCGTCCCGATGCCCGACGATCTGTGGACCGGCGTGCCGCTGCGCCGCTACCACGAGCTGGACACCATCCTCGAGGAGGTCGGCGCCTGGCTGGCCTTCGACGGCGAGGCCGTGCGCGACGCGAACAGCGACGGCAACCAGGCCCCCGAGATCGCCGGGCTGGGGCGGCGCGCGAACGCGCTGCGCGCCGAGCTGGGTGGGCTGGTCGACGTCGCCAACCGCGAACACGTCCGCTGGATCGCCGGCACCCCGCGCAACGTCAGCCTTCACACCTCGCCCATCGACGTCGGGCCGGCGCTGGCCCGCGCCTTTGACCTCTGCCCCGGCCCCATCATCTTCACGTCGGCCACGCTGTCGGTGGCCGGCAGCTTCAGCTACCTGCGTGAACGTCTGGGCCTGCAGGACGCCGCGTCCGAGGCGACCTACCCCTCGCCGTTTCGCTACCACCAGCAGGCGCTGCTGTACGTGGCGGCCGATCTCCCGGAGCCGAACGACGAACGGTTCCCGCTGGCGGCGGCCGAGCGCGCCGGCGCCCTGTGCCAGATCGCCGGTGGCCGTGCCCTGCTGCTGTTCACCAGCTTCCGCAACCTGCGCGTCGCCGAGGCGTACCTGCGCGCGACCCTGCCGTTCCCGCTGCTGGTGCAGGGCGAACGCCCGCGGCACCGGCTGCTGGCCGAGCTGCGCGCCCGCGTCGGCTCCGTGCTGCTGGCGACGCAGAGCTTCTGGGAAGGCGTCGACGTCCCCGGCGACGCGCTGTCACTGGTTGTGATGGATCGCATCCCCTTCGCCGTCCCCGACGATCCCCTGACCGCGGCGCGCATCAGCCACATCCGCGCGCAGGGGGGCGATCCCTTCGGCGGGTTCCAGCTACCACGCGCGGCGCTGTCGTTGAAGCAAGGGTTCGGGCGTCTGATTCGCAGCCACGCCGACACCGGCGTCGTCGCACTGCTGGACGGGCGCATCGCGCGCCGCCCCTACGGCGCGACCCTCTACGCCAGCCTGCCGCGCGACTGCCCGCGCACCGAATCACTGGACGACGTCGCGCTGTTCTTCGCGCGGTCGGTCCGACCGGCGGCGCCCGCGCCGGCCGCCGCCGTGGAGCCCGCATGACGGCGGCCCTGCTGATAGTGGGCGCCACCGTGATGGGTTCGATCCCCACCGGCCTGCTGATCGCGCGTGCCCGTGGGGTCGACATCCGCGCCGTCGGCAGCGGCAACATCGGCGCCACCAACGTCGCCCGCGCGCTGGGAAAACCCTGGGCGATCTTCGTCTTGCTGTGTGACGCGCTCAAGGGTTTCCTGCCGGTGTTCGCCGGGCGATTCCTCATTCCCGGCCTCGCCGACTGGACCGTCGCGCTGGCGGGCCTCGGCGCCATCGTCGGCCACATGTTCACGGTCTTTCTGCGCGGCCGCGGCGGCAAGGGCGTCGCCACGTCGCTGGGCGTCGCGCTCGGGATATCACCGCCGGCCGCGGCTTGCGGGTTCGCGCTCTACATCCTGGCCTTTTTGATCACGCGTCTGTCGTCGGTCGGATCCCTGCTGGGCATCTGGTCATTTCCCGCCTTCGCCACCATGCTGGGCGGCATCGCCCGCCCCTACCTGGCGCTTTCGATCGGCACCGCGCTCCTGGTCACGCTCCGCCACCGCGAAAACATCGCGCGCCTGGTGAAGGGCGAGGAGAAACGAACGTAGCGCGTGCGCGCGCCACGGAGGGACTTCAGCGCCAAGGCAGTTTGCCCTCGATGGCGTGTTCCCAGTTCTTGCCGTCGAACGTGGAGGGGTTGAGAGTTCCGAGGTCCACACCGTCGAGGCATCGCACGTTCACGTCGAATTTGTCCGGGTCGGATCGCGGAACATAGAAGGAGTGGATCCCGCATACGCGGCAGAAATGGTGCTTCGCGACCTTCGAGTTGAATTCGTACGTGGCGAGATCCTCCACGCCGGATACCAGGTCGAAGTCTGTCGGCGGCACGATCAGGTGGACAAAGCCCTTCATCGTGCAAATCGAGCAGTTGCAAAGGACTGCCGCCGACAGATCCCCGTGGACCACGAATCGAACTCGACCGCAGTGACACCCCCCTTCGTATCGTGTCCTTGCCATCGATCAGCAAGAAGACCAGCGGACGGTCCCTTCGACGCGGGGTATCACGACGCTCATTTTCAAGCCACCACTGCAGCCTACCCGCGCCCGTTGTAGAAGTTTGGTCGACCTCGAATTGCCAGGACGGCGTGCACCGCAAGCTCGACGCCGATGAAGAGGACGCTTCCGAACCACCACGGCCTCAGCGGCGGAGCGCCAATCGGAAGAACTCGCGCCGTGGCGGCCATGCAGGCATAGAGAAGCGCGCCACCACCAGACCATACCAGCAATCGCACAAGCGCTTGCGTCAGACGACGTTGTGGGAGTCGGGCCCGGATGCCGTTCAAGAACGCGACTTCGACGTAGTGCCCGCCGAGGGAGAACCACAGGGCAAGAGCCGTCACGGGCAGGAACAACTTGAGGTCACGTCGTTGGAACGCGAACACTATGCCCACGACCGCGGCGATGGTTACGTTTCTCGCCAACGTGTGACGAAATGGCTCTTCGACTCGGGGTGAACTGCTGCTGTGCGATCGCATGCTACCTATCCCCTTGGCGTTCAGCGGCGAGCGGGCGAGGGAGCGGGCCGACCGAGTTGCTCGTCCGCCTGAAACGCCTTGTTGGGCCGCACCTCGCGATTCTGCGGCCCTTAGCAATCTGCGTACGATCACTTCGTGGCCGCACCGACAAGGCAGTCACCCGGCACTTCGAACCCACCAGGCGATTCGAAACTACGCATTGAGCCTTCTACTTCGTTCCACGCGGACTCGCGTTCCTGCGGGGACAGGTCAGCCATCATGGCATTGAATGCACCAAAGGCGTCTCGGGCGAGCCGCACGTACTCGGCGGTACTCGCCATTCTCAGGGGCACCGGCACAGCGCGAACCTCGGGGTTAGCAAATCCGGCTTGACGGAAGACACCTTCGAGCACCCCGGGACCGCCAAGGCTAAACGGTCCGGGTTGGCCCGGAACGGGAGGCGGGAGTTGCGCGCGCCGGCGGATGATGGAAACTGGAATAGCACCCCAACTGTTTCGATCGGGCGTGGAAAAGACAACGACGGCGACCCGACCGCCCGCTCTCAGAGCACGTCGCCACTCGCGTAGCGCTGTCACGGGGTGCGGCATATACATCAGACCAAGCCGACACAGCACCGCATCAAAGGAAGCGTCAGGGAGGTCAAATTTCTCGCCGTCCATGGCGCGGGTCTCAATCTGTTTGAGTCCGCGTTCAAGGGCGACCTGGAGCGCAAGCTCAATGATCCCTTCCGAGATGTCGGTCGCCAGCACGTAACCGCCAGGGCCAACTCGTTCGGCGGCACTGACAGCCGGTTCCCCTGCGCCGGCGGCGATGTCCAGGATGCGCTGACCTGGCTGAATCCGGGCCAGGTCGAGCATCTGGCGGGTAACTTCGCCATACCAACGATCCAGAGTGGGATTCCAGCGTCGCCATGCTGCGCCGTCCTTGTTCCATTGCTCTCGCTGCGCGTTCTTGTACTTCGCTGCGTCGAATGAGGATTGCTGTTCGGCCACGCACTTCCTCCTCTCGGTTAGACTCTAATATTGTTTCGCGTGTCATGCGACGCCCTTGGGCGAACAATCCTGGCGAGAACCTCCACAGGGAAGTCCATGTCCTGCCCCAGTGCCAAGGCCCCCAATGGGGGTGTGATTCAGACGGCTGTTGATGGTGCCGATGTCCTCCTTCGGTCCGCTGTCCGGATCGAAGTACCATCGGCTGCACCGAATGTGATCATTCATGGAACTCGTGGTTGACCGATCATTGGTCTTCGCGAAACGGAATCCGGCCCGGCAGAGCATTCTACTTTCGCTTTCGTCAAATCCGTCGCGCTCCATCGTCGCGACAAGATGCTTGGTGAAGATGTCCCACAATCGACTGCGATCGCTTCTGCGGATTCCTTGTATCCACAGGCTGTACAGGCTCACGCGGTTTGTGAACAGAAAACAACGCCGGTGGTCGAAAGTGGCGGTATCAACAAACCAATCATCCAACTCCGGTCCCGCTCCTAGCCAGAGCTGGGAATCTTTGAGGCCTAGCGCCCTACGGACCTTATCGGTGCACCGAAACGTGATCATCTAGCCCGCATGACGATACTGGCGTTCAACGGCGGACGCGAGATGGAGTGTGGCGACCGACGCGTCCGGCCGAATGCAACGCCGGGTTGTGCGGCGACCCCGGCGTTGTGACGTCTTGACGTTTTAACGTCCTGAGGTCAGAATTGCCCAATGAGCGCCAAGCGTGCCACCGTTTACCTGGAGCCGGAGCTTCACCGCGCGCTACGAGTCAAGGCCGCCGAGACCGAGCGCACGATCTCGGACATCGTCAACGATGCTGTTCGATCGAACCTCGCCGAGGATGCCGATGACCTCGAGTCGTTCCGAAAGCGAGCGAAGGAACCCACGTTTTCCTTCGAGGAAGTCGTCAAGGACCTGAAGCGACGTGGCAAGCTACGGTCTTGAGATCAAGAAGTCTGCAGCGAAGGAACTCGCTGACCTTCCTTCCAAGGACCTGTCGCGGATTGTCGAGAAGGTTCAAGCACTGGCCGCTGCACCCAGGCCGCCCGGGTCAGAGAAGCTCAGCGGTGACGAGAAGTACCGAATTCGGCAGGGCAACTACCGCGTTCTCTACGAGGTAGACGACACCGCTCGCAAG
>DASRQT010000192.1:0-2619 GCA_035696485.1 Polyangia bacterium | reverse complement strand
CGAGGATGTCGGCGGGGCTCTCCCAGAGCGTGGCACCGTTGGCGGCGTCGATCTTGACGATCTTGCGGTGTGGAAACCCGGCGGCGACGATGATGGCGCCGTCGGCGATCACCGGCGATCCGAGCTGCAATCCCGCGAGATCTTTGTCCCAGGCCGGGGCGCCGGTGCCGAGGTGAAGAGCGTAGAGCTTGCCGTCCAGCGAGGGGACGAACACCTTGCCGCGATCGATCGCGGGCGCGGCGATGACGCTTTCGCCCAGCATGGTCTGCCAGCGGAGCTGACCGTCGGTGGCGCCGACCGCGCGCACCATGCCATCGATGGCGCCGAACACCAGCAGCCCGTCGGCGACCGCGGGGCTCGAGACGGAGCCGGTGCTCTGGGGCAGCGTGAACGTCCAGCGCTGGCCGCCGAAGGTCGCTCCCGAACGCTCGCTGGACAGACGCTGGTGCGACTGGTTGAGCCCGTGGCTCGACCAGTCGTTGGCCAGCGCCGCAGGTGCCACAAGCGTCGTCGCGATGGTCGCCAACGCAAAAGCTGTCAAGGTAACTTGCCGGTTACTCACGCAGGACTCCCCTCTATCCAGGGCTTTCGGCAGAGGTAACACGCAACTAAAGGGGTTAGAAGCGATCGCCCCGTTGTCGGGGACTGTGGGTCAACCGCGCCCATGCTGGGCGGCCTCCGGGCGGGTCGCGAGCAGCCCCTCCAACGTCCGCTCCCAGAGCAGGTACGCGCGCCGCTCCCGGTCGCTGTCCAGGCCGCACAGGCGGACCGCGGCGAGGTGCAGAAACGTCGGCAGAAGCGCCTTACGCGTGGGGATGGGCAACGGGGTCGCCGCCGCCGCCACACGCTCGGCATGCTTCGCCAGAAGACGCGACGCGACGTCGTTCGCGCGTCCATCAAGCTGCTCGCGAAGGCGGCGGGCGCACACCCGGTATTCGGCGTCATCGGCGCGTTTTTGCTCGGGGTCGGCGCCCGGCCCCGCCGATGCGTCCCGGCGCTGTCGGGCCAACGCGTGGCGTTCGGCCAGCGTGAAGCCGAGGCCAGTGGCCAGTGAATCCATGCTGCCGACCAGCAGCTCAACGCCGTCGAATACCTCGTTGGCTGCCGTCTCCAGCAGGGCGCAGGCAAGCTGGCTGTCGAACTGGAAGATGCGCAGGGTGGCCGTCAGATTTTCGGGGCCCTGGAAACGCGCGTATTCCGGGTGGTACTCCGACGTCTCGACGGTGACCACCCTGGCATCCGCGCGTGCGGGGCGCAGCGCAAGTTCCAGCCGCTGCGCAAACGCCACCTCCCCGGTGCGCGTGGCCGCGTGGGTTCGCAGGCGAAGATGCGCGCGCCGCCCGGGGCCATCGACATAGCGGATGAAGAACCAGGCGTCGATCTCGGCCGCCGCCAGCGCATCGCCGATGAGCGGTGCGACGATGCCGACCAGCAGGGCGTCCTGTCGCGCCTCGACGCCGAACAGCTTGAAGGTCTTCCAGCCGGCCGCGGCGGGCGCGGTATGCGGCGGCAGAATGGCGCCCAGCTGGGCGGTCGCGATCGCGGCGTGGTTGTGTTCCGCGCCTTCTGACCTGTCCGGGCGATCGCAGAGCGCGATCACCGCCTCCAGGCGGCGGCCGTTGCGATCGAGGCCGCGCGCAGGCGGTGGCCAGATCTCCCAGACGCGCTGGTTACCGGCCAGATCGGAGACGGCATCGGCATCGTCCAGATCGACAGGCAACAACTGATCCTCGTGCCCGACCTGGACCAGGCGCGGGACGGCGGATTCGCGTCGCCACCGCGCCAGCGCCTTGCGGTCAAGCGCGGCCCTACCGCGGTCGCCGGCCGCGGGAGGGATGCGCCAGCTACCGGGAGCGACGACGAACCCGTCGATGGCGATGCGCGGCAGCCGCGCCAGATCGCCGAGCGGTCCCAGCGCGAGCGCCCACGGCGTGTGCTGCCGGCACAGACTCCAGCCCACCAGCAGTTGATACCAGCCGGGCGCCGTCGTCGACCGAACCCGCGACAGGGCCGAGGGCGCGACCGGCTGCCGCAGCTCGCGCGTCCGCAGCGTCAGCGGATCGGAGGCGGTCGGATCGGCGCAAAGCTCGAGATCGGCGACCGTGACCGGCGCCGCCGCGCCGTCGGGCCAGCTGGTTAGCGCCAGGGCACGCCGCCGCAGCGGCGGATGCAGACAAAGATCGGCCAGCGCCGCCGATGGCGCGAAGGATAGATCCAGCCGCTCGACAGCGGGGAAGTTGCTCTCCTCGGTCTTGGCCAGCTCGCGGGCGGCATCGACAAGCGGGCCACCGAGGGCGGCCGTGAAACGTCCCCAGGTCGCTCCCGCGGGCGCGTGAAGGCCCAGCAGCCAGTCGGTCCCGGATAAGGCGCCGCGTGGCGAGCGACAGGGCGTCAAGAACAGCTCCGCGGTCGGTGGCGGCGAAGGGGCGACGTCACTCAGGGCGGCGGCAATTTCGGCGGCCGCAAACGACGCCTGATCGCCGCCGGCGACCAGGGTGGCGGTGACCCGGTCAATCAGAAGCGTCAGCAGGGCCGGGGGCGGCGCAGCGGGTGGTGGCGCTGGTTCGGCCGGGTCGCGTTCGTCGTCCAGATCAACGCCGTAGTCGCCCAGCGCCAGGC
>DASRQT010000191.1:0-10718 GCA_035696485.1 Polyangia bacterium | reverse complement strand
TCCCGTAAGACCGCTTTACATTAATCCCTATCGCTCCA
Organism: Polyangia bacterium; assembly: GCA_035696485.1. Classification (GTDB taxonomy): domain Bacteria; phylum Myxococcota_A; class Polyangia; order Fen-1088; family Fen-1088; genus DASRQT01. The sequence goes on along the minus strand of DASRQT010000191.1, from coordinate 10,680 downwards.
GACTTCAACTGATGAGCGAGGATGACCAGCGTGTCTTCCAGCCCGGCGTGAACGTCGATGCGTTCCAGCGGCGCCTCGTCGAGGCGCGAGTATCGTTTCAACGCGCCGACGATACGGCGGATGGCGCCGATGGCCGTGCGGATGGTGCCCGCGGCGCGCGCAAGGAACGCGATCTCGCGTAGGTATCCGGCCATCGGCGCCAGATCCTTGACGCCGGCGATGTCGCGCAGCTCGTCGAATATCCGCTCGCCCATTTCGCCCATCTCGGCCAGCATCGCGGCCGCCACGTCGGCGCCAGGCTGTCCTGCCAGCTGAGTCTTGAATTGCCGCAGCCGCTGGCGCGATTCCAGCGTCGAGGACAGCGGCGCCGTCGCCATCTCCGGCAACAGCCGGTCGATGAGCTCGAAGTAGCGTCGCAACGCGCCCGGGGCCAGCTCCAGGTTGTAAAGGTCGTGGGCGCAGTGTCCCAACCGCTGGACGGTGTCGGTCAGCGCGTCGACCAGGCCCTGAACCGCGGCCGCCGGTGAGTTGACCTCATGGGCGATCCCGGCCACCAGCAGTCCCAGACCCGCCATGCGTTCGGAGTGAATCAGTTGCCCCTGCGCGGCGCCCAGCTCACGCAGCGTGCGTTCAATCTCGGCGTTGGCGTTCTCCAGCTCGGCCGTGCGCTCGCGGACCTTCTGCTCCAGGTTTTCCGAGAACGCGCGCACCTCCGAGTAGAGGCGCGCGCTCTCGATCGCGGTCGCGGTCTGGTCGGCCAGCGTCACCAGCAGGCGCAGGTCGGCCTCGCTGAACGGCGCCTCGCCCAGCCGGCCGACCAGGATAACGCCGACCATTCGATCCTTCAGCGTCAGCGGCGCCGCGATCAAGGGACCGGTCAGCTTGGCAGCCTTGGCCGCCTCCATGAGCTGCGGATCGGCCTCGACCGCGGGGGTGCGCCGCGCGCGGCCCAGCGCGGCAACCGACTCGGCCACCGGTGCCAGGCGGCGTCCCACCGGTTCACCGGCGATGGCTCGCACCACAAAGTGCCGCGGTGGCCCCTCGACCGCCAGCGCCAGGGCGGCGGTCTTGCCGTTGAGTACGCTGACCGCGTCGCCGACGACCGAACCCAGCACCTGATCCAGATCCACCAGCGACCGCACGGCGCGGCCGACCTGGTGCACGGTGACCAGCTCGCGCACGCGCGCCGCCAGGCCCTCCTGATTTTCCTTGAGGCTGCGGGTCATCACGCGGAAGGCCTCGGCGACATCGCCGATCTCGTCGTTGCTGTTCACCGTGATGCGCGTGTCCAGATCCCCTCTCGCGATCGACAGCGCGCCGGCGTGCAGGTTCTGCAGCGTGCGCGTCAGTCGGCGCGACAGCAGATCGGCCAGCGCGATGGCCAGCAGCAAGGCGCTGAGCGCCCCCAGCAGCAGCGTCGTGCTGGCGCGCCGGCGGGCCGCCGCCAGCGGCTCGCGATCCAGGGCCACACCCAGAAATCCCACCACCTGCGCGTTGACGTCCTGAATCTGCCCGAACGCCACCGCATATGATCGCCCGTTGATCAACATCGGAATCACCGGCGTGGTCGCGTTCAGGTCCTGGCGGACGATGCCATCCGGCAGCGGCGGACCCAGCAGGCGCGCGCCGGTCGACACCGTGAAGGTCGACGCGTTGGGGGCGTCGCCGCGGTAGATGAGCACGTCACGCCCGGCCCCCAGCGCGGCCTTCAATCGGTCCGCGACGCGGCCATCGACAGGCAGCGAAACCACCGCCGCCCCGAGCAGGCGCAGGGCACCGTCGGCCAGGGGCAAGGCGGCGCGGACGACCAGTCGATTGGAGACGACCTCGACGCTGACCGTCCGTTCGTAGGCCAGCGCCTGCCGGATGACCGGCGATCGGTCGAGCGCCTCCCCGCCGCTGCGACTGCCGCTGTCGCCGGGATCGGTGCAGGAACCCTGGACACAGCGGGCCAGCACGCGCCCGACCACGTCGGTCACCTCCAGCAAGGCGGGGCCCTGGGACCGCGACAGCTCGCGCAGGCGCTCGCGCACCGTCGACGCCAGCGCCGACGCGGCGGTCGGATCAGCGGGCGGGGCGCTGCTGGATTTGCTGCCCAGCGCGCGCAGGAGAGGTTCATCGTCGGCCAGGTTGCTGGCGCGTTGGCCGACCTCCTTCACCTGCTGCAGGAAGAGACCGCGCGCGACCTGCAGGCCACGGATGGCCTCGAACTCGATCCCCTGCTGGACGCTGGAGAAGATCAACGCCACCGCTACCACCGACACCACAACGACCGGCCCCAGCGTGGCGACGATCAAGATCGCCGAGATGCGGCGCCGCAATCCCCGCCGCCGCATGGGAGCGGCGGCCATCAACACCGATGCCGATGGGGACGGCAATGGCGCCTTGAAGAACCCGGAGAATCTGTAGAACCCCGACATGAACAGGTCCGGGCTCGACTTGCTACGCTTGGGCCCCGGAGCTGGCTCCGCGCTGCCGGTCCCCGTCATGGGTGTGACGGTCGCTGGCGTGATCGTACGCAGCGTCGGCACGCCTTCCGGGTCCGGAGGCGAGCCCTTGTTGGGATCGTCGTTGACCCCGTCGGACGTGCTCATTGATCGCGCTCCGCCCAGCGGTAAAGACCCATGGCCGACGGCTGGACGACGAGGCCCCGGATCGACGCGCGCGCGCCGAAGATCACCTTCGAATGCGCCAGTGGTAACCAGGGAACGTCGGCCGCAAGGATCGCCTGCGCCTGCGAATAGAAGCGCTCGCGCTCGGTTCGATCGGTCGTCCGCTGCGCCATCCCGATGACGTCGTGAAACCAGCTATTGCTGTAGAACGCGATGTTGGAGGGGCGCGACCCGGTGGTGTTGTCGGCGTCCAGCAATGTGTAAAGGAAGTTGTCCGGATCGCCGTTGTCGTTGAACCATCCGTGCAGCGCGAGATCGTGCTCGCCCGCCCAGAGAGCCCGCTGGTGTTCGGCCGGCTCGCCCAGGATCACTTCGACGGTGATGCCGACCTCGGCCAGGCAGCTCTTGATCGCGGCGGCGACGCGCTCCGGTGCCGGCATGTACTGGCGCGCAGAGGACGGCGCGAACAGCTTCAGCGGCCCATTCCGCGCGCTGCTCCACCCCGCCTCCGCCAGCAGCCGGCGCGCACGCACGGGATCGTAGGGATACGTGACGACATCGGAACGGGCGCCCCACACGCTGGGGGGCAGCGGGCCGATGGCCGGAAATCCCAGGCCCTGATAGACCAGCTTGACCAGGGCGTCACGACGTATGGCGTGGGCGATCGCGCGCCGGATGCGCGGATCGTTCAGCGGACGCCGCTGCGTGTTCATCGCCAGATACGAGACCAGCGCGGCAGGCGCGGTGGCCAGCTTCAGATCCGGATGCAGGCGCAACAGCGGAAGATCGTCCGGATCCAGCTGCTGGATGACGTCCGCGGCGCCCGACTCCAGCGCCTGCAGCCGCTGCTTGGAATCGGGCGTGGTCAAGAAGATGAGATAGCGCGTCCGCGCGGGCTGATCCCAGTACGCCGTGTTTCGCTCCAGCGTGATGCGATCGCCCCCGACCCACTCCACGAACCGGTACGCGCCGGTCCCGACGGGAAACTTTCCGAAGCGGCTGCCCAGCCTCTGGACGGCGGTGGGCGAGACGATCGCGGCCGGACCGATGGCCAGGTTGGCCAGAAAAGGCGCGTAGGGGCGGTCGATCTGGAACAGGACGCGCAACGGATTGATGGCCATCACGCGCTTGATGTTTCGAAACGACCGCGCCCAGATGAAGTCCGATTCGTGGGCGGGGTGCGTGGCAACCAGCTGGCGGTCGAACGAGAACACCACGGCGTCGGCGTTGAGCGGCGTGCCGTCATGAAAGGTGACGTTCGGGCGCAGATCGAAGGTCCAGGTGGTGCCGTCCTCGCTGACTGACCAGTTGGTGGCCAGGTCCGGCTCCGGTTCCAGGCGGCCACGCGCGAATCGGACCAGACGGCCGTACACCTGTTCCGCGACCTCCAGCGACTCGATGTCGCTGGCGCGCGCCGGATCGAGGCTGACGGCGTCGGTCGGGCGGACGACGACCAGGCTGTCGGCCATCCCGGTGGCGGCCGGCTCGTTCCGGCACGCGACGGCCAGTAGCACCAGCACAAGCTGGCGGGAAAACTGAAACCGGCTCTGGCGCGGCATCATCGCCCGTTACCACCGGCGCCGCGCGTAGCGCCGGCCCCGGACCGCAGGCGAATGCGAATCTCCTGTTGCTCCAGGCCATCCACGCGCCGCAGATCGGCCGCAACGCCGGCATACTCCTCGGGTGACACGCGCATGATCGGGAGCGCCGACTCGCGGCGCAAGACCAGTACGTCCGGCGTCCCCTGGCGCACGAAACGTTCCTCGACGAAACGGTAGCCGCCCTTGCGTGCCACCACGCCGCCCGGCGGCGCGACCGGCTCGATCAGCTTTGCGGCGCGCGGGAGCTCGACATTGGCGGTCAGCCGAAACGGCACGTCGAACCCCAGCATCAGGGTCGTCGAACGCTGCGGCTCGGCGGCAAACCGCCGTCCCGGCTGTGAGCGAAAAAATGTGGGCGACACCTTCAGTTCGCGCGCATTCACATCCTGACTGTTGACGACGCCCATGCGCGGGCTGAAAAAGGAATAGAGCACGCGGACAGCGCGCGGCCCTGGCGGCGGCGTGCCGGCGACCTTGACCGACGGCGACGGCGCCGGCGCCTCAATAGGCAGCTCGATCTTGAGATCCTTGAGGCGCGCGCCGGGAAAATGAACCCCCAGCCAGCGCTGTTCGAAGTCCTGGTGAAGCTTGGCGCGATCGGATCCGAGGCGGTCCATCAGCTCGGCCCACTCCAGCGCCGGCCAGCCTGTCAGCTCCTCGGTGGCGCGGGCCGTCCCGCCGCCGTCCTCGTCCAGACGGATGGTCATGTCGATGGTGCGTTGATCCGACGACCCGGTGCTGGTGGCCACGGCAAAGCGGCCGTTCGAAAGCGCGAGGGTCCGCGCGCCATCCAGGTTGGGCGGCAGGTAGCCGAAGCCAGCGTGGCGCAGGCGCAGGTCGACGTAGACTGGCCGCTGGCGCGATGGGTTGCCGACGTCGAACCGGACCAGGGTGTCGGCGAAGTCGTCCAGGTCCTGCGGCTGCGGCGCACGCTTGGTGTCTCCGTCGGCGGTCAGGCGCGATCGCACCAGTACCGCCTCGGCCGGCACGCCCAGCTCGCGGGCCAGCGCCAGGGTCAACGACAGGCGGTTGCCGCGACCGCGCGCCAGGGCGTAGCTGGCGGGATCGCGCAGGTCATCGGCGGCTTCGATGTTGGTGGTGACCCACGCGACGATCGCGGCCGCCAGGCGCGCGCGATCGTCCGGCGCCGCCTTCGCCGCCTCCGAGATGGTGGCGCCTAGCTGCCGCAATGCGGGCGACGACCGCGCCGTCCCGTACAGCTGTTCGCTGACGAACCGCGCCCAGCCGCGCCAGCTGACGTTGCTGGAGACACGCACCGACGGGACATATTCGATGGCCGGCACCGACGACCGCTCGGCGAATAGCTGCGGAATCTTGCTGGCGCCAAAGCGCGTGATGGCCGTGTCGTCACGGCCGGCGGAGCGTTCCATGGCCGGCGCGCCGGCGCGGCGATCGACCTCGAGCGGCATGCCCGCGGGTGTGACCAGGACGTATTCGCTGCGCTCGAGGGGGGCGTCGAACGAACGAAAGTAAAACCTGTCGCCCAGGAATCCGCCCGGGAAGGCGTCCGGGGCCAGCTTGGTCTCCAGCGTCTCCCACTCGACGTAGTCGCCGATGGCCAGGTCGGCGGCCGAGATGGCCTCTTTGCCCGCGATCTCTTCGGGCTCACGCGTTGATCCGTCCGGTTTGTGCGTCCGCAGCAGCAGGATCTCCGCTCCGTTGCCGACGGTGACCTCACCCCAACGATCGATCGCCTCCTTGGTCAGCACCCGCACGATGTTGTGGGTCAGGATCACCGACGCACCGTCGGGAAAGACGCGCGTCACCGTACGATCCAGGACCACCACGGCCGGCGCCGCGTACTTCCCTCCCGAGGTCTCAAAGGCGCGGATCACGGCCCGCCCATCGACGCGGTGTTCGTCCAGGGGCAGCGGCAGCTCCAGCGCGCGCGCCGCCCGCCGCATCTCGGGGAGGTCGGGGCGGCGGGCCATACCCTCGGCGACCACGCGGCGCGCGGCGGCCAGATCGCCCGCCGCCGCCTCCGCGTCGGCCAGCCGGATGCGCGCGCCCATGTCTCGCGGCGCTCGCGCGACCAGGGCCTGCAACTGCCGCACGCCGTCGCGGCGTTCATCTGACGAGGGCGACGACAGCAGCAGCTCGGCGATGTCGGCCCGCAGATCGTCGCGTTCGGGGGCAAGCGTCGCCATGCGACGCAAGATCGTGAGGGCGCCCGCCCTATCGCCGCGCACGCGTAACCGGTGGCTCAGGGCGTCCGATTCCGGTTCGCACCGGGCCAGCTCCGCGGTCAGCGTCTCCTCGGCCTTGAGGTCGCGACGTTCCTCGGCGCGCCGCAGCAGCGCATCCACCACGGCGCACGGGGCAGCGGGCGTTGCCCCGGCCTTTTGCTCGGCCCGCTCGAGCGCGCGGTCCGCGTCCCACTCGAGACCACGCGCGCGCAGCGCGCTGGCGAGGATCAGCTCCGGCGCCCACCACGACGGCGCTGAAACCGCGGCCTGGCGCGCGTCGTTGGTCGCCTCCCGGTAATGTTCGTCCTCGAGCTCGATCGCGGCCAGACCCTGCCATGCCCGCGCCGCGCCGCTGTCCAGCGACACCGCCCGCCGCAGCAAAGCCCGCCCGCCGTCGCGCGCAAAACTGGCGGGGCGCGTGACGTCATTGCGTTCGACGACGGCCGCCAGCATCAGCCCGTCGACAAAACGAGGCAGCGCCGCCAGACGGGCGCCCAGCGACAGCGCCTGATCGACATCACCGACGCGATCCGAGACGTACGCCGCGGCGTAGTCCCGCACGGCCGCCCAGGGCTCCGTGGCGGGAACGTCGCGGCCACGCCCTGGCACCTCGACGGCGGGGATCCGGGCGCCCGCGACCGACACGGCGTTTGGCGCGACGGCCGCCGGCCCCGGGCGCGGCTCGACAAAAGAGACCGGGCGCGCGCTGTCCTCGGGCAACACCAGCAACGCCAGCTCCGCGGAGGAGCCAACCGCCGCCAGAGCGATGTCGATGTCGTGCCGCCCGGGCGCCAGCGTCACCCGCGTGGCCGCGACGCGCGGACCGTACGCCACGTCGGAGCCGTGACGTTGCATCACGCCGCCATCAATGCGCCAGACCGCCTGGCCGCCGTAGTCGAACAGGATCTGGTAGCGGGCGCTCTCGGCGCTGTCGCGGGCGTCCGATTTTTCGGGCACCACAATGGCTGCTCTCAGGATCTGGACACCGCTGCGGCTTTCCCGAGATTGCACCGAGAGACGGCAACCGGCGCCGGCGAGCGGCGTCCAGGTCTGCCCTGCGGGCGTCACCATCGGAGCGAGCGCGCGATCCAGGTCCAGATGCGGCAGGTGCCCCGCGCTGCCGCCGTGGTAAACGGCGCGCGCGCAACCCATCTGGGCGCTGACCTTGTCCAGCATGGCGGGATCATCACGCCGGCGAGCCGCCCGGTCGCCCAGGCGCGCCAGGTCGAGGCGCGCCGGCCACGGGAGGCGGTGGCGCGGCAGCGCCAGCATCTGATCCTCGGCGGCGCGCCGACGTTCTTCGGTCACCTCTTCTAGCAACCCGAGCAGGCGCCCCGCCGCCACCGAGACCACCGTCAATCCCCATCGTCCGGCCTCTGACTGCGCCTCGGCTTGCCCCTCGGCAACCAACCCGACCACGCGCGCATATTCGGTCAGGGCGCGCGCGCTGTCGCCCCGATCGAACGCGACCGTCGCGCGTCCGAAACGCGCCAGGACGTCGCGATCGCCGTCGCCGCCGTCCCTTTGCGCGGACAGCTGTCGGTCGAAGGCGGACAGCGCATCGTCCCCGCGCCCCTCGGTCAGCGCGCGCCAGCCCTGCTCGGTAGCGGGCGCCGGCTGGCCGGTCCGGTCCATGTTCGACAGCGGGCCGGCACAGCCCAGAAGCACGGCACACGCCGGCCAGAGCCACGTTCTCGACGGGGTCCCGCGCCGACTGGCCCTGGCGATCACGACGGTCCCTTCTCGACCACGATGCGATCGCTGAGCGCGGCGTCGATGTCGCCCAGGAACTGACGAAACTGGGCATATTCGGCCGGCGTCAGGCGGTGTCGCGTGATGTCCAGCGTCGACCGCACGCGCACCACGCCCGCGGCCTCGGCGCTGACCTCGAGCCGGAAACGCCCGAAGGCCGACTCGGCGACACGGCCGGCCGGCAGATGCTGGACGTGCGCGCCGGCGGGCAGGCGGTAGGTCAGCTGTTCTTCGTGCTGCCACGGGTAGGCGATCACCAGGTCGTGTTTGCGCGCCGACAGACGGGCGTAGGTTCGCGAGAAGTCCGCCTCACGCACCGTCACCGGTAGATCAAAGGCGCCAGCTTCGGTGATCTGTCCCAGGCGCGGAACTGACGCCACCGCGTTGACGGTGACCGGATGATTGCGATCGCCGAGCCCCGGCATGTCCACCGAGACCAGGTTGGCGCCGGGATATCGCCCGCTCCAGACCTTGGCGTATCGATCCAACCGCTCGCCGGGCGTCTGATAGTGCTGGCGCCACTCGGGGGCAGCCTGCCCGGTGATGACCAGCGTCTCGGCGACGCGCGCCGCGCCGGTCGGCGACACCTCGACGGTCCAGACCCGCGACGCCTTGTTCTGGCTGGACGGGAGGATCGGCGTCTCGACCAGCGTCGCGCCGCGCGCGCTGACCCGCAATCCCATCACGCCCTGGTCCTGGCTGGGCAGCTCGCTGGTGCCGGAGAATTCGGCGGTGCCGTCCAGATACAGGTCCAGCCTGGGAACGTAGACGATGGCGTGATCGAACACCGCCAGCGACGCGGGCGCGGTCTCGATGCGGCCGCCGGCGCGTGTGCGCAGGAGCACCATCTCGGCGTCGATGCCAACCTCGCGCAGCAACGCGACCAGCAGGGCCGCCTTGTCCTTGCAGTCGCCGAACCGCCGCGACAGGACCTGCGTCACCTTGTAGGGCTTGAAGCCATGGATGCCGAACTCCAGACCCACGTAGCGCGTGCCGGTGACGACCAGATCGTGAATGGCACGCACCTTGTTCTCATCGGTCATGCGCGAGGGAGCCGCATCGTGCGCCGTCTTGCGCAGCGTCTCGTCCGCCGCCAGCTGCTCCACGACGAGGCGCCAGTACCACGTGCCCACGTCGGCCCAGCTGGCGTAGGTGCTGAGGTGAAGGTACGGGCCGACCTCGGCGTAACCCGGCATCGCCGGTTCGGCGACGATCTTGGGCACGTCGCGGGCGGCGAATCGCCGGACGCGGTCGTCACCTTCATCGGTCGCGCCCACCTCGAGGCCCGCCAGGCGGGGCGTGTTGACGTGGAAGGCGCGGCTCCTGGGTCCGATCAGCGTGTATTCCCAGCGGCGCTTGGGTATCGCCTCGGCGATGAACTGCAAATCGCCGAAGTAGTCGGCCATCATGTTCTGGCCGCCGACGTCGGCGACCAGGTATTGCACCTCCAGCACATCACCGGCCCGCAAGCCCTCGAAGCTCACCACCTCGGCCCGGTTGTCGTAATAAAGGCCGTACCACGGCTCTGACAGGTCCTGGTCATCGCGCTCGCTGGCTTGCAGGGTCTGCAGCGCGCCGGTCACGTCGCGGCGGAAGATGCGCGCCTGCCGGATCTCCACCTCCTCGACGCCCGGCGTGTAGCGGACGAAGAACTGCTTGTTGTCCTCGGCGCCGCGATCGGTCTCAATCTGAACCACCCTCTGCGCGAAGGTCTCAGACAGGCCGTTGCGGTGTACGCGAACCACGCGGCGATCCAGCAGGACGATGGCTGGATCAGCGGCCGCGGTCCCCTCCCCTCGCCGCGGCGCCGGTGTCTTCGCCGCGGCGGGCAGCAACGCCGCCGCGTCGGTGGCGTACCGCCGCGCCAGATCTTCGCCGGGCGCTTCCACGTCGCGGCCCGCGGCGGCGGCCGCGACGCGCTCCGTGTAACGCCGCAGCTCGGGATCCTGCGGTTTGAGCGCCAGCGCCGCCCGCAGGTGACCGAGTGCCTCATCGCGACGGCCGAGGCGGTGCAAGAGCTTGCCGAGCTGCGCCTGTACCGTGGGTTCATCGGGCATCCGGACGCCGAGCTCGTTCAGCACCGCCAGCGCCCCGGCGCCATCACCGCTGCCCTCAAGGCCGCGCGCCAGCTCCAGGGCCAGCGACGGGAGATCCGGGCGCAGCTCCGCCGCTCGCCGCAGATACTGGATCGCGGCAACCGCGTCTCCGCGAGCGCGCGCTCGACCCGCCAGCTGGTGAGCGACCTCGCCGTCGACCTGCCGCGAACGATCCAGCCGCGCCAGCAAGGCATCCGCCTCCTCGCGCCGGTCCACCGCCTCCAGAACACGCACCCACAACCTGGTCACGCGCGGCACCTCGCGGACGGCCTCGGGCAACGCGCCCAGGCGGTCCAGGGCTCGTCGCGGCAGCCCGGCGTCCAGCTCCTCCGAGCTCAACGCCACGGCCGCTGGCCAGCATAGCGGATCGATCCGCAGCGCCTGCCGCCAGTGCTCGGTGGCGACGCCCTCG
>DASRQT010000190.1:0-4235 GCA_035696485.1 Polyangia bacterium | reverse complement strand
GTGGCCCCAGTACCATGCCAGCGGACGATGTGAAGCATCCAGCACTCGGAAAGGGTCTTCGCGAACGATGAGAGGAACGGAAGTACTGTTCGTCACTTTGATATCGACGCTGAGCATACCCGTGGACAGCCCCCCGCTGATCAGCAGCCCGATCTCTTCCTGGTCGCGAGACGATTGCGGCGCTCCCGGCCGCGGATCAGGAACGTGATAGTTCCAGCCCGGATCGCACCCGATGGCGAATAGCAGCGCGCACGCGAGGACTGCTCGTGTCGGTCTGTACTTCATATTGCCGTCTGCCCAACTTTGAATTGACCAGCGAGCTCCGCTGGATATTGCCCCAAGAGGATCAAGTTCTTGGGGAAAGAAAGAAAGTGTTTTCTCGTTGTTGCGCATGCTGGGGGCGGACGCACTACGTTTTATTCGTCGAACGTGCCACGGGGCGAATGCCGCCACAGTTACGCCCCACACCCTGAACTGATGCGAATCGACCGGCTCCCGCCCGCCGTGCCCGATCACCGCATCGAGCAGCCCGGCAGGCTCCCGCCATCGCGCACCGTCCCGGTCAAGGCGGCCACCGCGCGCTGGTCCAGCACGTCGCCAACGAACAACACCTTCTGAGCGGCGTCCAGCACCATCGTGGTGGGAATTCGGCGCTGGCCCAGGGCATCGGCCAATCGGAAGTCCTGGTCGATGAACTGCGGGAAGGTCAGCCCGTGGGCGCGCGCGAACGCCATGGTGGTGGCGCGGTTTTCGCCGACGGCGATGCCCATGACGGCGACACCACATTCCTTCGCCTTCTGAGCCAGACGTTCCAGGGCGGGCTGTTCCTCGACGCAGGGCTCGCACCAGGGCGCCCAGAAGCTGACCAGCGTCGGACGCTGGCCCAGCACGTCCGAAAGCGGGGTCATTCGCCCGTCCATGTCGCCCACCGCGACGGTGTGGAAGTCCTCGGGTGTCGCGCTCGCTGGTTTGTGCGGCTTGATCGCGGCCGTGCCGCAGCCGGCGTCGGCCGCGGCACCCAGCGCCAGCAGCGCTAAAAACGAAGGCCAAGAGCGCATGTCGTCATCCGAACAGTCAAGTGATTGGACCGAAAGTAGTGTTCATAGCCGAGATCCGCGTGCAGGCTGTGCAGCCGCCGCGCCAGCGGCAGCTCCACCGAGATCGCGCCGCCGATGGTCTGCGCGTGGAAGGCGTCGAGATCGCTGTCCGCGGTGCGAAAGCCATCGTCGGCCGGGTCGGCGTTGGTCGTGAAGAACGTTGCCTGCGACTGGTGGTGATAGCGATAGCTGGCCCGCATGTGTAGCCACGGACGCAGGCGCTGGACCAGATCGCCCTCCAGGGTGTGCCCGGTGATGCCCCAGTCGTCGTGATAGGCGCGGTATGCAACCTTGACCGCGCCCTCCCACGGCAGCCATTGCGCCAGCCGCCCCGCCAGCGCGTGCCGCTGCCGGTGCCACGGAAGGCGCTCGTCGCCGCGATTGCCGTCGGCGAGCAGGACGCTGCTCCAGGTGTTGCCCAGCGTTCCCAGCTGCATGGTTCCGCCGTACGACAGCGCGACAATCGTGGTCGGCGACAGGAGCTGGGTGAGGGTGAAGTTCAGGTTGGTGGTCGATCGGTTGGCGCGCCCGTTGCGATCGCCGGCCAGGTTGAAGCTGTCGAACCAATCGACCACCTGATTCGCGCTGATGCCCACCACCGTGTTGTCCTCGGCCAGCGATCGGGTCAGGCCCATCCCGAACGCCCACGACTCGAACGGCTCTTCCAGGTGCAGGGCGGCGCGAAAGGACACGTCGGTGGTCGCGTCCCAGCGATAGGTCGACAGCGTGTCCAGCGATCCGGCGACATTGACCCGCGAAGCCGTGGAGATCGCGTCCGGCGGGTCGTCACGCGGCCGACCAAAGCGCGAGTGATCGGGCGACGCGGCGGTGATCACGTCGATCGGCACCCACACTCGCTGCGTCAGACGATCGCCCAGGTGGGCCACGACTTCGGCTTGCGGCTGCTCGATCGTGGCGCGTTCGGATCCCGGCTCGCCCATGGGGCCGGCCGCCGACTGGTAACCGACGCCGGTCTGGACATGGTGCGTGAAACGAAAACGCACCGATTCGATCTGGTACCGTGGTGGTGGCGCAGGTTCGGATACCGACGCCAAGGTCGAAACGGCCAGCAGCAGTATCGCGGCGGGCGCGATCACTGGCAGCCGCAGCCGCCGCCCGCAGGCGTTCCGTCGCCGCCCGCTGCGCCTTCGCGTGTGCTGTAGAGCTTCTGGCGCCGGTGCGCCTCCAGGGAATCGACCTCGAAGCGCATCATGGGATCGGCCAGGCGTTTGCGTCGGTTCTGCGGAACCACGACGCATCCCGCGGACGCCGCCAGCGTCAGCGCCAGCGCCAGCGCAACCAGTCTTTTCAACGCCCCTCCCGCGATGGAGACCCGGTGACGAAGCTGTCGATGACGCCCACGGCGGCGGCAAAGAACGCCGACGTGAACAGGAAACCGAACGGCAGACGCTCGTGATTGGCCACGCTGGGATCGAAGGGATCTCTGTACTCCATCGCCACCAGACTGGCCGCCGATGTCGCCAGCGACACCAGCCCAAATCCCAGGGCGCGGCGCCAGCGGTGGTTGATTCCGTGCGCCACCCACGGCGCCGCCGCAAACCCGACCGTGATGACGTAGACGCCGTCGCGCTGCAGGTGAGGGCTGCTGTCGTTGGCCAGCAGCGCGCTGCCGACCAACAGGGGCACCAGCGCGGTCAGCGATCCGGCCACTCCCCCCCACGTGGGGGGTGAACCGGGCGTGCTGTCCGTGGGTTGATCAGCGTAGGCCGGCGGCGACAGCGCCGGCGCCGCCAGCACCACGAACGCCAGTACGCATCCCGGAAGCATGGTCAGTCGGCAGCGCATCGACAGGCGCGAGGTTATCACGACGTGCCGGTGGTGACCTGGCGGCGGCACTGTCCTTGCTAGGCGGGATCGTCCTGGCTGGTTCCAGGCGCCGCCGCGGGGGCCAGGCGGCCGCGAGTGCTTTTCTTGCCTGCCGGCATGACCGGTGTCTCAATCATGGGATGGAAACATCTGCGGCTCCCTCGGTACCGGAAAGTCAGGTCCCCACGCACGTCGAGCCGCTCGGGAACGGGCGAGCCAATCCCGAGGAGGTTCGCGCCTCACTGGAATTGGTGCGCGCGGCGCAAGAGACGGCGCGCGCCCGCGCCCGTCGCGACACCCAGCGGGCACGCCTGATCGTCGTCGGCGTGATCGCGGCAGTAGGCCTGGTGGCCTGGAACGTCTCGTTGCGCCGCAAGCACAATAAGCAAGCGGCCATCGCCGCGCCGGCCGTCACAGCCGCCCCGGCGGTCACACTTTCGGCCACGCCGGCCGCCACACCGCCAGCGGCAATGGAGCCGCCGCCGCCTGCGCAACCCGAGGTCGCCGCGCCGGTCGCGGCGCCGGTCGCCGCGCCGGTCCTCGCCGCCGCCGACGTCCGTGCCGGCGCCGAGGCCGTGGCGGCGTGTGATAACGCCTTCGCCGAACACCAATGGCAAGTGGTCGCCTCGGCGTGCGCGGTCGCGTTCAAGGCGCGGCCCCGGCAGAGCGCGCTGGCGATGCGTGTCGCGCAGGCGGAACACCGGCGGGGCGACTGGCCTCTGGCCGGCGAATGGGCCAGCAAGGCGATCGCGCTGGATGCCAACATCCCCGAGGCCTTCGCGATCCTGGCTCGTGCCGAAGCGCGAGCCGGCCACCCGATTGCAGCCGGGGCCGCCTATCGCCGCTACTTAACGCTGGCACCCCGCGGCTGGCATTCGGCCGAAGCGCGCGCCGCCCTGGCCCGCGCGGAGGGTCGCCGACCTCGCGCCGACGCGCGCTAAGTTTTCTCCTCACGGCAACGGGCAATCGGTGCTGTTGCCGGTGGGGCAAAACATGAAAAACGTGAAGCTGCCGGCGAACGGCACGCATCGCATGATCCGTTCGCGAAGCAGGCGGACTACCGTTGCGTCCAGGGGGAAGTACGCGGGCGGTCCCATGAAGCCGCCCTGGAAGTTCTCGATCGTGACCCTCATGACGTTCGGGATCCTGGTCTGATCAAGCTTGAGCCGGCCCGGTATCAGACTGCCTGCCTCGGATTTCGCGTCGCCGAAATAGAGACCCACCGCTCGGCTCGCGTCCATCTCCTGCAAGAACTCCACGTGCAGGTAGCCGGTCTCGAACACGCATTCGTAGCGATCCCACGGGTAGGGA
>DASRQT010000189.1:0-13940 GCA_035696485.1 Polyangia bacterium | reverse complement strand
CACGGCGGTGACGAACTTCTGACCGTATTCCAGGGCGCGCCGGCTTTCGCTCTCGGTGGTCTGCAGGTGGGCGGTCAGCCACTTCTTGATTGAGCGCTCCCACTTGCCGCCGGTGACCGCCTCCTCCGCCTCGGAGTGCGGCGGCGCGATGATGTATCTCCCGTTCTCGGCGGGCAGCACCTCGAGGGCCATGTGTTCGAGATCGATCTTGAAGCGCCCGCCGGGCAGCGGCTCGAGCACGATGCCGCGCGGGGCGTTCTCCTCGGGCCCCGGCAAAAGCTCGGCCTCGGCCTCCTCACCGGCGCCCAGATAGGTGTCGACCCAACCGCCGACCCGCGGTACCAGCTCCGTGTTGAGCCGTGAGAACAGATGCGGCGCTTCGCGAAAGAGCCGAGCGAAGTCACCCGACAGCTTGGGGATGAAGTAGCCGATGAAGAAGCCCAGGGCGGCCAGGATGTTGATGTAGACGATGATGACCGCTAACCCGCGCGGCAGGGTCTTCCCGGCCAGACGAAAGGCCGAGATGCGATCGACCACCGGCGCCAGGATGTACGCCACGAGAATGGCGAACAGGAAAGGCAGCGCGACGTCCCGGAAGATGTAGACGACCAGGATGCAGAAGAGCGCAAAGCCCCAGAGCTTGGCGAACCGCCGCAGCCACGCCCCGGTTCGCGTGTTTCGCAGCGGGATGCGCGTCGTTGGTGGCGGCGTCTTGCCCGAACCGCCACCACCAGCACCTCTGGGTGGAACCTCACCCGCCATGGTTACCCCCCCCCGCGACGGTAGACATCAGGTCGGTGTCTCTGCAGGGATCGCGGGCCCCTACTCGGTGGGGGGCTTGTCGGCCTCGTCGGCGGCCTTGTCCACCTTCTTGGTCAGCCCCGCCAGCTTGTCGCGCATGACGTCGCCCAGGGTCGCGGTGGGAACGCCACCGGAGAAGCCCTGCGCGTCCGCCAGCTCCTCGGCGCGGCTCGCGCCTCGAAACGACAGGCCGATCTTTCGTTCGGCGGTGTCGACACCGATGATCTCGGCCTTCAGCGTCTGGCCGACCTTCACGAACGCCTTGGGATCCTCGACGCGTTCGTCGGAGAACTCGGAGACGTGAATCAGGCCCTCGACGCCGCGCTCGATCTCGACGAAGGCGCCGAAGTCCAGGACCTTGATGACCTTGGCCTCGACGATCTTGCCCGCCGGGTAATCGTAGGGGATGCGATCCCACGGATCGGGAACCAGCTGCTTGATGCCCAGCGACACCTTCGGCTTCTCGCCGTCGAAGTCGATGTTGAGGACGACCGATTCGACCTCGTCGCCCTTCTGGTACAGCTCCGACGGGTGCTTGACCCGCTGGGTCCACGACAGATCGGAGACGTGCACGAGGCCATCGATCCCCTCTTCGATCTCCACGAAGATGCCGAAGTCGGCGATGTTGCGGACCACGCCCTTGACGACCGTGCCGGGCGGGTACTTCTCCTTCAGCGAAGCGAACGGGTTCGGCTCGAGCTGCTTCATGCCCAGGCTGATGCGGTTCTGGCGCGGGTCGATGTCCAGCACCACGGCCTCGACGGTGTCGCCGACCGCGACCACCTTGGACGGGTGCTTCACGCGGCGGGTCCACGACATCTCGGAGATGTGGACCAACCCCTCGATCCCCTCTTCCAGCTCGATGAACGCGCCGTAGTCCTTGAGCGACACGACCTTGCCGCGCACCACGGTGCCGGGCGGGTACTTCTCCTGGGCGTGCGTCCAGGGATCCTCGCTGATCTGCTTGAGCCCCAACGAGACGCGCTCGGTGTCGGCGTTGAACTTCAGTACCTTGACGCGCACGTGATCGCCGACCTGGAACAGCTCCGATGGGTGCGTGACGCGACCCCAGGACATGTCGGTGATGTGCAGCAGGCCGTCGATGCCGCCGAGATCGATGAAGGCGCCGTACTCGGTGAGGTTCTTGACGATGCCCTCGACGATCTGACCTTCCTTCAGCTTCTCCAGCGTCTGCTCTTTGAGCTCGGCGCGCTCCTTCTCCAGCAGCACCCGGCGCGACAGCACGATGTTGCCGCGCTTCTTGTTGAACTTGATGACCTTGAAGCGGTGGCTCTTGCCGATGAAGGCGTCGAGGTTGCGCACCGGCCGCAGGTCGACCTGCGACCCGGGCAGAAACGCCTTCACGCCGCCGCGGATGGTGACCGACAGGCCGCCCTTGACGCGGGCGCTGATGGTCCCTTCGATGAGCTCGTCGCGCTCGCAGGCGCCGGAGATCTCGTCCCAGACCTTGAGACGGTCGGCCTTCTCCTTGGACAGGACACAGAGGCCATTTTCGTCTTCGCGGCTTTCCAGGAAGACGTCGATGACGTCCCCCTCCTTGATGCCGACGGTGCCGTCCGCCTGGACGAACTCGTAAAGCGGGATCGTTCCTTCTGACTTGTATCCGATATCAACGACGACGTGATCTTTGCCGACCTGGATGATCGTGCCCTTGACGATGTCCCCTTCCTTGACGTCCTCGTGCTTGAGTGACTCTTCGAAGAGGGCGGCGAAGTTTTCCTCGGCTCCGCTCATGTTGTCGGTGGTGCTCGTCATTGAAACCATTCAGTGTGCCTCTGCGTTTCCTGGCCCAAAGTCTAGGCCTAGTTCCCTTGTATGACTGCCCTAGTTGTCAGGGTGGAAGGCGAATTCCGGTATGGATGGCTCGCCACGGTCAGGGTTGTGGGTTTTCTTCGCACACACCGACCATTCGGGTGGCGAAGGGGGCGAAAATTAGCGTTCCGCCTGGGGAATGTCAATGACTGCGGGCGTCAGCGATTGACGCGCCCTGGGGCGTCACTGGACGACAGCCGGGCTCCGCGACGGTCGGGCGGGCCGCGCCCCGACCTCGGCGACGACGTCGGCCATGCACGCGACAACCTCGGCGGCGCTCATCTTCGTTGAATCAATCTCGACCGCGTCGTCCGCTTTGCGCAGGGGGGCGACAGCGCGATTGGAGTCACGGTGGTCCCGTGCCATCAGGTCATCCCGGGTCTGGGCAGGGTCGACGATGCGACCGGCGGCCTGCAGCTCGGCGACCCGCCGGCGCGTGCGTTCGTCGGTGTTGGCGGTGAGGAAGAACTTGGCCTCGGCCTCGGGGAAGACCACCGTGCCGATGTCGCGCCCCTCGACCACCACCCCACCCTCCGCGCCCAGCCGCCGCTGCAGGCCCAGCAGGGCAGCCCGGACCTCGGGCAGCGCGGAGACGCGCGACGCGCCGTCGGACATCTCGGGCGTGCGGATCCGAGGCGAGATCTCGACGCCGTCCAGCAGCACGCGGTTCACCCCGCCCTGCAGCTCGAACGTGATGTTGAGGTCGGGCGCCAGCGCCGCCACTCCCGGGCCGTTGTCCCAGGGGATGCCACGCTCACGCGCCAGCAGGGCCAGCGTGCGGTAGATGGCCCCGGTGTCGAGCAGCGCGTATCCCAGACGTTCAGCCAACAGGCGCGCGGTGGTCGACTTGCCGGCCCCCGCGGGACCGTCGATGGCGACCACCAAACGGCGCGAACTTTCTGGCATCGAAGACAAGCTAGCACATATGATCAGGTCCGATGGAGAAGGCCGTGCTCGTGATCGCGGCGATCGCAGTCGCGGTGGCGTGTGCGCGATCGGACAGGCATCGTGGCGCGTCCGGGGCCCAGGGCGGCGCGCAGGGCACCGCCGGCGCGCCGCAGGCGACCGACGCTGTGGTCGCGCGCGTGGGCGCGGTCGAAATCAAGCAGGCGGATGTCCTGCGGCAGATGCGGTTCTCCGGCAAGCCGCCGCGCGCGGCGCTCGACGAGCTGATCCGTTTCGAGCTACTGGCGGGCGCCGCCGCCGCGGTTGTGCCGGCGCGCGATCCCGATGTCGTGCAGGCGCAGGCCGGCGCCGCCGTGGCGAGGATGATCGCGCAGGAGATCGAGCCGCGACTCGGCAAGCAGGACATCCCGGACGCCGTGTTGCGCGACGTGTACGAGAAGGCGCGTAAGGCGTTCGTCCATCCGCGCCTGGTGGAGGTGGCGATGTTGAACGTCTACACCGGCGCGCGCATGAAGGACGCGCCGCGTGCCCGCGCCGCCGAGACCGCCAGGGCGCTGGAGCAATACCTGCGGCAGCATCCGCATCGGACCACCGATGGCTTCCAGGCCATCGGCCAGGATCCGGCCTGGAGAGATCGTGGCGTGAAGTTCAGCCGGGTCTGGCAAGGGATCGACGATCCGTTTCCCGTCGAGGTCGGCCGCGAGGTTCAGCGCCTCACGGCGCCCGGCCAGGCGACGCCGATGATCACCGCCGAGACCGGTTTTCACGTGTCGCAGTACATCGCCGAACAGCCGCCCAAGAACGTCTCGTTTGAAGAGGCGCGCGATCAATTGCGCGACCAGATCTACGAACGCTGGCGCAGCGGCCGCTTTCTGGAGCTGACCTCCGAGTTGGCCGGCGGACACGTCATCGAGGCGTACCCCGAACGTTTGGCAACGCCCCCCTCTCCCTGACATGTCAATCGCCGTGGGGGCCCAGGCGAACGTCCTTCGCTACGGCAAAACGACGATGCCACCGAGAGACGAGCTGGTCATGACCTTCGTCGTGCTCGTCCAGGTGTCGCCCGCGGCATCATAACTGAACCGATCGATGAATTCGGAGGTCAAGTGGGCCGCCGTGAACATCTCGCTGCCGTCCGGACTGAAGGCCATGCTGGCCGCGCCGTCTGCCACGACGCTGTCCTTGAGGGTGAGGTCGTCAGAAGGGCCGATGGTGAGGCGGTACACCTTGCTGACGTCCACCGCTGCGACGTAAAGAAGGCCGCTCCGCACGGCCATGTTGAAGAGGCGGGGCGCCCCGGCGATCGTGACGTCCGGTAAGGGTGCGCCGCCGTTCGAGAGATCGAACAGGCGAATGGCGCTGCTCGCCAGCCCTCCGGTGGTGAGATAGAGCCGCTTTCCGTCTGGTGCGATCGCCACGCCCCCAGCCGGTCCGGCGGCGAGCGTCCCGTTCGGGACGGCGTTTCCGTCGGCGTCGAACGTGAAGCGTGAGATGGCGGGTCCGCTGTCGGGGTAGGTGAAGTTGGCCGCCAACATCTCGCCGGTCCCGGGAACGAACAAGATCTGATCGACAGCCCTCAGGCTATTGCCGGTGATCGTCCCGTGAGCCGTGAACGTGCCCGCCGCGCGGTCGTAGACGAACCGGGAGATGCTGCCCGGCACGCCGTCGGCCGCGTTGACTCCGTGTCGATTGCCAACGAACAGCTCGGAGGACGAAGCTCGGAACGCCAAGGCAACCGGATCGGCCACCAGACTCTTGTCGATGCCGGTGGCGGGCACCAGGGGCGCCCCCGGCCCGGCAACCTTGAAGGCCAGGACACCCTCCCAGAGATTCTGAGCGATGAAGGGACCGGGCGGCGCCGCGGACACGAGAACCATGAAGCCGGCCGACCCGCCGCCCGCGCCGCCGGACCCGTCAGCTGCGGCGTCGGACCCGCCGCCCGCGCCGCCGGACCCGCCAGTTGCCGTGTCGGACCCGCCGCCTGCGTCCCGCGCGTCGCCACCATTTCCCGCGTCGGGCGCCGCCTTCGAGCCACCCGAGCACGCGCCGGTTGCCAGCAGGGCACTGAGAAGGAGCCCTTTCAATACAAGTGAGTTCACACAGTCCTCCGTCCCCAAAGGGGTATCTTGCAATACGTTTCGGATGGCATTGGGCTTGTACCCACGACGAAGGCGCGGCAGTACGAAAGGGCCCCGCCTGTCGGTCGCCAAGCAGGCTAGCCAGGAGGTGGAGGGAGGCGCGTCCCTACCCGGTCTTGCGGAACCGGGACGGGTAGGTCTCGCCGAACTCCTTGTCGGGGTGCAGCGATTTCGCGCGCGCGATCAGGGTGTCTTCGGTCTCGACGATCTTGGGATCCGGGAGGCAGCACTCGACGGGACATACCGCCTGGCAGGCCTCATGGTCGTGGAAACCGACGCACTCCGTGCACAGCTTGGGGTCGATGACGTAGATGTCCTCGCCTTCGCTGATCGCTTCGTTTGGGCACTCCGGCTCGCACGCGCCGCAGTTGATGCATTCTTCCGTTATGTAGGTCGCCATTTTTTGTCGTTACCGAGTGTTGCCGGTGATGGAGCGAGTGTATTTCTAGGGATTTACCACGTCAACGGCGAATCTGCCGCGCCTACACTGTGGGCGACGACGCGGTGGCGACGGTGGCGCGGCCGATACGGCCCGAGCCACCCTTGAGGTTGACGGCGACCAGCTTCGAGACGCCCGGCTCCTCCATGGTGATGCCGCACAGGCGGTCGGCGATCTCCATGGTGCGCCGGTTGTGCGTGATCATGATGAATTGCGAGCGATCGGTCATCTCGCGCACCACGTCGTTGAAGCGGCCCACGTTGGCCTCGTCCAGCGGCGCGTCGACCTCGTCGAGGAGGCAGAACGGCGACGGCTTCACCAGGAAGATCGCGAACAACAACGACACCGCCGTCAGCGCCTTCTCACCGCCCGACATGATCTCGATGTTCTGCATGACCTTCTTGCCGGGCGGGTTGGCGACGATCTCCACCCCGGTCTCCAGCAGGTCGCCCTCGTCCGTCAGTTGCAGGAAGGCGCGGCCGCCGCCGAACAGGCGCGGGA
The DNA here is from genome assembly GCA_035696485.1 of Polyangia bacterium. GTDB lineage: Bacteria > Myxococcota_A > Polyangia > Fen-1088 > Fen-1088 > DASRQT01. Next base: position 7,322 of record DASRQT010000189.1, on the reverse strand, counting down.
ACACTTCCTGAAATTTGAGATTCACGGCGTCGAAGGTCTCGCGGAACCGCTTTCGCGACGCGCGGTTGATCTTCTCGATGGCCGATTCCAGCTGGGAGATCGCGGAGTCCAGATCGGCGCGCTGGGTGGTGAGAAAGTCGAATCGCTTCTGCAGCTCCTCTGACTCCTCGATGGCAGTGAGGTTGATCTCGCCCATCCGTTCGATGAGCCCGCGCAGCTCGTTGATGCGCGCCTCCTCCCCCTCACCGACCAGCGGGCGCAGGTGGTAGTCGTAGACCACCTCCGCGAGCTTCACGTCGCGATAGCGCTCTTCCATCTGCTCTTCCAGCGACGTGCGCCGCAAGGTGGTCTCCTGGACACGCAGAATCACCTTCCCGAGGCTGCCGCCGAGGCGCGTGACCTCGGCGCGCGAGGCCCGCAGGGCGGCGTCACGCTCAGCCAGCGACATCTGCCGCTGCTCCAGCGCCGACTGTCGTTCGGCGTGGGCCCGTGCCCGCGCCTCGGCCTCGGCCTGCCACAAGGCGGCCTCCTCGCGCACCCGCACGGCGTCGGCACGCAGGATCTCCACGCGGCCGGTCTCCTCGGTGATGGTCTGCTCCAGTCGGAGCGCGCGCTGCTCGTGATCGCTGCGTTCGCTGGTCAGCCGGTCCAGCGTCTCGCGCGCGTTCATGCGCCGATCCTCGGCCTGCGCGGCGGCGACCTTCAGCGCCGTCAGCTCAGCCACCAGCGCATCGACCTCTTCGGCAAGGGCCAGCGCCCGCGTGCGCAGCTCCCTGGCACGATCGTCGGCGTCGCTGACGATCGTGCGATCGACATCCAAGGTGGCGGACGCGTTTTCGTGTCGCGCCTCGGTATCGGCCAGCGATCGCCGGAGGTCCTCGGTCTGGCTGGCCAGCTGCGCGCGGCGCTGGGTCAAGCGGCGCACCTCGTCGGTGGCGCGGTCGCGATCCTTCTCCTGTGACACGATGCCGACCTCGTCGGTCCGCATCTGCGCGGCCAGCTCCTCCATCAGTTTGGTCACGCTGCCGAGCTGCTGCTTGTTCTCCACGTGGCGCGACAGCGCCTGCTGGTAGTCGCTGTCCAGGCGAGCGACCACCTCCTCCAGCTCGCGCATCTCGCGTTTCTGCTCGAGGACACCTCCGACGGCGGCTTCGCGCGATCCGCCGGTCACCACGCCACGCGGATCGATGACCTCCCCGTCCAGCGTGACGATGGTCTTGCTGGTGTTGGTCTGCCGCCACAGCTGCAGCGCGCGCCGCAGATCCTCGACCACCAGCACGTCGCCCAGCAGATACGCGGCGATCTGATCGTACTTGCGGTCGTACCCGATGAGCTCGAGCATCGGCCCGCGCACGCCGTCGCCGGTCGGCCACGCCATCGAATCGGGCAGCATCGCTGGAATGAACGCGTCATTGGCCGGCTTCTCGACGGAGGCGCCGCCCATGGCGTCGTAGAGGACGGTGCCAGCGGGCGCCGTGGTCGGCGCGGTCGTAAACAACGGCTGGCGCAGCCCCTGCGGGATGAAGCTGGATCGCCCCTCGCTGCGCGATTTGAGGAACTGGATGGCCTCGACGCCGACGTCGTGTGATTCGACGATGATGTTGCCAAGACGATCGCCCAGCACCGCCTCGACGGCGGCTTCCAGCTCGGGCGGCGGTTGGACGATGTCCGCCACCACGCCCTTGATCCCGGAGATGGCCCCGGCGCCCTCGCGATCGCGATGCTGCTGCATGATCGCGCGCACCCCCTTCTGGAAGCTCTCGTAGCGATCCTGAATCTCGACCAGCGACGCCAGGCGCGACCGTCGTCGATGCGCCTCCTCGCGCAAGGTCTCCAGCTCCATCTCGCCGCGGCCGACATCCGCTTTCAGCGCCAGCTGGCGCGCCTCTTCGACCTGGCGTCTGCCCCCGAGGTCGTCGCGCCGGGTCCTGATCTCGGTCAAGCTGGTGCCCAGCGCCTCGTCGTCGGCAACCACCACCGTCAGACGCTCGGCCGACGCCTGATCTTCGGTCGACAGGGCCTCGAGGCGCGACACCAGATCTTCGCGCCGCGCCGCCGCGGCGGCGCGTTCGGCTTCACCCCGCGCGATGCGCGCCTGAGCGGACGCAAGCTCGGTCGTGCAGGCGTCCAGATCGCGACGAACCGTGGCCAGCGCCGCGCGCCGCTCCTCGTGATCGCGCGCCTTGGCCTCGTAACTCTCGCGGCTGGACTCGGCCTCGTCGTCCAGGCGCGCCAGCTGTCCCTCGAGCTCGGTGATCGCGGCGCCGTGTTGCGCGGCGCGGGCCAGCAGGTCTTCAATCTCCTTGCGTGCCGCCTCGGCGCGCGTCGTCAGCGTCGCGGCCTCGTCGTCATAGTGGTGGGCGCGCTGCATCCCGAGCTGCGCCTTGTTGGAAAGCGCGAACAGGTCGTCCTTGGCCGCGCCCAGCTCGGCCATCTCTTCGGTGACCGACAGCCGCTCGGCCTCGACCGAGGTCTCTTCGACGGCCAGCGCGGTCGCCGACTGATCGTGCTGCTCGGCCAGCACCGTGTGCTCTTCGCCCAGCGACTTCTCCTCGGCCAGGAGGCCCAGGTAGCGCTGCGACGCCGCCCACAGCTCGATGTCCTTGAGCTCGTTCTTGTATCGTTTGTAGCGCTCGGCCTTCTGCGCCTGAAGTCGCAGCGACCGCAGGCGCGTCTCGATCTCCGCGACCACGTCCGATACGCGCAGCAGGTGCTGGCGCGTGGACTCCATGCGCCGCTCGGCCGTCCGTTTCTTGACCTTGTATTTGGTGATCCCGGCGGCCTCGTCGATGAGCCCCCGCCGATCTTCGGGACGCGACGACACGATGAACCCGATTCGACCCTGTTCGATGATCGCGTAGGCCTTGGAGCCGACGCCCGTCCCCAGGAAGAAGTCGACGATGTCTCGCAGGCGGGATGGGACGCCGTTGAGCAGATACTCGCTGTCGCCGCCGCGGTACAGGCGGCGCGTGACCACGACTTCTTCAGGTCGCACTGCCCCCCACGGTACGCCACCCGGAGCGGCGTCGGCGCTGATGGCGCTCGCGTCAAAGGTCAGGGAGACCTCGGCGAACCCGGTCGGCCCGCGGGTCTCCGAACCGGCGAAGATGATGTCGTCCATGGCGCGGCCGCGCAGGTGTTTTGCCGACTGTTCGCCCATGACCCAGCGGATGGCGTCGACAATGTTTGACTTGCCGCAGCCGTTGGGGCCGACGATGGCCGTGATCGGGTCCGGAAAGGTGATGGACGTCCTCTCCACGAACGACTTGAACCCGCAGATCTCGATACGCTTGATCTTCAAAAAGGGCCTCCGCGCTGCCTCTGGAGTGACACTACGTCACGTGTATGGTCAGACTCCTATCTGTTTTATCATCCGGCCTGCCGACCTGTAAATAAATCACCTGCCCACCGCCCAACTGGCCTCATCAACCAGCAGCCTCGACCTTCGTGCGTGAGGCCGCAAGTTCCTTGAGGTGGCGAGGCCACCCGACGACGGTCTCGCCGTCCGATAGCGTGAACGGGTTGTGGTGATAATGTCCAGCCGCCATGGATCCCGTTTCCGTCAATCCCAGTGAGATCATCGAGCTTGTCGCTGCCGTCGGCGGTCTGGGCGTCACCGGTTTACTGGGATATCTGGTCGTCAGACGCGCCCGCGCATCGCGGCGCAGACAAATTGAGCAGGCCGGCGAGCCGCAGAAAATCGGGTCGGCTACCGCCGAGGAGGAGGTATCGCCCGAAGAGGTCGAGGCCGAGGAGACGGTCACACCAGAGTCGGACAACAAGCCAACAGCCAAACCAGCACCCGCAAAACGCGATCGGTCGGCGCAGGTCATCCCCTTCCCCGCGCAAGCACCGGAGCGCGCAATCACGCCAACCCCTGAACCCTCCGCGGAGTCGCGCCCCCAGCATCTGGCCGAGCCGCAGGCCAAGCCGGCGCCCCCGTCCGTCCCGCCACCACGCCCCAAGAAAGACGCGGGCGGGCTTGCGCCGGGGCTGGCGCGAACGCGATCGGGCTGGGTGTCGCGCCTGGGCGAGGTCTTCGCCGGGCGCAAGGAGCTGGACGTTGGCGTCGTCGACGACATCGAGAAGGTCCTGCTGACCGCGGACATCGGCGTTCGCACCAGCCAGAAGCTGCTGGAGGAGCTTCGATCGTCGCTGACGCGCAAGGAGCTGCGCGACCCCGACGCGGTCTGGATGTACCTGCGCCAGCGCAGCTCGCAGATCCTGACGCTGGACGCGCCCTCGATCGACTTCGGCGCCAGCCGCCCGTTCGTGTTGCTGGTGATCGGCGTCAACGGCAGCGGAAAAACCACCACCATCGGCAAGCTGGCCGCCAAGATCGTCGCCGGCGGAAAGAAGGTGATGCTGGCCGCGGGCGATACGTTCCGCGCGGCGGCGACGGAGCAGCTGGATATCTGGGCCAGCCGGGTCGGGGCGACGTTGGTGCGCGGCAAGGAGGGCGCCGATCCGTCGTCGGTCATCTTCGACGCCGTCAAACGCGCCGTCGCCGAAGGCTTCGACGTCGTCATCGCCGACACGGCCGGGCGCCTTCACACCAAGACCGATTTGATGGAGGAGCTGCAGAAGATCCGCCGCGTGATCGGAAAAGCGACGCCCGGGGCGCCCCATCAGACGTGGTTGGTCATCGACGCCACGAGCGGACAAAACGCGATTGCTCAAGCGCAGATGTTCACGCAGGCGATGTCGGTCTCGGGGATCGTGCTCACCAAGCTGGACGGCACGGCGAAAGGCGGCGTGATCCTGGGAATTGCAGATCAGCTGCAGATCCCGGTTCGCTACGTCGGGATCGGTGAACGCGTGGAGGATCTGCGCGAATTCGATCCGGAAGAATTCGTGGACGCGCTGTATCAGCAACAGCCCCACCCACCTGCGGCATGACAACTTCAAACACTGCAAAAAAACGTGTGAGGCGGCTTGGAGATTTTTAGTTGCCCGAGAAAAAATCGTCATGTTATAGTGCCCGACATCTCGGCGACCTCGCGTAACACTTTGAAATCATTCCGATATTTTGGCCTTTTTGTCGACCTGTAGGTTTCACCTCACACTCCCCGAGACAACGAGCGAGGGATCATGAAGCGTCCGGCCATTCGCCTCTTGGTGTGCTTTGCCGCATGTTTCGCGGCAGCGTTTGCGGGCGGGATTTCGCGAGCGCAGGCGGCCAAAAAAGCGGGGGCCAAGGCCGCCGCGCCCGCACAAGACAAACAGTCAGACGCGCAAACCGCTGCTGATCAGGCTGCCCCCGCCGCACCGGAGGAGAAGGTCCCGGCCGCCACCGACCCGGCCGCGGAGGGCGAGGCCGTCGTCCCCGGTGAGGGCATCGGCGCCGGCAAGGGCGCCGCCACGCTGTCGTGGCAGGACGTCGTCGTGGTTCCCCGGAAGGCGTTTCTCAAAGGTGGCCGCGTCGAGCTGTCCCCCTTCACGGGCATGTCGGTGAACGACAACCTGATTCGCCACTTCTCGTTTGGCGGCGAGTTCAACTACTTCCTGACCGACGTGTTGTGGGTCGGTTTGCAGGGGCAGTATTTCATCAAGGCGCTGACCGAGCGCGAAGAGCTGCTGGGACTGCAGTACAACCGCATCCCGACGTTGAACCGATATCTCTACGCGGGGGCGCTGAACTTCGGTTACGTCCCGGCCTACGGGAAGTTCACGCTGTTCAACAGGTCGATCTTGCACTGGGAGATCTACGCCTCGGCGGGCTTCGGCCTCACCCGCACGGAGATCATCCCACGCAACCCGGGCAACACCGCCTTCACCACCGACGCGCTGACGCCGAACGCGGGGCTGGGTGCGCGCTTCTTCCTGTTCGACTGGCTGACGTTCAACGTCGCGCTGCGGGACTACATCTTCGCTGACAAGTTTGAACCAATTAACCGTGACCCGCTGGCGCCGATCGAGACCGTGAAGGCGGCGGCGACGTCAGAGCTGGTGAACAACCTCATGCTCTATGCGGGCGTCGGCGTCTACCTGCCGATGGGCTTTCAGTACAAGTCTCCTCGATAAGGAATGACATGAACAAGCGGATCACGTTTCTGATCGCGTTTTCGGCTGTCGCCATCCTTCCCGCGCTGGCGCAGGCGCAGCGCAAGAGCCCGCTGGCCGACGCCCCCGCCATTCGCAAGAAGGTCGAGCTGCGCTCGCTGCGGCTGGAGTTCGGCGGCGGCGGCGGTACGACGCTGAACCAGGATTTTTATCACAGCGTCTTCGTGAACCTGAAGCTGGGCTTTCACATCACCGACTGGCTATCGTTGTCGGGATTCGGCGCCTTCACCGTCGCCAGCCTGGAGACCGGGTTTCAGGATCGGGTGAAGGAGACGTTGCCGACCGCCAATCCGTCCATCCCGCGCGAGCCGACCGCGCAGCAGGCGGTCGATTCGATGAGCAAGATCTCGCAGATCCTGGCGGCGCAGCTGGAGTTCGTGCCGTTCACCGGCAAGTATTCGCTGTTTGGCAGTCTGTTTGCGCACTATGACTTTTACGCCTTTGCCGGCCCTGGGTTTCTCAACATCAAGCCGACCGACGCCGGCCTCGGACCTTGTGACGACGCGGCCGCCGCCCGTTCCTGTGGTGTCTCCGGGCTCAAGCTGGGCGCCAACGTCGGGCTGGGCGTCCATAGCTACATCAACGATTTCCTGGCGCTGGATCTGGTGCTGCGCGACATCATCGCGCAAATCAATCCGGCGGGACGTGACGTCAACGGCGACGGCCGGGCCAATGCCTCCGATCTGAAATGGGGCTCGACCTACATGGTCAGCCTGAACCTGGTCCTGTACCTTCCGTCGACGGCTGACATCTCGCTGTAAAGGGACGTGGTTGTGCCGTCGCCGAAGAAAAAGGTGACCCTCTACTTTAACTCCGGCATGCTGGCCGAGACCCAGCGTGAGGCCATCCGTCAGGACCGTTCCATCTCGTGGATCATCCAGGCTTCGTGGCGGATCGCGCGCGACGAAGTCCGGCGGTTACCGTCGGTGGCCGCGGGCGGCACGTCACCGGCGCTGCCGCTGGAGTTCACGCCCTCCCCGGTCCTCCGCCGCGGCGGCTAAGTCGCGGCGGGCATGGGACCCTTTTGAGGGTCCCATCTACGGCGTCGGGCAGCGCGGGGCGGCGTCTGGCCCTTCGATGAGGAGCTGGCAGCTGATGGCGCTGAACACGCCTTTGCCGGCCCTGGGTTTCTCAACATCAAGCCGACCGACACCGGCCTCGGACCTTGTGACGACGCGGCCGCCGCCCGTTCCTGTGGTGTCTCCGGGCTCAAGCTGGGCGCCAACGTCGGGCTGGGCGTCCATAGCTACATCAACGAT
>DASRQT010000188.1:0-6865 GCA_035696485.1 Polyangia bacterium | reverse complement strand
GTCCCCGCCTCGGCCTCGTATTCGGAAAAGGGCATGATCGCGCCGCGGCCGGAGGGCAACGTCGGCTGCCCGGTCGGCTCGGTGGTTCCGATAGTCCCCGATCCCGCTGAGCCGGCGCTGGCACCGTCGCTGCCTGTGGCGCCCGCCATCCCGGAGGCGTCACCGGGATTGCCCGCGCTGCCGGCGGCGCCACCGGACGCGCTGTCGCCGCCTGTGCCGGTAGCGCGCCCGCCGGATCCTGATTGGCCACCGCCGCTGCCGCCTCCGTCACCGGCGCCTGAATCGTTCGGCGCCACGTTGCCCATGTTCCCCGTGCAGGCGCCGATTGAGAGAACCGATAGACCCAGCAGCAGCGTCGGCAAGCGACGACGCGTGCGCAGTATCGCGACGTCGATGATCACGTGTGATCAAGTTGGCCTGGCCCGGATCGACTGAGCAAGAAGAATCATGGTCAACATTGGAAGTTAACTTCGCGCCGCGCGGTGTCGGGTCGATGTTGGCTTTCCAACAGGGAGTGTCGCGACCTCCACCGTATGGTGGGTCACCGCGCGGCAAAAACGCGGGCAAGAGCGTCTCGAAGAGACCGCGATTGTGCCTGGCACGTGCGCTGCACAGGGTGCCCTGGCATGAAGATGCTCTGGATTGGTCTCGTCACGGTGCTCTGGTCGACCATGGCGTTCGCCACCACGCCCGTGTGCGTGACCGTGCAACAGAAGTCGTGGTACAGGCCGCCGCCCGAAGCGCCGCCGCGCGCCGCGCCCGCTGGCTCCACACCCGACCCGGCGGCTTCCCCACTGGCATTCCCGCCACCGACTTCCAAACCGGCGCCCCCGACGGTGTTCACGTCCGCGCCGACGGTGTTCACGTCCGCGCCAGCGCAAGGCGAGAAGCGTTCAGCGAGCCGCCACGAGATCGACCCCACCCAGTATCTCAAGCGCATGCTCGAGTACGAGGTCACCCACGAGGTCGGATTCGCCGCGGTTGATGGCCGTTGCGATCAACGCCTGTCCGTCGACCTCTACCAGCTCGAGAGCGGGTGGACGGTGTTCGCGCGGTACTCCGGGACCGAGCGCGAGGAGAAGGTCGCTCACGTCGAGCTCGACGAGTTCGGCGAGCTCGCCCAGCGGATCGCGTTCTCCCTGCTGCGCAACCGGGCCATCGGCACCACCATCACGCGCGAGAACGTCCTGCGCGACGACAGCGAGAAAAATCTTCGCACCATCGACGGGACCGGGCACTTCATCTTCGGCATGGGGACCGCGGTACGGATGGCCAAGCTGGCGACGGCGCAGGGCGCGACGCAACCGACCGCCGACCAGCTTCGCGTCTTGACGCCCTTGAGCGTCCAGGTCGGGTACCGGCGCAAGCTGCGTGCCTGGGGGCTCGACGTCTTTGGGCGGTTGAACCTGGGCACCGAGAACACCGGCATCCACCGCAACGACCTGGGCGGACACATCGACTACGCCGGCAGCGGTCTGGTCGGGTTGCACTTCCTGCGTTACGCGGATGCGCCTGGCATCAACTCGTTCTACTTCGGTGGCGGCGCGGCGTTCGAGCTGGCGGTTCTGGAGGCCATCCGGCCTCTCGCCCAGCGCATGGGCTCCCTGAGCTCCTCGCGCGAGAGCCTGCTGGGGGGTGGCCTGAACCTCGACGTCCTGATGGGGTACGAGTTCCTGCGCGCCAGCTCGGTGCACTTCTTCGGCCAGATCGAGCTCAACACGCCCACGTATCTGCTCAAGACCGAGAACGACTCCGGCGCCATCGACACGTACATGCCCGGCGCCCTGGCCCAGATCGGGATCATCTTCTAGCCATGCGCCTTCTCCTCGGCGCCGTCACGGCCGCTGCCTGCCTCGCCCTGCCGGGGGCGGCGTTGGCGCAGCTGCAGACCTGCGTCGAGATCGAGGGGGCGAAGGGCGACGGCGCGGCGCTCGCCCGCCTGGTCGGCAGCGAGCTGGATCGCCACGCGACGCACCACGCGGCCGTCGGCAACTGCCAGGCCTATCTGACGGTGGAGGTGGTCGATCTTGGAGCGCAGGAGGGAAAATGGCTCACCGGACGCATCAACACCCAGGTACCCCACCGCGAGAGAATCGGGTCCGACGGGCTGGTGGCGGCGGTCGAACGATTGCTGACCGTGGTCCTGGCCAGCGATCCGCTGGTCCTGCGCGGGCCCGAGTCCAACGCCTGGCTCAAACGCCAGGGCAGCGCGCTTGAACAGCGCAGCGTCCTGCACTTCGGCGCCGAGGTTTACCAGCTCGGCGTGCCGGTCGGATCGTCGCTGGAGACCCTGCCCGGATTGGCGCTGGCGCTACGTCGAGAGGTGAGCGCGCTCCACGTCGGCGTCCGGCTGGGCGGTGCCCTCGATCTTGGCAACGCGCCCGACAGGCTCCGGCTGCGCGCGCAGGTTGATGCCCAGATCGAGGCCACGCTTTACGCCACCCCGGCCGCCAACACCTCACTCTTCGCGGGGGCGCTGGCGGGCCTCGTGTACCAGCGCTTCGCGGGGCCGGCGCCCCTCGACGGACCGGGGGACACCGGCACCGCAGCGGCCTGGGGACTGTCACTTGGCCTGCGCGCTGGCGTTGAAACTATGCGCACGTCGGACGTGCGTCTGGTGGCGTTCCTGCAACTTCAGGCGCCGGCGTTCGTCAGCCAGGATCCGGACCACGGCGTCGTCGATCAATGGACACCCACCGCGGCCGTGGGAGCGGGCGTCCTCTTTTAGTTTAGACTCACGGCACACACCATGAGCATACAGTTGTACAGCTGGAAGAGGAGTTCGGGTTCCCGTGTCCACTGGGCCCTGGAGGAACTGGGTGTGCCGTATCAATACATTCCGGTCGACCGCGCGGGGAAAGAAAACCGCGCGCCCCAGTTCCTGGCCATCAACCCCAACGGCAAGGTTCCCGCGCTGGTCGACAACGACCAGCCCTTCTTCGAATCGCTTGCCATCTTGCTGCACCTGGCTGACACCTACGGCCGCAAGAAGGGGTTATGGCCGGACGGTGGCGGGCCGCACGCCGACGCTTTGTGCTGGAGCGTCTGGGGGATGACCGAGCTTCACCCGTACATGATGCAGTTCCTATATCACGGCCTCGACACACCCGTTTCCTACGCCGCCGCGGACCGCAGCAAGGCGACCGCCAATTACAATCACTTCCAGTTGCTGCGCCTCCTCGACATGCTGGACAAGCGGCTCGGGCAGCGAGAGCACGTGCTCGGCGAGTTTTCGATCGCCGACATTCCCGCGGCCAGCGTCCTGAACTTCGGTACGTCCCTGGGCCTTGACCTCGAGGGACGCGCCCACGTCGCGTCATGGTTGGCGCGCTGCCGCGCCCGTCCCGCGCTGGTGCGCGTCGTCGAGGCGGAAAGCTAGAGGAAGCACGCCACGCGTACCTGGTGTGAAGGCCCAGGTCGAGATGGAGGGCGGGTCCCCTCAGCCGCCGACGCGTTTGATGAGATCGTCCAGCAGGATGCGGCCGAGGCCCTTGGGGGTGCAGCCGCCGTGCGCGGTGCAGACGTACTCGAAGGTCTCGCCCTCGAGCTGGGTCTTGAGCGAACGGATGGCGGCCTTGTTCTCCTCGGGGTGCGCGTCGAAGAGCGCCGGGGTCGGTTCCAGGTGTCCCTGCTTGAACACCATGATGTCGCCGGGGATCAGCACCTCATCGTAAAGGAACGCGAACGATCCGGGGGTGTGTCCCGGGACGGGGAAGGCCTTGACGGTTTTTCCTTCAGCGACGGTGACGGTGGTTTTTCCCGACAGCGGGTCGTTTACCTGGGTCAGCGGCGGGATCGGGGCCAGCTTGACCATCAGCTTGCCCATCAGCGCGTCAGGCAGGGATTTCCCGGCGGCCATGCCGACGTCGCCGGCACCCAGGTGAACGCGCGCCCGTGGAAACGACGGGGCGCCGGCGATGTGATCCATGTGGCCGTGCGTGATGAAGATGTCGGAGACGTCCTGGCGCCCGGCCTGCATCCCCGACAACAGGGCATCGATCGGCCGCGCGAACGGATCGGCGCCGGCGTCGAACAGGACCACCTTGGTGCCAACCCGGGCGCTGAAGATGTAGACGCCGCCCATGTTGGTGATCGTGGAAAAGCCGGGCTTGACCTCGTGGGGCGAGTCGGACTTTCCTCGCCCAACGCGAAGGACGACCGCGAACGCGCCGACGATCACCGTCAGCACGATCAAGAAGATAAGGAAACCTTTCACCTTTCGCATTTGAGGAGAATCGGACCTCGCACTTTGGGAATCAAGCCTGAATCGAAGACAGCCGCTGCGCCAGCGCCGCCGCGGCCGCGATGCAGGGATTGAGGCCGACGCCGCGCAGTGTTTGCCCCAGCACGAACAGGTTCGGGAAACGGGCCAGGTCAGCGTCGGCGGTGGCCACCTGGCGGGCGTGGCCCTGGCGATATTGCGGGAAGGCGGCCAGGTGCCGCCAGACCAGCGTGAAATCGGGATCGCGTTGCAGTCCGGTGACGCGGCGCAGGTCGCCCAGTGTCTGCGCGACGATGATCTCGTCACTCTTTTCGACGATGCCGGGGTCAAACGTCCCGCCCAGGATGGCGCGCAGCAGGACACCGCCTGGGGGGGCGCGGTCGGCGAAGACCGACGATTCGTACTGGCAGCCGAGCAGGGCGATCCCCTCGCCCCGGGCCGCGATGAAGCCATAGGCGTCGAGATCCATGCCCAGCGGGGAAGAAACATTGCGGAAACCTAAGCACACGACGGCGGCGGGCGCATACGGAATGCCACGCAGCGCGCGCGCCGCGCTGGGGGCCAAAGGCTCGAGCAGGGTCGCGCTCGGACCGGCGGCCGCGGCGACGACGACGGCGTCTGCGGAGATCTCGCGCGGGTTACCGCTGGCCAATCCGACACGCCAGCCGTCCGGGTGCCGGGACAGCGTGGTGGCGTCGGCCGTGATCAGTCGCGAGCCCAACCGGGCGGCCAGCGCCTGCGGCAGCTCGGCAAGACCTTCGGGGAAAGAGATCGGCTGCCCGGCGCCACTTCTGCGTCCATGCGCGATCGCGCCGCGCAGGACGCTGCCGTGTTCGCGTTCCAGGGCGGCGATGCGCGGGAAGGCGCTCTGCATCGACAGCGCGTCGGCGTCGGTGGCGTAGATGCCGATGACCGCGGGCGATACCAGGTTGCGCGCCGCCTCCTGGCCAAAGCGGCGGGCGCCGAAGGCAAACACCGATTCGTCGTCGCTGGCCGCCGGCGCGCGCACGAACGGCTCGCGCAGGAACCGCAGCTTGCCCCGCATGCTGAGCAGCGACGACCGCAGCAGCGCCGGCGGGCTGGCGGGCAGGGCGTGCAGGTTGCCGCGCAGATAAATCAACCGGCGCCTGGCGGCGGGTTGCGGTCGCAGAAGGCGCGATTCGAGGCCCGCTTCGGCGATAAGCGCCCGCGTCTCCGGGGGGCCGTCCAGCAGCGCTTGCGGCCCGGTCTCGCACAGAAAACCCTGGCGGCGTTCGCTGCGGATCAGGCCGCCGGGGCGGTGGCCCGGTTCGATGCAGACGACGTCGTGACCGGCGCGGGCGGCGAAGTGGGTGGCCGCCAGCCCCGAGATTCCGCCGCCGATGATCGCGACGCGCAGACGATCCTCCTAGGCCCAGCCGCGCTGGCGGGCCACGCCCAGCGCCAGATCGGCCAACGCGCCGATGAACGCCGGGTGACAGCCGACGGTGCGCGCACGGGCGAAGTGTCGGATTCCTTTTTGCTGTGCGCGTTCGCGATAAAGGATGTCGATCTCCTGCAATGTCTCGACGTGCTCGCCGGTGAAGGCCACCGGCACCACCACCACCGCCCGGTGGCCGGCCTCGGCCAGCGCGTCGAGGGCCTCTTCGGTATAGGGGGACAGCCACTTTTGCCGGCCGACGCGGCTCTGGAAGGCCAGCTGCGCCCGGCTGCCGAGGCCCATGCGGCGGCTGACGGCGTTGACGGTGGTGCGGATCTCGTCGAGGTACGGGTCGCCCTTGCGGATGTAGGACTCGGGCAGGCCGTGCGCCGAAAACAGCACCGGCGCGTCGGCGCGTGCCTCCGCCGGCAGCGTGGCGATCGCGGCCTGCACCTCGTCGACCAGCGCGTCGACGTACCCGGGAGCGTCCGCGTAACGCTCGACGCGCGCGACGGTGATCCGGTTCCCCGCCTTCTCGTTGGCGCGGTCGAGCTGCTTGAACGAAGAACCGGTGGTGGTGTGCGAAAAATGCGGGAACAGCGGCACCGCGATGGCGCGGTCGATCCCGTCGCCGACCATCGCCGCCACCGCCTCGTCGGACAGCGGATGCCAGCAGGCCATCGCCACGTACGGCCGCACGGCCAGACCGCGTCGTCCAAGGTCATCGGCGATCGCCGCCGCCTGCCGGGCCGATTCGGCGCCGATGGGGGACTTACCGCCGATCTGTCGGTAGGCCTCGCGCGAGAACGGGCCGCGCCGCCTGGCCACCAGCGCGGCGAACAGCGGCTGCAGTGGACGCGCCCAGCCCAGCTGGATGACGTCGGGATCGGCGAACAGCCGGCGCAAGAACGGTTCCACCGCGTCCAGCGAATCGGGGCCGCCCAGGTTCAGCGCCACCACGGCCAGCTTCGTGGTCGCCGCGGTGATCGGAACCGCGCCGCTCATGTGCCGCGCACGGTACGGACCAGGGCCTCGACGCTGGCGATGGGCGTCTCGGGCGTGATGCCGTGACCGAGGTTGAACACGTGACCGCGGCCGCCGCCGCGCTTGACGACGTCGGCCGCGCGGCGCTCGATGTCGGCGATCGGCCCCAGCAGGACCGCCGGATCCAGGTTGCCCTGCACCGCCGCCGCGCCTCCCAGACGCGCGCGCGCCTCGTCGAGCGGCAGCCGCCAGTCGATGCC